>NZ_JAAHGM010000019.1:0-96155 GCF_010692625.1 Okeania sp. SIO2C2
AAAGAAATAATATCTCCTTATATTCAATTCCGTAGCGGTTTTAACCAGAGGTAATTATCAATTATCAATTATCCATTATCCATTAATGAACTCCTGTCTCCTGTCTCCTGTCTCCTGACTCCTAGATCAAAAAACTTGGTATTTATCAAGATACGCTCAGGGGTTCTATAGGACTTACGCACTGACCATAGATATAGTTATTTGTGGGTGACGCTACGGCTAACACACCCTACCAATAGCGTTCATGCGTAAATCCTGAATTATTTCTCCCTGTTCCCTGTTCCCTGTTCCCTGTTCCCTGTTCCCTCTTTTGAAGGAGATGTCACTATATTGAGAAAGGTAAACCACAGAAAAAATCAAGAATGACCTCAACCCTAGTCCAACCAACCCTCGAATCTCTCAACGCCCCTACTATCCACCAACTACCAAATGGACTTACTATCATTGCCGAATACCTACCAGTTGAAGCAGTTAATCTCAATATTTGGCTAAACGTTGGTTCTGCAGTTGAATCCGAACCAATCAATGGTATGGCCCATTTTCTTGAGCATATAATTTTCAAAGGCACTCCCAAACTCGCTGGTGGTGAATTTGAACGCTTAGTAGAACAACAAGGTGCCGTAATGAACGCCGCCACTAGCCAAGACTACACCCATTTTTACATTACCACTGCTCCTAAAGACTTTGCCAAATTAGCACCTTTGCAGTGGGAAGTACTCCTAAATGCCAGCATTGCAGATGACCCTTTTGAAAGAGAGCGGTCTGTTGTACTAGAAGAAATTCGGCGCTCAGATGATAACCTTAACCGTCGTTGTTACCGAAAAGCGATTGAAACCGCCTTTGAAAAATTACCTTATCGTCGTCCGGTATTAGGTCCGGCTGAAGTTGTTTCTCAACTGCAACCCCAACAAATGCGCGACTTTCATCAGACTTGGTATCAACCTGGTTCTATGACTGCCACTGTAGTCGGAAATTTACCAGTAGAAGAATTAATTGATATAGTCGCCAGTTCATTTACCGAAGCACAAAACAGCAAAAATATTCCAGAAATACCTCCACTACCACCCACAAATAATTTAACCCCAGAGCAACCTTTTACAAAAATAGTTCGCCATGAAGTAGTTGATGAAGCTCTTCAACAAGCAAGGTTAATGATGCTTTGGCGAGTACCTGGGTTAACTCAATTACATGAAACTTATGCCTTAGATGTATTGGCAACTATTTTGAGTCGGGGGAAAACATCTCGCCTGGTGCGTGACTTACGGGAAGAGCGAGGTTTGGTTTATTCTATTGGTGTGAGTAATATGAGTCATCGTCATCAAGGTGTTTTCTATATATCTGCTAGGTTGCCAGAAGAAAATTTAGCTGAAGTAGAAGTAGCGATCGCTCACCACATACATACTATCCAACAAGAGTCGGTGACAGAAACAGAAATTCAACGCATTCGGACATTGGTTGCCAATAGGTTTGTTTTTGCCAATGAGACACCGAGCGATCGAGCTAATTTATATGGTTACTATCACTCAATAGTGGGAGACTTAGCACCTGCGCTCAGTTATCCTCAGAATATTCAGGCACTTGACTCGTCTGATATTCAACAGGCGGCATCAAAATATTTGTCTGTTGATGCTTATGGAGTAATAGCGTTTCGACCTAAGTAAGTGTAAAAATTCGGCGTTGCTGAGGGGCGGGATGAATCTAGAGGGAACGGGCAAATCCCAAAACTTAAGATAGTGAATTAATAGTCGGATGGAATGTTTAAGCATCTCTATTGACTTGGAATAACACAAGGTCTTGCGATGTAAGCGAGCCAAATAATGTCTTAGACCTGTATTTTCTCCCTCTACTCGGGTCATGTAGGTCTTGCTCACTATCTGGTCGCCCGATACGAATATACTGGGGGTACACCTTAAACCCATCAGTAACGTAGAAGAAGCACTGCCACAGTCCAACAATCTGCCATAGAGGTTCAAAAGTCAGAGCACTATGGTCTCCTACCACCCAACCTAATATACCAGCTTGGAAGTGGTCAACTGCTGTCCAGAGCCAGATTTTCTTTTTTTTGAGCCGACAAAAGTTTGTAGTTCGTCAAGGAACCCAACTTCAGGAATTTCGGAGGGTTCATAGGCATCTGGTAACTGTTCTCCCACCTGTCGTAACCATCGGATGACGGTGGTATGATGAATTCCTGTTACCCGTTCTATCCCACGAAAACCCATACCATTGACATACATTTTTAGACAAATGAGACGAGCATCGTCACTGTATCCTAGTTGAGTTTGAGGATTCGATACAAATTGGCGACCGCAATTGACACAAATGTGGTTCTGCTGGCCGCGTCTGCGACCGTTCTTACGGATATGTTTAGATTGGCACTCTGGACATTCCATATTTTTTCCCTTTGACTTGCTCTGTCCCAACCTATCATTCATCCCGCAAATCTGCAACGCCTAAAAGTTAGGTAGTTAGGTAGGGTGCGTTAGGCAGTAATCATATTTGTGGTGAATTACTCTATTGAAAATTTCTGCCGTAACGCACCAAGCAATCAAAATTGGCAGTAATCATATTTGTGGTGAATCACTCTATTGAAAATTTCTGGCGTAATATCATGTCCGGTTGAATAGTTTAATTAAAGCTCTACTACAAACAAAAACTTTTTGATTGCTCATGATCCGGACATCATATAATGCACCGAGGAGTCAAAATTCCCGGCAATTAAGCCATCAGTTACATCCGTTACTAACATGACTTTTGGAAGTCGCCACTACATCTATAGGACTAACTTGAAGACGAAATAATACAACGATCACACTTTAATATCCGGAAAGAGTTATGTCGCTTCATCAAAACTTAATAATTACCCATTCCATAGCAATACATTAGAATCTCGACTCCTAATATATTTGGCTGATTTTGACTACAAAAAACACTGTAGACTTTTTTAAAGATTCGGTAAAGTAGAGCATAAAGGGGTTGCAGAAATTTCGGGGGGGAGGTAGATTAGATTTGTACGCAATCAAAATAAACTTTACTAAGGAGATTTAATTATGTTGAAAAAGCTTTCTATTGCTGCTGCTACTGCTTTAGGCATTGTTCTTGCAGGTGGTACTGCTCAGGCACAAACTTTCGATATTAACGGCACTAATAGTTGGGATAACCTAGGCGATTCTGATAATGAAGTATTGACTCTAGACATTGCTGATGCTCTAGGTATGTCTGGTTCTGCAATTAATTTGTTTGGCGTGGAATGGGATGTAACTATTGAGACCTTTGGAATTTCATGGTTAAGTGAAGCTGATATTCAGATTACTGATACTAGTGGTAACGTATTATTTGATCTTGATCCTGGTACTGGTACCACTGGGACTGATACTTTTGTTGGTAGTGAGTCTTCTTCCTTCTATTTGCCTGATGGTCTAGTCAATGTAGAATTTTATGAGTCTTTTGATGATGTAGGTGATGCAATTGATGCAACTTTCTTAGACACTAGTATATTAACCTTTGATGCTGAATTAACAGAAACAATATTTACTCAGGCACGAACTTTCGATATTAGTGGTACTAACAGTTGGGATAACCTAGGTGATTCTGATAATGAAGTATTAACTCTAGATATTGCTGATGCTTTTGGTCTGGGTTCTGGTTCTGCAGTTAATTTGTTTGGCGTGGATTGGGATCTAACTATTGAGACCTTTGGAGGTTCATGGTTAAGTGAAGCTGTAATTCTATTTAGTGATACCAATGGTAACTCATTATTCTCTCTTACTGCTGGAGCTGGTAATAGTGTTCCCGGAACTGAAACTTTTGTTGATAGTGGGTCTTTCTTGACCCCTATCTTTTTAGCTGATGGTCTAGTCAATATAGAATTTTATGAATCTTTTGATGATGTAGGTGATGCAATTGATGCAACTTACTTAGATACTAGTACATTAACCTTTCATATAGAATCAGAACCAGCAGATGTTCCAGAACCAGCTTTCCTACTCGGTTTTGTTCTATTAGGGGGAGAACTATATCGTAGAAAGCGTACAAATAAAGGTTAAGTAATTCCCAGGTCTGAGAAAGTGATTTCTCTAGAAGCTCTAAGGGTAAGGTAAGACAAAACAGAAGTTCTAACCTTTTGTCTCTTGTGTTCTTACCCTTTTAGTATGAAGAATTTCAACTAGAAATGGTCACGGCGGTAAATATTCTAAGTCAAAAAATTATGAGCAATTCCCTTCAACAAAATTACTATGATGTCGTTATTATCGGGGGAGGACCTGCTGGTAGCACAGCAGGAACACTGTTAAAGAAATATGCCCCTAACTTGCAGGTTCTCATCTTAGAAAAAGAGAAATTTCCCCGTGACCATGTAGGAGAAAGTCAACTTCCAGGAATCAGCAATATTTTGGCGGAAATGGGTTGTTGGGATAAAGTAGAAGCTGCTAATTTCCCCATTAAAATTGGTGCGACCTATCGCTGGGGAAAAGATCCTGACCTTTGGGATTTTGATTTCATTCCGGTTGCAGAATTTAAGGATGAGTCCCGTCCTGCTAAATATAAAGGACAGCGCAAAATTACGGCATTTCAAGTTGATCGAGCAGTCTATGATGATATTTTGCTGCGCCATGCAGAAGAGTTAGGTTGTGAGGTTCAGGAAGAAACAGCAGTAACCAAAGTTGATATTGATGGCGATCGAGTTACCGCTCTACACTTAAGTAACGGACAACAGGTGACAGCTCGCCACTATATTGATGGCTCCGGACATATGGGAGTGCTGCGACGTGCTTTAGGTGTGCAAACCGATATCCCCACACGACTCCAAAATATCGCAATTTGGGATTATTGGACGAATGCAGAATGGGCGGAAGAAATTGGCGTTGGTGGGACTCGTGTTCAAGTCATGAGTTTGAGTCATGGCTGGATTTGGTTTATCCCCCTGGGACCAACTCGTACCAGTATCGGTTTTATTTGTCCTGCTGAACATTATAAAAAACTGAGAAAACGCCCAGAAGAAGTTTATGCTGAAGCATTAAAAAGTGAGCCTCGAATTGCTAATCTGATTACTAATGCTACCAGTCGAAACAAGATTGAAACAACCAAAGACTGGTCTTTTCTAGCCCAACGAATGGTAGGGGAAAACTGGTTTTTAGCTGGTGAATCAGCCGGTTTTGCCGATCCAATCTTAGCTGCGGGGATGACTCTCACTCACTCTAGTGCTAGAGAAGTAGCTTATACCATTCTTGAGTTAGAACGAGGAAAGCATGATTCAGGTTGGCTGAAAACGCACTATGAGCAAACTCAGCAAAGACGGATTAAACAGCACATCCAGTTTGCTGACTACTGGTATGCAGCCAATGGACAATTTACTGATTTGAAAAAACACTGTCGAGATATTGCCAAAGACTCAGGTCTACGGTTAAGTCCAGATGAAGCTTTCCGGTGGCTTGCCCAGGGTGGATTTACGAACGACCACATTGAACAGCCAGTGATTGGTGGTTTTGACCCAGGTTCTATGAAACATGTTTTACAAAAATTTGCCCAGCAGAAAGCTAAATGGCAAATTGATGGTTTTAATATCTTTAAGCTTAACTTGAAAGGTGCTCAAGAAGATTTTATTCCTCACTATTCCCAGGGAGAAATTAAACGAATCAAGTGTTATGTTAGAGGTAATGATCGTTTGCCGATAGCAGGTTACTATGACCTAATTTTTAAGGTTTTAAGCCAAACTTCAGATATTAGAGAGATCGCCAATGTAGTTAAAGTATTTTGTCAAAAGAAATTTTCCTCATCTCAACATGCACGCATCGCATTCAATCAAGTTTTTCAGTGTTTAGATGTGCTTGTCAATGAGGGATGGGTGAAAGCACAATTGGATAAGAAGAAGCCAAAGCTCACCATGACTATGCCAGAAGAGACTACTCATATTCACTCCCATCAATAAGATTAAGGGGCGAGCGGTAGTAACCTAAAGAAGTTTACCTCAACTTCGTTTTGCAGATTATTGGTATGCTGCAAATGGTCCGTTTAGTGACTTACAAAAACATTATAATTAATAATTAATAATTATTAATTAAATAATTCAGCTTGATTCGCCTCCCCTTTCAAGGGGAAAAATCGGTCGTTAGCGTAGCTTCCCGAAGGGTGGGATGGCGTACTTCGGAGCGGGTCTGCAAGAACGGGTCTCCTCGCCATATCCAATCGACCAAGAGAGCGGTCGTTTTGCTAGCGCAAAGCTCCGCTAACGTCTATCGCCGACATATTTGCACAGCATTCCGTAGGAAAAAGCGGAGCTTTCGGTAGGATGGGATGGCGAGGAAACCTCGCTATATCCAATCAACCAAGAGAAAAGTGCTATGATATTTCCTGATATTCAATCAAGCACCGTTTTAACCAGAGGTAATTAGGGCTTGCTGATTAAATCTAAAAGTATTTACAGATAAAGGTTTTAGCCTTTTTGGGGCCTTTAAAAAGTGCGCCTGTTTCAGCTCTTGACGCTCAAAAAGGAGCGTATTTTAGGCTCATAGTTGGGCAGAACAATCTTGGGACAATTCTTATCTTACTCCTATCTCCTCGCTCCCGACCCATTTCTCCCCTCCTGGGAGGGGGAGGGGCGAGGGGTGGGTTGTCTCCTGTCTTCCCCTCCTGGGAGGGGGAGGGGTGAGGGGTGGGTTGTCTCCTGTCTCCTACCCTTACCCATAAGACTTTTTCAGCAAACCCTAATTATCCATTATCCATTAATGAAGGTGTGTCTCCCAATCTTGATATTTCGGCCAAAAATTCCTTGCTCTCCAACTTCGGGAGTCTGTAGAAGTAGCGACTTTCGTTTGGCCTCCCCCGCTCCTGACTCCTGACTTTTTAGCCCAAGTGTCCCATCTCCGAGTTGAGTCTAGAGCCAGAGTGTACTATGCTGCTGATTAGCTATTTCCTAGTTATCATTAACCTAGCATGGAACTTAAAGACTTTCTGGGGACAGACCTTAAATACGACGTCAAAACTCTCGCCGATGATGAACACCTCACCCGTGAGATTCAGGCCATACTCATTGACCTAAATATGCTTAACCCTCCAATAGATGGCATATTTGGCCCATTAACCACAGCAGCACTTCATCGATTTCAAGTAGATCAAAAAAGTGGTGAAGCTGGATATTTAGGGGAGAAAACTATCAAAAAATTGTTCGATGCAAAAGAAGTAAATATTCCTGCATCTCTAATCATATTAAAAACGAAAAAAGACACTATCCTGAAATCAAGACCCCTTCAATCTTCTCAATTAACTGAGTCAGAAAAACATCATATCCCTGCTAATCAAGAGTTTGAACTTTTAGCTTACGCTACAGTGAGAAACCACTTCCGGATTGCCTTTCGTAACCATAAACACAACAGTTCAGGAATTTGGTATATCCATGAAAAACACATCGAAATTTATGAAAATCATCAAATTGTGCATCCTAAGCACAAACCAAATACTATCAGAATTAAAGTTCCCTACAAACCAAAACTAGACAATTGGTATAATCCCACAGGTTTATGTAATATTACTTCAATCGCTTCCTGTTTAGAGTTTTTGCAGGCTAATCGTAGGTCTAATTATGGTCAATTTGAAGATGAACTTTATGAATATGCTTTAAGTCAAGGTTACAGTCGTCATAATCCACATCATTTAGTTAAAATTGTTAGAGATTATGGATGTCAAGATACTTTTAAAACTAATGCTACTATTGAAGAAGTTCAAGACTACCTAATAGCAGGAAATCCTGTGGCTATACATAGTTATTTTACTTCTTTTGGTCATCTGATTGTCGGTGTTGGTTTTGATAATGAAGGATTATTTATCCATGACCCCTATGGGGAATGGTTTTCTACTGGATATCGTACTGACCTAAGTGGTGCTTATTTACATTATTCTTATCGATTCATTCGGAATGTTTGTATGCCAGATGGGAGTTTCTGGGTACATTTTATTTCAAAGTAGAAGAAGGAAGAAGGGGCGTTGCTGAAGCGCGTGTATGATATTAATCTTAATTACTTAGGAGACAGGAGACAGTCCTCAGGAGTCAGGAGGGAAGAAGCAAAAAGGTTTTATTTATCTAGGAAAGAAGGCTTAAAAGCACGAAAAGACCTATATTTTCCTTAGATATTCACCCTTTGATTTACATGAACAATATCAATAGATAATGATATAAATTTTGAAAAAAAATAGGGAAATGATAGAGATAGTTTTCTAATTATTGGCGTGGATATTTTGAAGCATCTAGCATCTATACTTCGAGATTATTTGTAGTATTTTTTTTCAAACTGGTATAAAACCTAAAACCTACCATCTAAAACCTTTTCTATTTTCATACTTAAATCTAACCAAGTTGACCGAGTAACGAGTAATAGGAGCGCTTGTAGAAATATCATCTACTCCTATTTCGGCAAAATTCCTAATAGTTTCCAGGGTAATATTTCCCGAAGCTTCTATTTTAATCTGACTATTATTTTGCCAAATCATTTTAACTGCTTGCTCCATAACTTCAACAGACATATTGTTGAACATAATAATATCTGCCTGATGCTCTAAATTAGTCTTTACCTCTACTAATGTTTCTGTTTCTATTTCAATAGTAAAAGGATAAGGGATTGTTTCTTTTACTTTGGCGATCGCTTCCCCAATACCTCTAGCACCAGAAGTTAAAATACCCTAGCTGCGATGGCTAAACCTGCGATGACTACTATTTCCTTTACTAACCAATGGCCTATTTCTAGAATTATTTCATCTCCTACAAATAGGCCAGAAGTTGTGCGATCGCCCCTGTCAATATCTTCTTAGGAACCCATTTTTTAATAAATTGTCTAATATTACTTTTGGTGATATAACAAGTTTAATCGTTTTGTCTAAAGAGAGTTGGTTTACCTGAAATATCAATAATTTTATGTAAATCCAAGCTCTCAGTAGAATATAATTAGTGTGAATTCCGACTATAATTATAACCTCTCTGTCTCCAGCAATGCCCTCCGCATAGCATTTAGGCTTTCTTCTTGATCCACCAGACGGTTTAGAGCTAATACAATATCATCAGGAACTCCTAAAAGTTTAGCTGCTTTTTTGACTGCCATTTGTTCTTGAGTGGCGAATTCCGAATCTGCTCTACACATTTGAATGGCATCAAAAATTAATGTCCTAGGAACACTAAAAGGCACATCACATTTATTAATATCAGGAACTAGCTCTTCCAAGTTAGCATTTTTATAGTCAAATACTTTGTATGCCTCAATAATTTCTTCTGGCACATTTATAGAACGTTGATGATTTATTAACCCATTCATTTCTGCTTCGCTAACTTCTCCATCTGCTCCAGCAATAGTCAACATCCCATACCCATATTTAAGAGTAGCTATTTCATCTGCATAGGATCAACCATATGTCTGTTGATAAAATTCAGGAAATTCTACTTTTTTTCCAGATAAATCGCTCATAGTTATTAGTAATGAGGAATAAGATTAGTCTTCAGGATAGTATCATAACTATAATCAATCTCATTTGTGTTTATCATTATTTCAACATTTTGATGACAGTTTAATGAAAGTACAAACGTTTTATGGAATCTCCTTACCGAATAATAAAGGTTTAAAGCCTCCTTTAAAAAAGAAAAAATTTTCACGCTCCGCGTCAATCCTCCCTCCCTCTTTTTTTCAAGGAGATGTATTTGTTAATTATTAATTATTAATTGTTGAATCTACCCTGTGCTTCATCTAGCTGAAAACCGCTATAAATTAAATTAAATTCACCAAAAAACAAAGGCTCCCTCGTATCGTTGAGAGAACCTTTGTTCATATTTAACCTGGCATCGCGCTATTTTACCGGGCGGCTACCCACCGAGTATCTTCGCCACCGTAGCGTTTAACTTCCGAGTTCGGGATGGATCGGAGTTGGTCCACTACGTCATAGACACCAGGAAAAGCTGATCATGATATAAATTAATTATTTTTGCCTTAAACTATTTAAGTTGTTGGGCGCTTTCTTTTCCTTACGTTTACTACTATAAATATCTTTTTCAGAAATGTCAACCCCCTAAGCAAATTTTTTTTAATCTCTGAATTTTAGGCCAAGGGGAGTGGGGGAGTGGGGGAGTAGGGGAGCAGGGGAGTAGGGGAGTAGGGAAGTAGAGGAGCAGGGGAGCAGGGGAGAAATTCAGATAAATCAAGGTAATTATCCATTACCCATTATCCATTATCCATTATCCATTATTGAATCCCCTCTTTCTCATACCATTTAACCACCTGTTGCACCGTCAAATCTTGGAGTGGTACACCAAATTCTTGAGAAACCTCTTTTAAAGGACGTAACGAGGAGATGACTAACCTAGTAAAAAAGCTCTCAAAGTTAGCATCTACATCTAAATGTTCCTTAATATTCTCGTCCTTTTGAATCCAAGTAGTTATTTGCTCTGAGGGTATTTCTTCTGGAGCTAAACCTGTTTCTTCTGCTATTTGCTTCAGACACCTCAATGAATAAATGGCCAGTCGCGTTGAAAACTTGTCTTTGGAAGTTAGGAGCGCCCCATCAACTTGAGCAGATTCCTCCGCTGTTAAAAATTCCATAGATTGTTGCATATTAATTTTTGATTTTATATTTTTGATTCAGGAGAAAAGGGGAGTGGCTCACACTGATTATGGCACGGATATACGGATACGGAAGGGAGGACCGGGAGTAGGGGAATGGGGGAGTAGGGGAGATTGAAGTAATTATAGAATGGTCAACACATATCATATTTATCAAAATAATATGGGTCTAAAACCCCGCCTTGACTGGCGATCAGGTTTTTGGAGCAAAGCTCAAATCCTCGTTACAAAAATAACTTCTGACTTCTGACTTCGTTAAATAACCGGATTCTATATCAGAATTAGACTACTCATTCTTATAGCAAGGTTAGGACAGAAACTGATGATAAAGGAAATGTTTCCCCCTATTCCCTATTCCCTATTCCCTGTTCCCTGTTCCCTCTCTTAGTTATTAAATAACCACAACGATGTTCTCCATTAACAATCCAATGAGTTCTCTCCACAGTACAATCAGGCAGTACAGCACCAAACATCTCTAACTCATGGCCACAAACACTGGGAAAAGATTCGGCCACACTGGAGATAGCACAGTTGTGCTCCATAAATATGTAGCGTTCAACGGGCAACTGTGGTTCCCCTATTTCTGCTGAGGAAGCTGAATCACTTTTGACTTTTGAATTCTGAATTTTGAGCGATCGCTCGTCCACTTCCTGAGATTCTACAGGATACCACTCTGCCATGAAACCCTCTGCTTTGCGGAGTTCTACTAAATGGGCTACGCGTTCCTGCACTTTTCCTGTCCCTAATAGTTGGCGATAGTGCATTGCTTTACGCTGCCATTGTTTGTGGAATACTTGACTGAGTTGGTCCTGGCCAATAGTTTCGGCTAAGGTGTCGAGGAAGGAAACAGCAAATTCATCATAATTATGGGGAAAGCGATCGCGTCCTTGGGTGGTCAATTCATAAATATGTTGTGGCCTTCCCATCCCGGTTTGTACTGACTTATATATAATCAGTCCTTCTGCTTCTAAGTCTTTTAAATGGCGACGTATAGCTTGGGGGCTAATTTCTAAAGATTCTGCTAACTCTAAGGCGGTGGCTTGAGTTCGCTTCATTAAATGTTGTAGGATTTCTTGTTTGGTCGAATTTTGTTGGGTAATTTCCATTTTGTCAAAAAAAATACTTAAATTGGACTTTGACAATATCATTGTTGTTAATGTAACCTAAAATAGACTTAAGCAACAAATAAGTTGTTTAAGTGGTCGCTAAAGGCCATCTAAATTACTAAAGAAGTAAATATAACTAGGAAATAAATACAATGACTGCTAAAGTAACAACCTTAGTTAATCAACCTTATAAGTATGGTTTCGTTACCGATATCGAATCAGAAACTATTCCTCGTGGACTGAGCGAAGATGTAGTTCGTCTGATATCTGCTAAAAAAAATGAGCCAGAGTTTATGCTCAACTTTCGTCTGAAAGCATATCGAAAGTGGCTACAAATGAAGGAACCAATTTGGGCACAGGTTGACTATCCACAAATAGATTATCAGAATATTATTTACTATTCTGCGCCAAAAGTTCAAGATAAGAAGAAAAGTCTGGATGAAGTAGATCCTACTTTGTTAGATACTTTTGAGAAACTTGGCATTCCCCTTTCGGAGCAGAAGCGTCTGAGTAATGTTGCGGTTGATGCTGTATTTGATAGTGTTTCTGTTGCGACTACTTTTAAGGAGAAACTTGCTGAAGATGGTGTGATTTTTTGTTCTATTTCTGAAGCAGTGCAGGAATATCCAGAGTTGGTGGAAAAATATCTTGGTAGTGTTGTACCTGTAGGGGATAATTTTTTTGCTGCTCTTAATTCTGCTGTATTTAGTGATGGTTCTTTTGTCTTTATTCCTAAAGGTGTAAAATGTCCGATGGATCTTTCTACTTACTTCAGAATTAATAATGGAGACGCTGGTCAGTTTGAGCGGACTTTAATTGTTGCTGAGGAGGGTAGTTCGGTAACATATTTGGAGGGTTGTACTGCTCCAATGTTTGATACTAACCAACTTCATGCTGCTGTAGTTGAACTTGTTACTCTTGATAATGCTGAGATTAAATATTCGACGGTGCAAAACTGGTTTGCTGGTGACGAAAATGGTAAGGGTGGTATTTATAATTTTGTGACTAAGCGCGGTTTGTGCAAGGGAGTAAATTCTAAAATTTCTTGGACGCAGGTAGAAACTGGTTCTGCTATTACTTGGAAGTATCCTAGTTGTGTGTTGGTGGGAGACAACTCTGTGGGAGAATTTTATTCTGTTGCTCTGACTAATAATAAGCAGCAAGCAGATACAGGTACAAAAATGGTGCATATTGGCAAAAATACTCGCAGTACAATTATTTCTAAGGGTATTTCTGCTGGCAAATCTGCTAATAGTTATCGTGGTTTGGTAAAAATGGGGTCTGGTTCTAAGGGGTCGCGGAATTATTCTCAATGTGACTCAATGTTAATTGGCGATCGCGCTCAAGCAAATACTTTTCCTTATATTCAAGTAGATAATAATACTGCTAAGGTTGAGCATGAAGCTTCTACTTCTAAAATTGGTGAAGATCAACTTTTCTATTTTACTCAACGGGGTATTTCTGCTGAAGATGCGGTATCTATGATTATTAGTGGTTTCTGTAAGGATGTTTTTAATGAGTTGCCTATGGAATTTGCTGTTGAAGCTGACAAATTATTGAGTTTGAAATTAGAAGGAACAGTTGGATAATGGATAATTAATAATTAATAATTAATAATTAATAATTAATAATTAATAATTAATAATTAATAATTAATAATTAGGTGTTGCACAGTGACGAATGATTTGATATTTTTGATTGAATTGGATTGTAGATTTGAGAATTGCTAGAATGATTAATATGAGGTTTTTTTAGTCAAAATCTAAACCAATTTTTGGCAGTATCATTCCATAATGTGCAACCCCAATAATTATTAATGGATAATTGGTAATTATGAAAAATAATGTAGTCAAAGAAAAATCATTTGCATTTGCACTACGAATTGTTAAACTGTCAAAACACCTTAATCAAGAGAAACAGGAGTATGTTTGATCAAAGCAATTACTTCGTAGTGGTACAGCAATTGTTGCTTTGGTGCGTGAAGCTGAATACGCTGAAAGTCCTGCCGACTTTGTACATAAAATGGCTATTGCTCTAAAAGAGGTCAATGAAACTCTGTATTGGTTAGAGCTATTACATCAAGGAAATTACATTGATGTCAAAGGGTTTGACTCAATTAATCAAGACTGCATAGAACTCTTAAAACTTCTGACAGCTATTGTCAAATCGACCAAATCAAATAATTATTAATTATTTATTATTAATTATTCATTATTTACGGATGACGGCTATTGTTAAATCGACCAAATCAAATAATTATTAATTATTTATTATTAATTATTCATTATTTACGGATGACGGCTATTGTTAAATCAGCAAAATCAAAAAACCAATAAAAAGTTATCAATTATTCATTATCAATTACAAAAGAGGTATATATGATTAAAGAAAATAGCGAAGTTATTTTATCTGTTAAAAATTTAACTGCTAATGTAGAAGGAAAGGAGATTCTTAAAGGCTTAAATTTAGAAATAAAAGCTGGAGAAATTCATGCCATTATGGGTCCGAATGGTTCCGGGAAAAGTACATTTTCTAAAGTATTAGCAGGTCATCCTGCCTACGAAGTTACAGGGGGAGAAATTACATTTTTAGGCAAAAAATTATTAGAAATGGAACCTGAAGAACGTTCATTAAATGGCATTTTTTTGGCATTTCAATATCCCCTAGAAATTCCTGGAGTTAGTAATTTAGACTTTTTAAGAGTTGCTTATAATACTAAACGTAAACATCAGGGATTAGAAGAATTAGACGCTTTTGATTTTGACGATTTAGTGCAGGATAAATTAGATATTGTCAAGATGAAACCAGAGTTTTTAGACCGGAGTGTAAATGAAGGTTTTTCTGGGGGAGAAAAAAAGCGAAATGAAATCTTACAAATGGCATTGTTAGATCCAAAATTAGCAATTTTAGATGAGACTGACTCAGGGTTAGATATTGATGCTTTGAGAATAGTAGCAAATGGAGTAAATGAATTAGCAAATGAATCAAATTCTCTGTTAGTAATTACTCACTACCAACGTTTATTAAACTATATTGTGCCAGACTTTGTTCATGTAACAGAAGGCGGTAGAATTATTAAAACTGGTACAAAAGAATTAGCATTAGAGTTAGAAGAAAAAGGTTACGATGATTTGATTGAAGAAGCAAAAGTGGGAGTGTGAAAAATATGCAAGTGTCCGTAAAACCAGAGATATCTTATTTAGATAAGTTACTGAAAGAGTGTTGTAAAGGAGTATCTCCAACGGTACCGCCAGAATTTCCTCTAGATGGAAATATGGCAAGTTGGTTACAGCAAGTACGCGATCGCGCAGGAACCTGGGTGCGTGAGTTGGCCTTTCCGACAAAGCAAGATGAAGAATGGCGCTTTTCTGACTTGTCTGCAATGATGAAGTTAGATTTTCAAGCACCTGCACCAGTAAATTTGGATGCGTTGAATATTACTCCTTTTATTTTGCCGGAAGCAATAGACAGTCGGTTGGTATTTGTGAATGGGGTATTTGCGCCAAAGTTATCATCAGTCGAAGGTTTGACAGATCGAGTGTTTGTCGGAAACCTAGGGCAGTTACCTCCCGAATATCAAGACCGCATCGGAGATTATTTGGGGCAACAACAGGGAAGCAAGGAAGTATTTACATCCCTAAATACTGCTGGTTTAACTGATGCAGCAGTGGTATGGTTGCCAAAAAATCAAGTTGTGGAAAAACCAATACATCTATTATTTATTGCGACTCAGACCGACATTCCCATCTTGACTCAGCGTCGTTGTTTGGTAGTAGCGGAGCGTAACAGTAGTGCGACAATAATTGAGCATTGCGTTACAGCAGAAGTTATTTGTCCGGAAGCACCTAGTTCTCACTCCTATCTGACAAATACAGTTACAGAAATATGGGTAGAGGAAAATGCCGAAATTAATCATACTCGCGTACAACGAGATGCAGGTGCAGCATTTCATATCGGCAAAACAGCGATCGCTCAAGCTAAGAATAGTCGCTATACTTGCAATGCTATCCATTTAGGAGGAAGGTTATCTCGTCATAATTTGGAAGTTTCTCAAATGGGAGAGGGTACAGAAACTAATCTTTATGGTTTGGCATTTATTGGTAATGAGCAAGAAGCGGATACTCACAGTGCCATTATTTTGAATCATCCCAATGGTGTGACTGATCAAGTTTATAAATCTATTGTTGATGACAAAGCACATTCTATATTTAATGGCAAAGTCTATGTTTCTCAAACTGCCCAGTTGACTAATGCAGCTCAGTTAAATCGTAATTTGTTACTTTCTTCTGATGGGAGGGTTGATACAAAACCGCAGTTAGAAATTATTGCAGATAATGTCCAATGTTCTCATGGTGCAACTGTTAGTCAGTTGGATGATGATGAAGTGTTTTATTTGCAAAGTCGAGGTTTGAATGAAGAAGTAAGTCGTAACTTATTAATTGATGCTTTTGCGGCAGAAATTCTTAACAAGTTGCCACTACCTTCTTTGCAACAGATTTTAAAACAATGTGTTGCTTGTAAAGTGTAAAAGAAGGAGTCAGGAGTCAGGAGTCAGGAGTCAGAATATTATCAAAACAATCTATTCAATAATTGATAATTGATAATGGATAATTGATAATTACCTTTCCCTAAAAGGAAGAGGATTGAATAAAAGGAAAATTTTTTCTTGTTTCTCCTTGCTCATAAGAGAATTTTTACCTTAATTATTCGGTAATATCATGTCCGGTTAAATAGTTACACTTTGGATGAAGGAAGGAGGAAGAAGGTTGGTTTACAGAACTTTTGAGGAAGTGTGAGGTAGAGTTTAATACTAATCTCTATTCCCTATTCCCGAAATTCGTAAAACTTTGTACTTCATCAACTCCAAAACTGCTGTAAAAGTTGATTTAGACTTATGTAATAGAAAAAGATAATCTTTGAAAATTGGGAGGAACATTTTTAGTCAACATCTAGTAGATGAGAAACATTAGGATAGTAGACCTTTGATTTTTCAACGGGGCAAATTTTGTCTTTTGCCAGATTGGAAAATTGCCAGGAATATTTTGAGTAAAAATCTATCTAATAGATGAGGAACATCAGCAAAAGTAGACCTTTGATTTTTCAACTGGGTAAAATATCTAAAGGATTTGAGAATTTTCCCTTTTTGTCTTTTGCCAGATTTGAAATATTGACAGGAATATTTTGAGTAAAAATCTAATAGATGAGAAATATCAGCAAAAGTAAACCTTTGATTTTTCAACTGGGCAAAATATCTAAAAAATAAGGAAGGAGGAAGAAGGAAGAAAGTAGGAGGAAGAAGGTAGGTTTACAGAACTTTTGAGGAAGGGTGAGGTAGAGTTTAATACTAATCTCTATTCCCTATTCCCGAAATTCGTAAAACTTTGTACTTCATCAACTCTAAAACTGCTGTAAAAGTTGATTTAGACTTATGTCATGGAAAAAGATAATCTTGGAAAATAGCCAGGAGTATTTTTAGTCAACATCTCATCTAATAGATGAGAAACATCAGGAAATAAACTTGAAATTTGTTAACCCTGAAGACAAAAGTCCTAATTTCAACCTTCTTACTACTTCAAGTAAACAGATTTAAAATCAGTCAAAAACAAAATCTTACTTCAAAGAAAAATGACTATTATTCAAGAAAAAACATTAGGTGAAAAAGTACGGGAAGAATTTCCGATTTTAAATCAGGAAATAAATGGTAAACCACTGGTTTATTTAGATAATGCTGCTACTTCCCAAAAACCCCTAGCAGTTATTAATATTTGGCAAGAATATTACCTGAAATATAATTCTAATGTGCATCGTGGTATTCATACCTTAAGCTCAAAAGCAACAGATGCTTATGAAGGAGCAAGAGATAAAGTAGCTTCTTTTGTAAATGCAGCATCTCGGAATGAAATTGTTTATACTCGAAATGCTAGTGAAGCAATTAATTTAGTCGCCTATTCTTGGGGTTTAAATAATCTCAAAGCAGGAGATGAAATTATTGTCTCAGTTATGGAACATCATAGTAATTTTGTTCCCTGGCAAATGGTTGCTCAAAAAACTGGAGCAGTTTTAAAATTCGTAGAGCTAACCAAGACCGGAGAATTTGATTTTGAACAATATAAAACTCTAGTTTCAGATAAAACAAAATTAGTAGCAGTTGCCCATATTTCTAATGTTTTAGGCTGTCAAAATCCAGTGCAAAAAATCTGCGCGGTCGCTCATCAATATGGAGCTAAAGTATTAATAGATGCTTGCCAAAGTGTTCCTCATATCACAGTAGATGTACGGGAAATAGATTGTGATTGGTTAGTAGCTTCCGGTCATAAAATGTGTGCCCCTACTGGTATCGGTTTTCTCTATGGAAAATTAGAATTATTAGAGGAAATGCCTCCATTTTTAGGAGGAGGTGAAATGATTTCCGAAGTATTTTTTGACCATTCCACCTATGCAGAATTACCCCATAAATTTGAAGCAGGAACACCAGCTATTGGAGAAGCGATCGCCCTTGGTGCAGCAGTAGATTATCTGACAAATATAGGTATGGAAAAAATCCATAATTATGAAGCAGAATTAACTACTTATTTATTTGAAAGATTGAATCAAATTCCGGAAGTTACTATTTATGGGCCTCAACCAAATGAGAAAGGTGAAAGTAGGGCAGCATTAGTATCTTTTACCGTAGAAAGTCTTCATCCCAACGATCTATCAACAATGTTAGATGAAGCAGGTGTAGCAATTCGTTCCGGTCATCATTGCGCCCAACCTTTACATAAATATTTGAATATTTCATCCACAGCTAGAGCAAGTTTATCTTTTTATAATACTCGTGATGATATTGATGCTTTTATTGTTGCTTTGAAAGAAACAATAGAGTTTTTTAGCAATATTATGGGATAACAGAGGAGTCAGGAGTCAGGAGTCAGAAGTCAGGAGGAAAGAAAGAAGTAAGAGGAGGAAAAGGAGAAAGATACAGTAGCTTGGGTTAAGCGGAAGCGCAACCCAACAAATACCTAAACCAAACCTACATGAACAGTTATTTTTCACTCTTAAATTTATGGTTATGGATAGCTTTTAGAAGTTAAAAATGCGAAATATTATGACCGGAGCATAGTTGATTATATTTCTTTGTTTAAGCAGAAATAATGTAAGTTCTGCTAATGTCCTATGTGTTGAATTTTGTTCCTCAACCCAACTTACAAAAGTGAATATAGAATTAAATCATAATTGTAAGAAACCCTTCTGCTTTCTGCCTTCCTTCTACTAAAGTGTAAATATTCAAGCGGACATGATATGAGAGACTGGAATCTAAATAAACTGATAGTTATTAACTTAATTGTTTTGAATATTGCGATTATTTTTCTAGCGGTGGCGTTAATTTTTTCACCTAATAGGACTTTCGCAACTTCTATTCCTGAAACTACATCTAAAATAGAACAAAAAATTGAGGCGATCGATTCAGAAAAGTTAAGTCAAGGTAGAGGTAGAAAATATGAATATAAGGTTGAATATCAATTTGGTTTTCCTCAAAGTAATGAAGAAAGAGACCGCTATATAGAAGCTTTAAACGATGCGGGTAAAGATGGATGGGAATTAACTCAAACTGACGTTGTTTTTAATCCTTCTAGTGGGCGAGGATTATATATTCTGATATTTAAAAAAGATAAATAGTTGAAGAAGGAAGAAGGAAGGAAGGAAGAAAAAATGGATGGGGACTCAAACTCCAACTAATTGTAAATACTCCCGTTGACCGTGGGATATTAAACCCAAAAGAAAAGGAAGAAGGAAGAAGGAAGAAAGAAGAAGGAAGGAAGAAAAAATGGATGGGGACTCAAACTCCAACTAATTGTAAATACTCTCGTTAACGGTAGGGTATTAAACCCAAAATAACCAAAATGAAAAGATAATCAAGATGATTATTTATAAGTTACAGCACTTTTGAGGATAGCGAGGTACAGTTATAAGACTATTTATTCCTGTATAGCAATACGCAAATAGGTTAGGACATTGATAAATACTCAAACTCTGTCAGGGATTATTTCTGACTTCTGTACGTTGCCAATTGTACGTTGCCAATCCGGTGGTTCCCCTATGCGCGTAGCGCTATATTTCCAGATCCGGTGTTCTCTGTTCCCTAAAACAATAAAACCTTGTACTTCATCAACTCGATAACTGCTGTAATTAATCCTATTTTTGGGGTGCATCTCATATTTGCAAAAATACTTTTTTCCTATATATTCCCTGTTCCCTGTTCCCTGTTGCCTGTTCCCTGATGAACTGTTGCCTAAAAGCGATAAATTTTTGGCTTTATTCTTGCATTGAGATGCACCCTATTTTTGTGCTGTCACTTCAATAATTTCTGTATCCATAATCATCTTACTATTACTGACTAAATCTTCGTGTTTATTGGTATTTAGAGTAACAGTTATTTTATTGTTGCCTGGGTCTAAATTTCCTAGATAATACCAATTGCTATAAATTCTAGTAATTTTTTTGTCATTGATATATAAATGAGCATGACCTTCATTAGGGTTACTACTTTGATTTACTGTTTCTGGGGCAAACTTAAAATTAGTTAGCTTCAACTCTAAATTCCATCCTTTCATAGTATCCTTATAAGCAACTAAATCAACTTTAGGAACTGGTTTATCTGCTGGAATTTCTATTTTTTTATGACTATGACTCATACCTCCGTGAGACTCATCAGCAATTAGATCGTTACTAGAAGAATGAACTGTCTTAGCAATTCCTAATCCCACAGTTAAAATAAATATTACTGATGTTAGTTTTAATATTTTTTTCATTCTTCTCTTTCCTTTATTTTATGATTTTTAATTTTGGTGTTGCTGATTCTAGGTATGATTTGATAATTTTGTATTTTGTATTTTGGATTGTTTGAATTACTTGTTAATATTAACTGTTCCCTGTTCCCAATTAAGTGTTGCCTATTCCCTATAAATCTATTTTCATACCTTAATTCAGCAATGCCTTAATTTTTTTTATGATGGGTAAAAGTAGTGAAAATGTCAAAAGACAAGCTGTCATACTTAAAAATTTAGGACGTAGGAAATATTTTCAGCACAAATTATATTATGTCCGTCTTAGTAGTTATAGCACTACAAGAATTGGTTAAGACATTTTTCAATCTTGTTAGCGGAGGGTTCCCGCAGGAAAAAACCTTTTTATAATTTGCTCTTTCCTGTTATCTGTTCCCTATTTCCTATTCCCTATTTCACTAAAAGGAGAATATAAATTGAATAATATTAACAAACTCAAAGCTATAGAATTATTTTCTGGAATTGGTGGATTTTGTTTAGGAATGAAAGCTGCAAATATTGAAACTATTTGGGCTAATGATATTAACGAACTTTGCTGTCAGGTTTATCAAAGTAATTTTGGTAATGACTCAATAGTATTAGGTGATATTAATAAAATTCAGATATCAAAAATTCCCGAACATGATATTTTAACTGCTGGTTTTCCCTGTCAACCATTTAGTCAAGCTGGCAAAAAAATGGGAATTAGAGATAAAGTTAGAGGAACACTTTTTGAGCGGATTATTGAAATTATCCAAGCCAAACAACCCCAATATTTTTTATTAGAAAATGTCAAAAGAATTTTAACAATGGAAAAGGGGTATCATTTCCGAATAATTTTAAATGCTCTAGCTGCATTAGATTATTTTATTTAATGGCGAATTATTAACCCAATAAATTTTGGTATTCCTCAAAATAGAGACAGAATTTTTATTTTTGGTACTAGAGTAAAATCAACACAAAAAATACTCGATTTAGAAAAATTTTCTGTATTTTTAACAGAGAATGATATTGACAGTTTACCCTGGAATAAAAATAGCGAAATAGAAACATTTATGCAGCCCATTATTCATGGTACTAGCAAAAATTATCACTGGGGTATTGCGTATAAAAATAAATTTTATAGTCAATCTTTACCTTTAATGCTTGATATCAAACCCAGAAAAAAACTCAAAGATATTCTGCAACATGAGTTAGAAATAAATACACAATTTGATTTTACTTCTGAAACTCTTGAAAGAATCAAACAGAGCAAAATTGTTAATAGATATTGCAACGGTGTTGAAATATTATATAACCAGGGTGGAGGAGCGCGTCTTGGCTATACTATCTTCGGTATTAATGGGGTTACTTCCACATTAACTGCCTCTACTTCTAGACATTTTAAAATATCTATCAAATATAGCAGAAGGAAGAAGGAAGAAGGAAGAAGGAAGAAGGAAGAAGGAAGAAGAAAAAATATTGCTTTGTCTGAATTTTAGGCTTTTAATATGTCCTAACCTTTCCTTCGACTGCAATAACAGGTCATTTCAGTTATCAGTTATCAGTTAGCCTACTCCGGAGGAACTGCGGACTTCAGTAACTCTGCAATAAGGAGGCAAGAAAATACGGAATTCTCTTTTTTTTATCCCCAATGATACCCGCTCTAAAAGCACATCATTAAATAAACTCAAGATTATCAATTTGAAAATATCTAGAAAGATGCAAAAATGAAAATATCTAAATAGGATTTGCTGATTTTTTCCAAGCAAGTCATAAATAAACAAAGGAAAATCCCACAAAAATTATTCAATTATTGCTAAATCAAAAGCAATAAAATACAAAAACTTGCCAAATAAAAATAGTTGTGTATTAATAACTAAAATATCCCGAATAAATAAATGACTTATGCTAGAAATTAGTGACTTATTTGATGAAAACCTTTATCTAGATGTTAATCCCGAAATTGCAGAAGCAGTAAACAATGGCATCGTACAAAGCGGCTTCGACCACTTTATTCGCTTCGGTCAATTTGAAGGGCGAGACCCCAGTATTTTTTTTGATACTAACTTTTATTTAACCAATAATCCAGATGTTGCTGCCTTAGTTCAACAAAACTCAATCACTCCCATTCAACATTTTATTCAAGTCGGTCAATTTGAAAATCTCGATCCTAATTCTCAATTTAATACCGATATTTATCTCCAAACAAATCCAGGTGTTGCTGATGCAGTTCAACAAAACTTATTAACTGCCATCGAACATTTCGTTAATTTTGGTATTGCTGAAAATAGATTATTTTCCCAAAATTTTATCGGCATAATATTTGATGTAGTTGTCACCAGTGCAGCTAATAATGGTAACGATGCAGCAATTCGTTTTGATGGTTTAACTGGTCGATTAATTGGTGAATTTCCTAATGGTGGAGAATTAACCGACCCCAGGGATATTGTACAAGAAATTGATGGGTCTAGTACTGTTTTAATTAATGGTGGAAATGACAATGTTTTACGCTTCGATGCCACTACAGGAAACTTCATTGAAACATTTATAGAATTTCCCGAATTAAATGGTGGCGGTGCAGTTTTTGGACCAGATAATAATTATTATGTAGGGGCGCGATCGCTAGGTTCAATTGTACGTTTCAACGGTCAAACTGGAGATTTTATTGATGAGTTTATTCCCTCAGAATTAGTAGATTTTCCCAGAGGTTTTGTATTTGGTTCCGATGGCAATTTTTACTTAGGAAATGGTGCCGACCCAGCAACAGGTGGTGGCGGTGGAACAGTCATTCAATATGATGGTCTTACGGGTCAAGTATTGAATCCTAATTTTGTCAATGACCCTGAATTAAGTCCCCTAGATGTGATTAATGGTCTGGATGGCAATATCTATGTCAGCAGTGAATTTCCTTTTGGTCAGGATGATTCGGTAGCTAGTGTTCGCGTGTATGATGTTGAGACAGGAGCGTTGTTAGATGTACTTGATGCCGGTTTAGATGCAGAGGGAGTGCCAATATTGGATGCCCCAAGAGGGTTAGGTTTTGGACCAGATGGTAATCTCTATGCTAGTAGCACTGGTACTGGTAGTGTGGTTCGTTTTGATGGTGCAACGGGTGACTTTATAGATGTGTTTATTGAGTTTCCTCAGTTGAATGGTCAAGCATTAAATTTCGTTCCTGCGGAAAATTAAGCTATCTAATTAGTTATGATACAGTAGGTTGGGTTAAGCGGGAGCGCAACCCAACAAATACCAAGTTGGACTTATACAAAGAAATTATATCAAATCCGGTAGCATTGGTGTAATTAGATAAAGAATGTGGAGACCCACCCCTAACCCCTCCCAAGAGGCGAATCTGGGGAGATCAAATCCCAGGAGGAGAATGTGGGGAGATCAAGAAAGATTTGGCAATGGCGCTTGTGATGTAACATTTTTTTATACCTAATTAACCAGATTTGATATTAGACTTGTCGCTTTATAACTTAAAAAATCCCCAAAAACTTTGTTCTGTAAGGATTGTAGCTATTGGCAACCAAAAAATCTTGGAATTATTGCTCTGTCTAGGTTGGAACGGTTTTTTCCCTCTATTTAGCGACAACTCTATTATATATAGTCAGGAAAAACTATGCGGACATAATCTAAGTTTTGCTAATGTCTTATCTATTAGACGTCTCCAGAAAAGAGGGAATAGGGAATAGGGAATAGAGAATAGGGAACAGGGAAGAATAATTGATAATTTATGGATAAGAATTGATTTGATTTTTGATTTTGGAGATGTCTATTGGGTTTTGTTATTCAACCCAACCTACATTAATGATATTAACTGTTATTTTTCACGATTAAATTTATGGTTATGGATGAGGGAGTAATAAAATATCAATGTCATTGGGTTAAAGACGAACCTGTGGCAAGCTATAGTATTACTGATTTAATGAAAAAGCGGGATTTCATGTACTCGTTAGGATTAATTGGCGTTTATGAAAATGGTATTGGTTTCGGTAATATCAGTCAGAGAATAAATAACTCAAATCAGTTTATTATTACTGGCACTCAAACCGCCCATTTAGAAACTTTAGGACCAGAATATTACACGGTAGTTACTGATTTTAATATTGAGGAAAATAGCCTAACTTGTTGCGGACCTGTCAAAGCTTCTTCTGAATCTTTAACTCATGCTGCTATATATTATTATCAACCAGAAATTATGGGTATTATTCATATTCATAATTCTCAGCTTTGGCAAGAACTCATGTATAAAGTTCCTACTTCTAATCAAGAAGTGCCTTATGGTACTCCACAAATGGCAAAAGAAATATTTCGTTTGTTTGATGAGGAGAAGTTAGGAGTAGAAAAAATATTAGTAATGGCAGGTCACGAAGATGGGATAATTTCTTTTGGGAAAGATTTAGATGAAGTTGCTAATATTTTGTTAATTTTGATCGGACATCTCTAGAAAAGAGGAAGTAGGGCAGTAGGGAAGTTCCATGCAACGTCCGAGAGCGAGAAGTAAACATAAGAATAATTAACAATAACTGGGGTGCTAAATTTAATCTCGCCCTACTTCCCTACTCCCCACCCTCTTTAATCTAATTACACCGATGCTACCGGATTTAATATCATGTCCGGTAGTATCGGAGCGTGTATAAAATTAAGGTGACACTCTTGAGAAAACCTTCTGCCTCCTGCCTCCTGCCTCCTGCCTTCCTTCCACCAAAGTCTAATTATTCAAACGGACATGATATGATATAACTCCTGAGTCCTAAGTCCTGACTCCTGACTCCTGACTCCTAAAGACTTATCCATACCCACTATGTTGACGAATCTCTGGAGGATGAAAAGCAAGTACAATTCTATGCTTCGGTACTCCAGCACCAACAAGTTCATCCGTAGTACCATCTTCAATACCATCGTAGTGAATCCAAATTTTATCATTGCGGATTTCAGCATGGACAATAGTACCATATACACGGCAACTATCCTCCCATCCTTCATGGACTAACAGAAAATGGTTGCGATCGCTACTAAACCTAACATTCCCATTGTGCTTGTAACTGATCCTGTGGTTATTGAGGCGATCGCTCTTTTCTATCGATCAATACCTGAAGTACATTTGTATTATGTCGCATTATTGCGATATACGCAATAAAAAAGAAGCAAGATGTTAACTCGGAGGTCGATCTCTCAAAAAGAGTGATCGCTCTTTTCTATCAACCAATACCTGAAACACATTTGTATTATACCAAATCCGGGTATAAAAAGAGGTTTTTTCTATTCACAAATCCTATGTATAGCAAAAGCTACAACTTTTTAAAGTACCTTATTGCTAAGGCGGATTTGGTATTATTTCGTATTATTGCGTATGTCGCAATAAAAGAGAACGAATGCCTAACCCACCCAAGACAAACAGACCTAATATTGAACTGGGTTCGGGAACAGATTCTGGTAATTCTGGATTGTCTATGGGTGTGATTTGACTCCCTGGATCGAAGCTCGTACCTATACCTATATGTCCAATTTTGTTGGGACTGTATGAAAATAGATTTTCATATATATTGATGGTGCGGTTGCGACTGTTTCCTGTTCCCTGCTATACGAACAATATAAACTTGACAACATGAATCAATATCAAATATAGTTAAAGACGCTCAAAACTATAGATTAAAAGGAGTCAAATATGAGTGGTGGAAAAAGCCTCCAACCGACAAAATATGCCGAACATCGGTATAAGATCAGTGCACCAATTGATTTTGATGTGGCAGTGAACTACGGTGGTGCATTAATGGGGATCGCTGGAGCAGATGGCGAATTAGCAGAAAAAGAATTCCAGTGGTATATTGATGAACAAGAACTTTTGTTCGTAGACTCTACGGAGTACATTGAAACGCTACGCAAATTCGATTGGAAAAATTCTAGCATTGAGGATATGTTGAGTGGTATCAAGTACGATTTTCCTCTTAATTTTCGCCGTTCCATGTTATACCAAGCGATTAAGATGAGTCGAGCTGATGGAGTTTACCAAGAAAAAGAAAAAGCTGCTGTGGCTAAAGCAGCAGAAATTTTGGGAATTGACCGTAGCATGGTTATTAGCATTGAGTCATTAGCTGAAATGGAAGAAGCGAGCGAGCGACTGCGACTTGCTTTATTTGAAACGGAAGTTTAATTCTTCTTTAAACCTGTTTATAGAGGATTTTGATATGTCGATCTTATGGGTAAGTATATCAAAATCCTCAATTGTGTTTTAGAGTTAGTCTAACTGCATTCATAGTTTGACGGCAGATAATATCGATCATTTTTTCATATTGCGATTACATTCAAGATTGCTGCTCTATAAAACTGACACAAAGCGTCACATAACGTAACAAATTGATGTTTACTTCCTGCTTCTACTGAGGCCGTCGGCGGTTACTCATCCACAGGCATTCACGGTCGAACCAACCGCATCTCTCAAATTAATACTGGCGTTTAAATCTCTGTCTATTGACAAGCCACATTCAGGGCAGTCATAAGTCCTTACATTTAAGGGCAGATCTTGAACATGACCACAGTTAGAACAAGTCTTTGATGATGGAAAAAACCTATCAACTATTGCTAACTCAGAACCGTACCACTGTGTTTTATATTCTAGCTGTCGCCTGAACTCATAAAAGCCTTGGTCTGCTATTGATTTAGCTAGCTTATGGTTAGCTAACATTCCACTAACGTTTAAATTTTCTATGACAATAGTGCCGTGGTTCAAGGCTTGCGTATGTTGTCAATTTATGAAGTGCATCTTTACGGATGTTAGCTACTTTTGCGTGTAGCTTGGCAATTTTGAGTTGTGAAGAACGCCAATTAGCTGAACCAATTTCTTTATTCCGGTTTAGATATTGTAGTTGGGAAAGCTTTGCTTCAAACTGGCGGTATGACTTGACGATGCGCAAAAACTTTTCCATCACTTAATGTAGCTAAGGTTTTAATGCCTAAATCTACACCTACAACTTCAGTAGTTTTTGGTGTTGGATATTGAGTAAATTCATAACTCAAACTTAAGTACCAATCACCTGCGTGTCTACTAATAGTTATCTTTTTAGTTGTTGCTTCAATGGGTTCATAAGTTTTTATCCATCCGATGAAAGGTAATTTATGATTCCATCCATTTAACTCTATTGGTTTTCCAGAATTATCAATTGTGTTTGCGTAGCATTCCGAAGGAAAAGAATTAGACCTACTTTTCTTCTTAAACTTTGGATGTTTACCTAACCCTTGTTTGCGTTTGCGTAGCATCCCGTAGGGAAGCATTCCGCAGGAAAAGAATCTTTTAAATGCTTCACCTAACCCTTGTTTGCGAAGCATTCCGAAGGAAAAGCGTATTGATAAACTTTAGATGAAAGATTTTTCATCCAGGGATAGAGTGGTTTTGTGTGATTGGTAAACACCTCTCTTAGCTTACGTTTGCGCAGCATTCCGCAGGAAGCATTTGGCTTGTAACCATCTTTATATGCCTGATTCCATAAACTCAAACCCCAGTTATAACACCATCTGCTATAACCTGCGTGTTGAGCCATCAGAGTTTTCTGCTTATTATTAAGTTTCAGCTTTGTTAATCATGGATTTCATATATGGGTGAGTGCAACCTGCCTAAAAATATGCTTCTTAACGCATTATATCGTTATTCTCTGATTAAGTCAATGCTCTCAAGAATATCTATATAGAATGAGTATAGCGCTACGCGCAAGTCAAAAGTCAGAGGTAGTTCTGCATAGTAATGGTAATATATTCAAATAGGTTAATAAAGTTAAGTTTGTGGAGATCAATTGTCCTGAGTGCCAGTCTACTAAAATCATTAAATATGGACATACCCACGATGGTAAACCTCGTTTCCGTTGTACTCATTTTGGGCGACAGTTTGTAGAAAATCCTAGCCGAGGATCTATGGATGAAGCAACAAGAATCATGATTGATCAAATGTTGCTCTTATAGAACCCCTAAACGGATCTATTTAAAAATAGAGAAGGAGATGGGGAGATGGGGACCCACCCCTAACCCCGACCGTGGAGGGGAATTTGGGGAGATGGGGAGATGAGAGTATTTTTCTACCTGCAAGGGAAGCTACCAGGTTTGCTATTGAGCGACGCGGGGTCTCATCCGCTTTTTCCCCATTCTCGTTCCTGAATTTCCACAACTTCCTCAGGCTGAGGACGGAAGCCAAAAGCACATACCGCGTCCAAAGATACACTCAGGGGTTCTATAAAGAGCCGATAATATTGTCGGTAATTTGAGCAATATTTTGGCCTTGACTTTCTCCTAATAATCCCGCCAAATCCAAGGCGAAATCCTTTTTTTTCAGCTTTGGTTTTGAATACATCATCAAATTTTTGACACCACTTTTGAAACCATGGCGGTAAGGCAGACAAGGTTGTTTGTTTGAGCAGCTATCAAATTTAGGTAAGAACCATAATATATCATAATTTTCACCTCAGAGACTGCATTTTTTTTTGAAAGTCCAGCTAATATCATGTCCATTGATATCGTTTGTGTAAAAGTTAGCGTGAATATCTACAGGAAATTTAAGTTTTTTTTCTTGCTCAATTGCCTGTTGCCTGTTGCCTGTTGCCTGTTGCCTGTTGCCTGTTGCCTGTTGCCTGTTGCCTGTTGCCTGTTGCCTACCTTTGCTATACAATACCGATGCTACCGGACATGATATAAAGCCCAACTACAAACAAATGTATTGCTGTAGTAGATAAAAACAATGAGTTTACAAACAACTGATTTAATGTTAATCGCTGATGGAGAAGCAGCACCTGTGGAGGCCAAAATTCCACCACGAAAACCAAAATTTTATGACACATTTAATTATATAGCTAACCCCGATCGCTTCTGTCGTCAAAACTTCAAAAAATATGGTCCTATATTTAAAACAAGTGTTTTTGGTGGAACGACAGTATTTGTAGGGAGTGTCTCAGCAATTAAAATGGCCTTCAACGGAGACCAGAAATATACAGAAATTGCGCTACCAGCAACTACAATGGAGATGTTTGGCGAGTACAGTCTATTTCAACGTCCTGACTTACATCGTCAACGAAAAACAGCACTAGCTCCTGGTTTGACTGGTGCAACATTGGAAGGATATGCAACTCACATTAATAATATTATTGCTCAAGGCATCAAAACATGGGCGAATAGAAAAATTCAGCTATATCCAGAAGTGGAGAAAATTAGTTTTGATATACTCACACCTCTATTGTTAGGAATTAGCTTAAATGACTCCGTTCCAAAAACTTTTGAGGGGTTGCCAATTTCCTCTAAAGCGGAATTAAAAGCTTTATACAAAACGTACTTTGATGGTTTTTATGGATTGCTCAAATGGAAATCTCCTCTCACAACATTCGGTCGTGGAATTAAAGCACGGGTAAAATTGATTGAGTTTATGGATGCTGTCATCAAACGGCGACTAGCGGAAAATGAAAAGATTAACCCGACTCAAGATTTCCTGTCAATGATGTTAGCTAGTCAGCAGGAAGACCCAGATGGAGTATTTAGCGATATTTTGATTAAAAATCAATGTCTTTTGCAATTGTGGGCATCTCATTACGAAATTTCAGGGTTTATCTCTTCCTTAATATATCAACTTGGCAAGCATCCACAAATATTACAACGATTACGACAGGAACAGGTACAAATATTAGGAGAAAATAACAACTTTAGCCAGTTTTCACCAGAAGATTTGAAACAGATGATTTTTCTGGAAGCTTCCATTAAAGAAACTCTCCGCACTTTACCGCCAAGTTCTACTGCTAGTCGTCGGTTAACTCAATCTGTTGTACTCGATGGTGTTCTCTACCGGAAAGGTTGGACTTTGATTGCAGAACCTAGAATTGCTCATATTATGCCTGAATATTTTCAGCAACCAGAGAAATTCGATCCGAGTCGTTTTTTGCCGGAACGTGGTGAGGGTAAGATGTATGAATTTATCCCTTTCGGCGGTGGTGTTCACGCTTGTTTGGGAGCGCAGATGGCAATATTAGTTAGCAAAGTGTTTGTATCTCATTTACTACAAATGTTTGATTGGCAACTGATGGGAGAACCAAGGTTTGTTCAATTTCCCCTGAAGAAAATTAAAGATGATTATCAAATAGAGATTAAATCTATAGCAGGGAATAGGGAACAGGGAACAGGGAACAGGGAACAGTAGGAAAAATTTTTCTATTTCTAAAGTTCATCATCAGTCTATGTCAAATACCAACTCATTCTTTGCTATAAATATGCAAATATTAGTATCAGTATTGTTTCTAGGTATCTGCTTTTTTCTCGGCGCTCTCCCACTCACTGGTTTAATAGTTAAAACTCTGGCAAATATCGACCTCAGAAAAGTCGGTACGGGTAATGTTAGTGTGGCAGCAGCGTTTACTCACGCGCCGAAACCAGTGGCAATAACAGCAGTATTAGCAGAAATAGTTAGAGGTATCGCGCCAGTTTTAGTAGCAAAAGTGTTATTTCCAGAGATTTTTACCTTACAGTTAGTAGGATTAATTTTGTTAGTCGCAGGTAGATATTTTATTGCTAAAGGTGGGGGTGTGACTAATGCTAGTTGGGGAGTTTTGGTTTATTCTCCTATGGTGGCATTGGGTTCGGGAATTACAGGATTATTAATATTAGTAATAGGAAAAAAAATATTTCCTCAAAAAAATCAAAATATCCGACAATGGGCAGCTCGTCTGGGATGTCTCAGTAGTTTTTTCTGGGTATTATTATTTCGCCAGGACGCATCTTTTTTTGAAGTTTTTGCATTATTAGGATTAGCAATTCTATTAGTAGTAATAAATCTGAGGCAAAGTGATGATATGGCTTTAAAGAAACAAATTATATTTTCTCTCGATAATCAACTAGATACCAAAGTATGTGGTGAGAAAGCAGCTAGATTAGCTCAATTGAAAAAAGCTGGTTTTAATGTTGTTAAAGGTTTTGTTTTACCTGCAACTGAAGTAGGGAGTCGAGGCAATTGGAATAAGGAAGTTAATTCTTCATTACCTACTATCAACTCTCCTTTACCGAAGCTGGATAAAATGTCTATTAATTTTCCCCTAATTGTTCGTTCTTCTGCTGTGGGGGAAGATAGTGATAATAGTTCTGCTGCCGGACAATATCAAACTATTTATCCGGTGAAAAATCAAACGGAATTATTAGAAGCAATTAATATTTGTCGTCAATCTTATTGGTTGCCAGAAGCTGTTGCTTATCGTCGGCAAAGAGAAATTCCTGATGCGGAAATGGCAGTATTAATTCAGCCTTATATTATTAGTCAAGTTGCTGGAGTAATGTTTACTCGTAATCCTTTAGATGGTGGTGCAAAAATAATTATTGAAGCTCTGCCAGGAGGTGCAGAAAAAGTTGTGGGTGGGCAGTTTAGTCCGGTACATTTAGAAATTGTTGAAGAAGGAAGAGGGAAGAAGGAAGAGGGAAAAAGGCATCCCCCCTTGCCCCCCTTTGAAAGGGGGGAGGAAGAAGGAAAAGGGAAAAACTGGATTGTGACTCAAACTTCAACCAATTTTAACCCTGTAGGCGACGGCGAATTAAACCTAAAAGAAAAAGATAAAAATCAATCTTTAGAGCAAGTAAAAAATCAGGATATTTTACCTGAAAAAATTATTCAAGAATTGGTAAATCAAGCAGAGGCTATAGAAGTCTTTTTTCATGGTTTACCCCAGGATATTGAATGGTGTTGGGATGGTGAAAAAATTTGGATTTTACAAAGTCGCCCCATTACTAATCTCAGACCAATTTGGACGCGAACTATTGCAGCAGAGGTAATTCCTGGGGCAATTCATCCTTTAACTTGGTCGATAAATCGTCCTTTGACTTGTGGAGTTTGGGGAGAAATTTTTACTATTGTTTTAGGGGAAAAGGTAGCAAAATTAGATTTTACTGAAACGGCAACTTTGCTCGGTTCCCATGCTTATTTTAATGCTACTTTGTTAGGGGAAATTTTTAGAATGATGGGATTGCCGGAGCAGGGTTTAGAGTTTTTATTACGAGGGCAAAAAATGGGAAAACCGCCTTTAGGAAAAGTGTTGCCTTCTTTGCCTGGTTTATGGCGGTTGATTAAAAAAGAAATGGCAGTTGACCGAGAGTTTGAACGGGACTATTATCAAATTTTTATTCCCACTCTACAAATTTTAGAAAATAATTTAAAACAAAATTCGTCTCAGTCTTTATCAGAATTATTAGACCAAGCAGAACAAATTCAAGCATGGTTAAAACCGATTACTTTTTATAATATTTTGGGTCCTATAGGTTTGGCAATTAGGCGATCGCTCTTCCGTGTTTCTGAGGAATGGTTGCCTACTGATACTGCACCGGAAATTGTTTCAATTAGAGAATTACAAAAATTAGCAGTTAAGTTAAAAATGGCAACTAATTATGATGGGGAAATAGAGGCAGAGTTTGAGCAAAATCAGGAATTACAAAGGGAGTTTCAGCAATGGTTGAAAAGTTATGGTTATTTGAGTGAAGTTGGTACGGATATTGCTGTAGCAACTTGGGGAGAAAAGCCGGATAATTTCCGTGAGTTATTATTTGCAATGGCTCGGAAAGGTGAGGGGGAAAAAGATAATTTTAAAGAGAGTTTTTCGGTAAGGTCTTTAAACTTGTGGCAGAGGTGGCGACTGGCGCAATGTGCAAAACGTGCGAGAACTAAGGGGAAAATTGCTGAGGTTTATGGGAAATTTTTGGCTTATTTACGACTGACGTTTTTAGCAATAGAAATAAAAGTCAAAAGTCAAAAGTCAAAAGTCAAAAGTGATGAGCGACAAGAAAATTTAGAAGTTAAAAGTCAAAAGTCAAAAGTCAAAAATGATGACTTACAAGAAAATCTAGAGGTTTTTGAAGAAAAGGGTGATATTTTTTATTTGGAATTTGAGGAAATTCGGCAATGGATTTTAACAGTAGGTTGGGTTGAGGAACGAAACCCAACAAAAGAATCCCTCCTAACCCCCCTTGAGAAGGAGGGGATGTTTAGCGATCGCCTCCTTGATCGGGCAGGAATGTTTAGCGATCGCCTGCTTGGACAACTTATCTGTGAAAGAAAGGAACAGTTGGAAAAAGACCGCGATCGCCAAATTCCCCAGGTAGTTTATGGGAATGTATTACCCCAAGAAAGTCAGGAAACTATTTATACTGAGGAAAATGTTTCTATTTTACAAGGGATACCAGGGAGTGTTGGTTGTGTGGAAGGTTATGTCAAGGTTTGTGGGAGTTTAGAAGTAAATCTACCTGAGTCGGAAAATCTAATTATAGTTGTGCCTTATACGGATGCAGGTTGGGCACCTTTGTTGTTGAGGGCAAAGGGTATTATTGCTGAAGTGGGGGGGCAATTATCCCACGGAGCTATTATTGCGCGGGAGTATGGCATTCCAGCAGTAATGAATGTTTCTGGAGCGATGACTCGTTTACAGGATGGGCAAAAAGTTAGGGTTGATGGGTATCGGGGAACGGTGGAATTTATTTAATCAGGAGTCAGGAGTCAGGAGTCAGGAGTCAGGAGGGAAGAGTTGAAAAGGCAGGGCGATCGCCTATTTCCTTCAGATATATCTGGAATCTGCTGTAATATTACTTCGTTACTTCTTCCTTCTTACTTCTATCCCAGGAACTTTTTGATAGATTAATTCAATCTGATAATTAAAATCTAAACTAGCAAAGTTAACTTTTTCTCCCCCACTATAAGTCTGAGAAATCCAAATTCCTTGTTCATTTTTCCGAAAACATTCTATACTCATCTCAGACTGACTAACTAATACATATTCTTGTAAACTTGTAGCTGTTTGATAATCGGTAAATTTGCCTCCTCTATCAAATTTAGCTGTGCTTGGAGACAAAATTTCTATGATTAAAGAAGGATAAAGAATAAAGTCTTCATTTGAACTTAAATCCCGTTCATCACAAGTTACTACCACATCAGGATAATAATAACAGTTAGCTTCTTCTAGTCGAACTTTAATATTCAAAGGAAGTACAAGACAGTCATTATCCAGAAGATGATTTCCCAATAATGCGCCTAAATTACCAGCAATAATAACATGGGGCAAAGAAACCCCTACTCTTGCATAAATTTTGCCTCGTCTATACTCATGTTTAATCGGACTTTGTCGCTCTCCTGCTAAATAGTCTTCTGGAGAAAAATAGAGTTGATTTGGGTTAGCTATCATTGGGTTTTAGTTTGCTATTGAGACTGTTATATTATATAATATTAGCTATGTTTAATCAAAAAAATTGATAATTAGAGATAGTTTTCATTATTCATTATCCATTAATTATGATTGCAATTAAAAACTCTCAATATCTTACCGAAAAATTGTGGTCTAAAGCCTCCCCTTTTAAGAGGAGAAAAAAAGAGAATACCCCTGATGCCAAGCCTCCTTATTCCACGAGGTACTGATAACTGATAACTGATAACTGATAACTGATAACTGAAATGACTCCCCAAGAATATTTGGAATGGGAAGAAAAACAACCGATTAAATATGAATATATTGACGGTGAAGTTATAGCCATGACTGGGGGTACTATTCCCCACAGTGAGATTGTCGCTAATCTGACAACAGCATTAAAAAATCATTTGCGCGGGAAAGGTTGTAAGGTCTTAGTGGCAGATGCAAAAGTGGAAATATCTGAGCAAGGACCATTTTTTTATCCTGATGTAATGGTTAGTTGTGATGAACGAGATAAAAAGGCAATAAAAGTGATTAAATATCCTTGTTTAATTATTGAGGTTTTATCTCCAGGAACAGAATCTTTTGACAGAGGAAAAAAAATTCAAAATTATCGTCGCATTTCTACTTTGAAAGAATATGTTTTGGTCAGTGCTAATGAAATAATGCTTGAATGTTTTCGGTTGAATGAAAAGGGAGTGTGGGAGTTTTATTCTTATTTGGAAGGGGATAATATTGAGTTGAAAAGTGTTAATTTGAGTTGTCCTATAGATTTAATTTATGAGGATGTGTTTTTAGGGGAATAATTGTCAGAAAAGTTAGCGATCGCCAATTTCAGTTATCAGTTCATCAAGTGTAGGTTTGGTTGAGGAACGAAACCCAATAATAGGGTTTACTGAAAAAAGCAGAGTGTGGGAAGAGGAGAAAGCCAAAGCGATCGCCTATTTCCCTCAAAGAAAATTGATTTGAAATTACCTAATTTCAACCATTCTCTAAAGATTATTTTTCCATGTCTGATATTATTTACAAGCTCCTTTCATCAGATAAGTTTTCTTGATAAATAATCCCGTCATTTTTAGATAAATTTAGCTATTAGCAAAAGATTTTAATCCTTAGCTATACCAGGAACTTTTTGATAGATTAATTCAATCTGATAATTAAAATCTACACTGGCAAAGTTAACTTTTTCTCCCCTGCTATAAGTTTGAGAAATCCAAATTCCTTGTTCATTTTTACGAAAACATTCTATGCTCATCTGAGACTGACTAACTAATACATATTCTTGTAAACTTGTAGCTGTTTGATAATCAACAAATTTGCCTCCTCTATCAAAGTTGGCTGTGCTTGGAGACAAAATTTCTATGATTAAAGACGGATAACGAATAAAGTCTTCAGTTGAACTTAAATCCCGTTCATCACAAGTTACTGCCACATCAGGATAATAATAACAGTTAGCTTCTTCAAGTCGAACTTTAATATCGGAAGGAAGTACAATACAGTCATTATCAAGAAGATGATTGCCCAATAATCTGACTAAATTACTAGCAATAATAACGTGGGGTTTCTTTGCCCCTACCATTGCATAAATTTGGCCTCGTCTATACTCATGTTTAATCGGACTTTGTCGCTCTCCTGCTAAATAGTCTTCTGGAGAAACATAGAATTGATTTTGGTTAGCTATCATTGGGTTTGACTCTCCTATTTTTACTGTTATATTATATCATAATTATAGTTGGAAAGAGCGATCGCCTCTGAATCATTGGAACGCCTATTTTCCTCAGAGAAAATTGATTTTAAATTACCATTATTCAACTATTCTCTAAAGAGAATTTCTCCATGTATGATATTATTAGCAAACTAATTTTATCAGATAATTCCTCTTGTCTTTTTTCCCTGAGAACTTTCTGTAAAAAATCTCGATAGTTTTTCTGAAAAGTTTGAGTATTGGGATGTTCTGTTCCTAGCAGTTGCGTTATTATCTTCAATGCTTCTAGAAACAAAGGTTCGGCTTCTGTGTATCGCCCTTGAGAGTAGTAGAGATATGCCAGATTGTTGAGAATCGTAGCAACAGATGGATGTTCTGCTCCTAGAAGTCGCTTTTTCATTTCCAAAGCTTGTTGATACAAAGGTTCTGATTCTGTGTATCGCCCTTGGGAATCGTAGAGTCCTGCCAGATTGTTGAGACTCATAGCAACATCAGGATGTTCTGCTCCTAGGAGTCGCTTTCTCATTTCCAAAGCTTGTTGATACAAAGGTTCTGCTTCTGTGTATCGCCCTTGAGAGTAGTAGAGATTTGCCAGATTGTTGAGATTCATAGCAACATCAGGATGTGAAGAGCCTAAGACTTGCTTATACATCTCCAATGCTTCCAGTAATAAGGGTTCTGCTTCTATATATTGCCCTTGGTAGTAGTAGAGTAGTGCCATATCGTTGAGAATCATGGCAATATTAGGATGTGAAGAGCCTAAGACTTGCTTATACATCTCCAATGCTTCTAAATACAAACGTTCTGCTTCTTTGTATCGCCCTTGGAAGCGGTAGAGATTTGCCAAATTGTTGAGACTCATGGCAACATGAGGATGTGAAGAGCCTAGCAGTTGCTTAAACATCTCCAATGCTTGTAGATACAAAGGTTCTGCTTCTGTGTATCGCCCTTGATAGTAGTAGAGATTTGCCAGATTGTTGAGATTGGTGGCAGTCTCAGGGTGTGAATATCCTAGCAGTTGCTTACACATCTCCAAAGCTTGTTGATACAAAGGTTCTGCTTCTATATATCGTCCTTGGGATTCGTAGAGTAGTGCCAGACCATTGAGACTCATGGCAGTCTCAGGGTGTGAATATCCTAGCAGTTGCTTATACATCTCCAATGCTTGTAGATACAAAGGTTCTGCTTCTTTATATCGCCCTTGAGAGTAGTAGAGACTTGCCATATCCTTCAAACTCGTGGCAATATCAGGATGGGAAGAACCTAGCAGTTGCTTTTTCATCTCCAATGCTTCCAGTAACAACGGTTCTGTTTCTGTGTATCGCCCTTGAGAGTTGTAGAGATTTGCCAGATTGTTGAGATTGGTGGCAGTCTCAGGGTGTGAAGAGCCTAAAAGTTGCTTGTACATCTTCAATGCTTCTTTATGCAGGGGTTCTGCTTTTGTATATTGCCCTTGACAATAGTAGAGATTTGCCAGATTGTTGAGAGTGGTGGCAATATCGGGATGTGAAGAGCCTAGCAGTTGCTTACACATCTCCAACGCTTCTAGATACAAAGGTTCTGCTTCTGTATATTGCCCTTGAAAATAGTAGAGATTTGCCAGATTGTTAATACTGGTGGCAACATGAGGATGTGAAGAGCCTAGCAATTGCTTAAACATCTCCAAAGCTTGTTGATACAAAGGTTTTGCCTCTGTGTATTGCCCTTGAGAACAGTAGAGATTTGCCAGCTCATTGAGACTAGCAGCAACACCTAGATTCTCAGGTCCTAAACGACTACGAGTAATATCTAAGCATTGCTGATACCAAGGCTCTGCTAATTCATATAATCCCTGACCTTGATAAAATCTGCCAAGGCCGACGAACGGCCAGATTAAATCTTCATCCCCAATCCACTGTTCCATCTCAGTAGCTGTCTCAGCCAAGTGAGGAATAGACAAAGCTAGTTCTTCTATCTCTGTTTTTACTGGAGTCTGAGGAATTTTTTTTGCTTCCACCACCATACCCCGACAAAACTGATACCTCAACTCCTCTACTTCCTCCATCTTCTCCAACTTTTCTCGGAAATATCGACGTACTAATTGATGTAATTGAAAAGTTTCCTCCGCAGTCTGTTGAATCAAGTTTAAATCCAACAAACTATCTTCCCTAACATCCTCCCAAACGCTTATAAATTCTTCCTCCTGACTTTCACCTCCAGACAAACACTGTTCCACCAAACTCCAAGGAATAGGAGCTAAAGCAAACATACTCAAGAAACAACCCAAATACCTAGCTCTCTCATCCAACTCCTGCCAACTTAATTCCAAAGCAGCTTCCACTCCTCTTTTTGCTGTCATTTCTCCCGATGGTTTCTGTAGTGCAGGCAAATCTAAAGCTAGTTTCTCCAACTCCCGTATCATTCTTGCCAACTTCCACCCAGATCGCCTCTTGAGAAAACGTCCCACCAATTCCAACCCCAAAGGTAAATATCCCAACCACTGACAGAGTTGTTTAGCCTCCTCTCTTTGCTCTGCCACGCGAGACTCACCAATCAACGCCGCCAACAACTCCAAGGCAGCACCCTCATCCAATACTTCCAAACGCAAATTTTCAAAAGATTCAGACAACCAATATCTGCGGGTAGTAATTAGCAACTTGAAACGCTTTTCCTGTGGAGGTAAATAACCTGCAATTTCCTCATACTTATCCACATCATCCAAAATAATTAGCACATCTCCCGCAGGTTGCCAGTTTGCCCAACAAAAGTCAAGCCTCTGTTCTAAATCCCAATTTTCTGCGGGAAATAGCCCTAGTTGAGTCTGGGCAAAATCTAATAACTGTTCTACAACACTCCTTTCCCGAACCCCTATCCAGCAAATGCCACCAGGATAAATCAACTCCCTTTTAGATAAGAGAGCGTACTGGAGTGCCAATTCTGTCTTGCCTACTCCTGCCATCCCCGTGACTACTGCGGTGATGGAAACTCGCTCCTTTTCCTGAAGTTGGTCATGTAATGTTTTGAGGTCTCCATCTCTACCGACAAATTTGACAGCACCAGTGCGTAGTTTATTCAGGTTATTAGGAAATTTTGCTGGCTCCCCCTTCCTTGGCAGTCCTTTTGTTTTTGTGTCAAAATAATTATTTTCATTTATTGTATGAGCAATCTTTAAGTTTTCAATTTTTCCCTCATTGACACCTACACCAATACCTACACCATAATTTTTATTGATATCAACAACTTTTTTATCTCCACTATTTTCTGACATATTTGTATCTCTTTTAATTTAGAATTTGGCATTTTTAGGACTTACGCATAACCACCAAAAATAGTAAGGGTTAACGGCCGTTAACCCCTACAAATGGTCTATAATTTCATCTTTTGCCTAAGTCCTGATTTTATTTAATTTGTTTATTCTTTTGCCAATCTTCCAACGCTCCAATAATAAAACTACTAGCAGGGTGATTAAGTAATTGTTCAACAGCAGCAACTCCACCAGCTTTTATAGCATTAAATATTCTTTTTGCCTTAGTTGGATTATTATCAATTTGTGTAATTACTTCTGTAGCAATTTTCATTCTACCCGCTGTTGTATCCGATTGATAAGTTTCATCTAGTTGCTCTAGTATTTCTTGAATATCTTTTGCTGCCTCTGCTAAATCTTGCTGCTGAAATTCATTAATTGTATGAGCAGACTTGAAGCTTTTAATTTCTCCCTTGTTGATACCTACACCAATACCTACACCATAATTTTTATTGATATCAACAACTTTATCTCCAGTATTTTCTGACATATTTGTATCTCCTTAATTACTATTTTAATTATTTCCAAAAAATCTATTGTGATTTAAGTTTAACGCAACAAGAAGTTAAAAGTAAAAAGAAATATTTTATAGGTTTAAAGCCTCAACTGAGACACTCAAAACCTCAACAGCGCAACAACAACTAAATTAATAATGCGTTACCGAATAATTAAGGTTTAAAACCTCTCCTTTAAAGGAGAAAAAAGACAAAATTTCCCTTAAGCGTCAATCCTCTTTTTTTCAAGGAGAAGTAATTATTAATTATTAATTATTAATTATTAATTGTTGCTCAACCTACCTTTCTCAAATTCTGTTCATTGTAAACGATACCTAAATTATTGAAAATAATTTCCCAGTAGAGAGGATAACTTTCCTTAGTATATACTTCTTGCGCTCTAACAAAACAAGCGATCGCCTGTTCGAGATTATCTTGTCTATCTCCTGTTATCCTGTCGAGATAAGCATTTCCCAGATTATTTTGAGTAGTTGCCCAGTCTGTAGGAAACTGTTCGCGAGTACGTACTTTGAGAGCCAAATTATAACAAGCGATCGCCTGTTCAATATTTTCCTGTTGCTCTCCTGCAATACGGTCGTGGTAAGCGCTACCCAGATTATTTTGAATACTGGCCCATTCTTGAGGTAGCTTTTCTAGAGTTCTGACTTTTAAAGCTTTCTGATAACAATTAATCGCATTCTCTAAGTTTTCTATTCTTTTCCCCATGCTACGTTGTTGATAGGCATTACCAAGATTATTGTTAGTGCTTGCCCATGCTTCAGGTAATGTAGAGTAAGTCCTAACTTGAAGTGCTTGATCATAGCAAGCGATCGCCAATTCGATATTTTCTTCTGAGTTTCCGACAGTACGTTTGTGGTAGCTAGTACCCAAATTATTTTGGATAGTTGCCCAAGTTACCGGAAATTGTTGACGGGATAAAACTTGTAGAGCATTTTCATAACCTGCAATTGCTATTTCTACGTTATTACTTTGATTGCCAAAAGGAAACTGTAAAATCAGGTTACTCAAATTAACAATATCTAGAGCAATATTTTGTGCTAATTGAGGCTCCATTTTGGGGAAATTTTCCCCAGGCCAAGTTCGTAGCACTGTTAGGAAATTTTGATTCAGCTTATCTTGATTATATTCTAGTAAAGAATACACCGCTTCAGGTTTTCCTTCATTGTCTGAGATTACTTGTAAAATTTGCATGAGGAAATTTCGATATATTTCTCGATCTACAGGTTGGGAAGCATAATCTAAGTTAGTCTCTAACATTATCGCCAAATTTTGCAACCATTGAGCATTCAAGTTATCCATTTTGTCATTCGTTTGTGCTATTTGTTTCATTACTTGAACTAATTTACGGTCTATCAAGTTTTGATTAGCTTGCAAAATTTTATTTTCATCACCACTAGGGCAAACTAATAAAGATTGAATGAGACCAACATAACTAGAGATATTTTGTTGATTCATGATTTTTTCCTCAGAGCTTTTTTCTAGGCACAATTACTTTGGTGTCTAGTAGACATATTGTTTTTCTATTTGAAATAAATGCTTACCCTGATGAAAAACTTTTATAGCAGTGGCAGGAAAGGGCGCGGAAATATCAAAAGCTTAAAACTCAGACAACGCCAGATTTTTTCTTCTGCTATAAATAATTGAAATATTAATCATTATTGTAGCATCCTGATTTAATTTGTAAACATACCTTTGAAGGAAATACGCAACAAATAATCAAGTATATAAAGATTTCCTGTAGAGAAAGAGCTACATTTTTATTTGCTCATTTTCAGAGAAATTTGAGTATTCAAAATTTTGTATGTACCATTTTTTGATTAAGTTGTGTTTAATAAAAGATTAAAGATTACTGTAGGGTGGGTTAAGTAGAAATAATTTCCCACAATACAATTATAAGTTCAAAATTATAGCAGGGAACAGGGAACTGTGAGAAAAAGATTTTCCTGTCTAAAGGTTCATTATCAACATAAGTCCTAACCAACTCGTTCCTTGCTATAGCCAATTTTCCAGAAAATTTTATATCTCAATATTTAACCTTATTTATGTATACTTCCTTTGATCAGAAATTGTTTCCGTAAAACTTAAAATTTGGAACCAAAAAATTTTAATAAAGTTGATGAATTTTTGTTTTATAGCAAAGAAAAAGTTGGTGAAGACATCTCAAAAGCTTAAAAATCTGGCGTTGTCTGATTTTTCCTTCTCTCCCAGAAAACTAAAGCCTTCTTCATTTCTTCTGTTATAAATTATAACTTTTGTGCACCAAGTGGCCTAACTTATACTTAACTTGGCCAATATTATCAAACTTATTGCTATTGCTACAGTATTTCATACTTTAGAGACAAAGTGATGATAATCTATTCCAAAACACTATATTTAATGGCCAGTTGCTCTTAACAACCTTTTAGAACAGCTTTGCTCGAAGCAGGCAAAAGAAAGGAGACCTCCTTATACTAATTCACTTAAAAAATGTCACAAATAGTTGGTAGCTGATGAAGTCAAATAATAGACTGAAATTACTGTACAGTAGAAGTTTTAAGTACCTAAAATATCACTTCTAACTTCTGAGTTCTGACTTCTGACTTTAGTGAAACGGTATTAATACCCTCTGCTTTTTTGAAATTTTTTTGACACCCCCTAGGAGAAATATCTGTCCAATGACAAAATTAATTATTCAAATTCCTTGTTACAACGAAGAAGAGTCTTTAGGAGTAACTCTTGCGGCTTTACCTAGAAAGTTAGCAGGAGTAGAAATTATCCAATGGTTAATCATCAATAATGGTAGTCAAGACCGAACAGTTGAAGTTGCCAAAGAACATGGGGTAGACCATATTGTGAATTTCCCCACTAACCAAGGTTTAGCAAAAGCATTTATGGCAGGTCTAGAAGCTAGTCTAAAAGCAGGAACAGATATTATTGTGAATACTGATGCTGATAATCAATATTGTGCTGATGATATACCCTACTTAGTTCAACCTATTATTTGGGGTCAGGCAGAAATTTTAGTTGGGGAGAGACCAATTTGCCAAACTAAACACTTTTCTCGTACTAAAAAATTACTTCAAAAATTAGGTAGTTGGGTAGTAAGAATAGCTAGTAATACAAATATTCCTGATGCACCTAGTGGGTTTCGTGCTTTTAGTCGAGAAACTGCCATGCAACTTAATGTTTTTAATGCCTATACTTACACCCTAGAAAAAATTATTCAAGCAGGGCAAAAAGGTATGGTAATAATATCAGTTCCTATCAGAACAAATAATGTATTACGACCTTCCTAACTGTTAAGAAGTCCCCCTCCCTATGTGTTGCGATCGCTCTTTACTATCCTCATATTTTTTTTACTTGACCGAATAATTAAGGTTTAAAGCCTTTTCTTGAAAGGATAAAAAAGAAAAAATTTTCCTTTTAGTCAATCCTCTCCTTTGAAAGTATAGGTAATTATTAATTATTAATTATTAATTCTTGAAAACCCCCTACGTTTTTTCTTAATTTTAGGAAGTGTACCATTTAGTTTTGGAGTAATTTCTGGTATCCGTTGGTTATTTTTCTTGTTTAGTGGATATGAAAAAACTAGGGTTCCAACTTTGATTTTAGCAACAATTTTAATCTTAGTCTGATTTCAATTATGGTTGTTAGGTTTAATAGCAGATTTAATGGCAGCAAATCGCATAATTATGGAAGAAATTCAAGTAAGAATGCGAAAACAAGATTGTCAAAATAAGAAAGAGGGAAGAGTTTATTAATGGATAATGGATAATGGATAATGGATAATGGATAATGGATAATGGATAATGGATAATTACCTCTCTCTAAAAACTATCCCTGATCAGCAACTCCTGAAAACCTTGTGGTCAGAAGGGGAGCAGGGGAGAAGGGAGGAAAGAATCATAGTATATAGAAAAAACTACTTAAGTTATCAAAAAAAACGTACTTTTTCATACACTTTTTTTCTGACAAAAACCTTTTAAATACTTATACATAACTTGTCTATTTTGTAATTTTTTATGTTAAGAAAGATGTTGATAAAGCATAGCCCTAAAAGGGAGAGGATTGACTAAAGGGAAAAAAACAATTTTTTTCCCTTGAAAGAGGAAGCTTTCAACCTGAATTATTTAATCATTTAATTATTTAATTATTTAATTATTAATTATTCGGTAATAGGGAAGAAGAATAAATACTCTCTCAATGTAGATTTTATGAGGTTGATTAAATTTAGTAAAAATTTTATATCTGAGGTCTAAAATTTAATAATTATTCAATTAATTTTTAGTGAAAAAAAATATATATATTTCACAATATGTGAAAATATAAATATGCAATATAAGCGTTCATCCATAGCTGAAATTGAAAAAAAGGAATAAGAAAAAAGAATAAATATTTTATCTATCTAGCTTTTATTAGGCTTGTAAGATACAGTAAAAAAAATAATACCTGATTTTTCATAGCTATAAAATTAATTTTTAGCCAAATAAATAAAGTAGAGAAAATTATTCATAATATAAAGTAGTAAAAATATAACTATGCAAGACCATCGACCATCCATCACCAATCAAACTGATTTATTAAAGACAGAGTCTAATTTAGACTCTAATAAAGATACTATAACTGACACCAAAGAAGAACACATGAGAGATTTATTTGCCAGAGAAGCACTTGCTCAAATTCCTAAAATATTGACCTTGTTAGACCGCAATTATCATAGTCCTACCTATGGTTGTTTCGACCGCAATTTTTGGCATTACAAAATTATAGATTTTCCTAGTGGCATGGCTCAAGAATTCGTCTTACCTTTAGCCTTAGCTTATAACTTAGATATTCCTAATAATCAATTTTATTTGCAAGAAATGATATATAAATGGGCAGAAGCAGGCATCTTATATGCCGCCCACACTGCTCATATTGATGGTTCTTGTGATGATTATTTCCCTTTTGAAAGAGCTAGTGGAGCAACAGCTTTTTCTTTATTAGCTAGTATTGAAAGTTATCAAATATTGGGATTAAATAACTATGAAGTACTCAGCTTTTTTGAAAAACGAGCAGATTGGTTAGTAAATCATTATGAAAGTGGCAATTTAGCTAACCATGAAGCATTAATTGTATTGTCCTTAGAATTGTTGAGTAAACTATTAGAAACCTCAAAATGGGAGGCAACTAAAGCAGCACGTCTGGAAAGATTATTAAGTTGGCAGAGTCAGGAAGGATGGTTTACAGAATACTCTGGTTTTGACCCTGGTTATCATACTTTAACTATATCTTGTTTAGCCAGAATTTATGAATTAAACCCCAGTGAAAAACTCAAAAATTCTATTACTACAGCAGTAGAATTAGCTGCTCAATTTATTCATCCTGATGGTTCTTTCGGTGGTGAATATTCTAGTCGCAATACCTATAACTTTTTTCCCCATGGATTTGAATTAATAGGTAAATGGTTGCCCGCTGCTTTGTCTATTAACGACCAATTTTTAGTAGGCTTAAAAAATGGTTTAGCTCCTTGTTATGCAGACGACCATATTATCGGTCATCATACCTGGAATTATTTCTTAGCATGGCAGGATTTTATTCAAGAAAGACCTGCTGATGTGAATCGCGATATTGCTAGTCTTTGGTTAAAAGAAGCTCAAATTTTGATTAAACGCAGACCTGGAACAGAATTATATGTAAGTATGAAAAAAGGTGGTGTTTTTAAGCTATTTTGCGACAAAAAATTAGTTGTTTCTGATACTCATTTATCACTCCAAGTAAAAAAAGGAAATAAAATCTTAAATGCAGTTAGTCATTTAACTGGGGATTATGATGTAAAAATATCTCAGGATGAATTGGTTATTTCTGGTAATATGGGTTGGGCAAAACAAACTCAAATGTCACCTTTGAAGTTAATCATTCTCAGGTTTGTCATGTTAACTTTTGGGCGTTTTTTCCCCAATTTTATTCGGAAAATATTACAAAAAATTCTGATTACTGGCAAACAAGATGCACCTTTCCACTTCACTCGCCACTTTAAGTATGAAGATGGAATTTGGTACATTACAGACGAACTTTTTGCTAAATCTTGGTGGGATGTAATTAGTGCAGCTATTGGTTCCGACCAAACTTCTATTTATGTTGTAATGAGTCGCACTTTTCAAATCAATCAATTACAACCTTGGTATGATTTAACAACTGAGATTAAAAAACTTTCTCCTGGTCAATCTTTGAAAATTGAGCGCAAGTTTTAACTTGATTTATTCTTACAACTTCGCTTTTTATTTCTTACTTATATAAACTCTCATAAAATCTTGCTATAATCAGGAAATAGGAAATAGGGAGAAAAAAAAGGTTTCATAATAATATGGAACAGGGAAAAGAGAAAAAAAAGTTGTTTTATCACTAATTAAGCGCCCATAAAATGGCAGATTTAAAGCGCAATATTATTAGTGAAAGAAAAAAATGTTTTTAACTTTTAACCTTTGTGATATTATATGCGAGTAATTTAACAGTTCGATCAGGAGTCCCCAATTAATATTATGTTTGCTTGAATACCTAATAAATATAAATAAAGACAGCTACTTATAAGGATAAGGAGAATTGTATCCGTTTCATGTAAGTCAAAAGTAAAAAATTTAATATTTTATTGATAATGCACTGATTAGGAGATGGTATGATACTAATTATCAATTTTTTCATCATGTAAGAAAGTGAATTGATAACTTAATTTAACTTTTATTTGTTACCCATTCTCCACTCTTATTGAATCTCCCTCAATAATTACAGCACTTTGTCCGGAGAGTGAGGTACAGTTTATTAATTCTCTGTTGCCTGTTGCCAGATGAGCTGTTGCCTAAAGTCCTAAAATTTTTACCTCACTAACTCCGAAACTGCTGTAAGAAAAATGGTATTATCTATTAGCAAAAAATCAAAGGCCAATGACAGAACAGTCATCAACATTTGCTTTACCAGAGGCTCTATTAAATAAGTATGATTTTGACCTTGCTGATGAGACTTCTGAGCAACTTATTACTCGTTGGCACAATAAGTATCAAGTAGAGTGGCTTCTCTTAGCAGTAGTTGAGGCACTATATCTTGGACGTTACAAAGCTGTCTGTGTTGAGCAAATCTTGACATTATGGGAACGTCGTGGTCAACCTGTCTATCATTTCAACTCTGAATTTCAAAATATTATTACTAAAAATATTCTCACAAATTTAACATCTCAGATAGATACTCAGTCTTTACAACCAGAGAAACTACCTAGTTTATCTGAATCCAAACCTCCTGAGTATTCTACATCTACATCAGTCGATCCATCCTCAAACCCCTTCAAGGCAAGCTCAAAAAATACAGCTCAAGACCTGGTAGAGCATATTCCAGTAAAAACAAATCAGTCTAAGATCAAACACACTGATTTTTATACTAAACTAAAAGCATTTGTAAAAAAAAGTCAAGCATCGCGATCGAATCAGAGCAAACCCGATCGAGTTAAATAGACAGAAGCATCGCAGAAAATAGAAAGTACACAAGAGCAATGAAATAGGTTAATTCTTGCTACAGATGATTGATGAGAAGATGGGGAGATGGGGAGATGGGGAGATTGGTATATTTGCACAATTTTTTGTATTTCATATAACTAATTAGGGCTTGCTGATTAAATATCAAAGCATTGACTGATATTGGTTTCAGCCTTTTTTTGCCTTGAAAAAGTGCAAGCTTTTCGGTCGCTCAAGCTCAAAAAGCTAGTGTTTTGGGGCGATTATGGCAGAAAAATCACTCTTACAATTTTTCCGACTACCTCCTCTACAATTCCCCGTTCCTCCTGTCTCCTGTCTCCAGTATAGCTGTCTCCTACCCCTACTAAAAGACTTTTGAGCGCAAACCCTAATTAAACGGACATGATATAACATATTAGGGTGAGTTTATCAAGTAAGATACAAATAACTCACCCCTACAGATTCTTCTTTGGAGATGTTTTCTGACGATCAAGCAACCAATATGATCCAGTTTAATTTTTCACTCGGCGAATTTCTGAGCAAAAAGAAGCTAGAGTAAAACCTAATGGTCTTTTAACTACACTGGTGCGTAACCGTAAATTAGGCATCAAATACCAGAAACGTTCCTCCGCGTATAAATCTTCCGACTCAGTAATAAATGTTAAAACATCATCACTCCCCATAATATATCGACCACTGATATTTGTACTCTTACCATCCCCTTTATCCTGCAATAATCTACCTTGGTGGGGGTCGTCAGAATTAGGAATAACTATCAACATTGTTGCACCTATATCTTTCACTTGCTCTCGGTTGATAGTACCATTCCAGTTAATCTGCAACCCTACTAATTGAGCTACACTTGGGTCAGTTTGATGTTGTTCGCACAACTTGATTACTGTGGGATTTGTTTTTTCTAATATTTCAACATTTACTTCTGATTTGCCTGCTTGCAACTCCCCGGAAACTAAATTGTGAATCGTGCGTTGGGAAAACCATTGACCTGCACTCAACTGCAAAAATTCGATAATGTCCATTAACCTGCTAATAGTATTAATTCTGAATCAATACTATTGTTGCACTGATTGGCATATATGGCACTTATATCATGTGCCCCTTTCTAGGGGAGTTGCGCTAACGATTGAATACCAATAATATCTGTGAAGGTCAATGGGTAATAGGTAATTGGCACGCTTCTCAAACAGCTTCAAATTTTGGAATTGCAGCGAATGTTACTATTATATCTAGAGCTACTAACTACTAAATTTTATTATTACTGAAATAAAAACATTATATATTTTAGCCTCTAGTAGCTTTTCTCTATTGAATGATCTATAATAGATGAGATATTAGGCTATTAGAGTTAGAAAATAATATCTTAATTATTAACTTGAATATTTTAACACTCATAACATTAAATAATTATGTATAATATTGTCAATCTGTATTTTTTTTTGATGTTACTAATTTTCATCTAAAGGTTGATTTTCATAAATTCAAATAATAGTGATCGCATATTTTCAGAACAACTGTAAAAAATAATTATTTCCTAGCTAAGTTAGCCACAATAGACATAGGGATAAAAAAGACAAGCTATAATAGGGGATTTAAACCCAAGCTTTTAGCACTCTGAAAACTGTTTGCGGAGCATTCCGGTACGGAAATGCTGAAATGCTGATAACTAATTAATTGATTGGCTGAAGATGTCTAATCAACAAAAACTGTAATAAGCAAGCAAAGAATTTTTATTATCGCAAATATATTTGATTTTCTTAGGAGGTAAAAAAATCAAAAATCAAACTATAGCTTGATCCCAGCAACAATAGATGAATCAAAAAAGAGAATTCAATTGGACTAAAAAACCATAATTGTGACGATAACTCTTTCCAAAAACATCAAATTGTGGTAGATATTAAGGTTAAGCTATGCTATTAAAATTATTATATATCACTAAATATGGTATAAGTCAAGGGTACTAAACTATGCTCATAGAGATATTAACCCTTTTTGCGGGTGCAGGACTTGAACAAGCAACCAGTGTCACATGGCATTGGGTAAGTAAGTGGGCAGCAAAGAAAGCTGATGAAAAGAATCAGGTAATACAGACAGCGTTAGTAACTTCATATTGTAAGGCTTTACAGGTAATTCGTAAAGAATCTCAAAAACTATCCCAGTGGAGGCAAGATAAAGCTGAAATTGAAGGCAGACTAACAGAAATGGAGAAAGATGCACTAATGATACTAGATTTAGTGCAAACACACAAGCAAAGAATAACTCATCTACCTCAAGGTAGAGAAGAAGAAGCAATAGTGAAAGTCGTGATGTCTAGACTGCAAAGCAAAGATAAGTGGCTCAAACACGCTCCAAAAGAATTATCTGTGCTAGTGGAAACTAAATTAGTGTCAATTACAGTCCATCAATTTCGCCACGAGCTGAGAACAGAAAGTACAGTATTTCAAGCCTTAGTACACGATATGCTAGCAACAGCAGGTGAAGATATCAGTTGTCTTGTTGATGTGACCAACAAAATAGAGAGAAGAGTCGATCAATTTGTTGGTGACTACCGTCAAGATATAGACAGAATAATTGCAGGTATTGGTGGAGCTAATACTCACTTAGAACAGTTAATATTACTGCTGCGTAAACAGATGCAACAATGTCAGGTAATACCTGCTGACTTTGCTGCATTAATAGCAGATAAAACTGAAGGATTTTTGGGACGGGGTTTTGTTTTTGATGCCATTGAAGATTTCATCCATAACCAATCTAAAGGATATTTTATCATCGAAGCAGACCCAGGAGTAGGCAAAAGTACAATCATAGCCGAATATGTACGTCGCACAAGTTGTCTTGCCTATTTCAATTTATTATCAGAAGGTAGAACTAGGGCTGAAGATTTTCTTAAGAGTATCTGTACCCAGCTAATTGAAGGCTATAACTTGCCTTATGAACTACCATTACATCCGGATAACACTAGCAATGGCAACTTTCTATCAAAACTACTAAACGAAATTAGTGCCCAACTAACACCAGGAGAAAAACTCATAATTGCAGTTGATGCTTTAGATGAAGTCGATTTAAGTAGTCAAAGTGGAGCGGCTAATGTGCTTTACTTACCAGCAAACTTACCCAATAAAGTTTATTTTCTGCTTACTAAGAGGTCTGACCCACTACCGTTAGTCATTTCGGCACCGCAGAAGATTTTTGACTTAATGATTTATCCTAATGAAAGTCTAGAAGATGTCAAACTATTTATTCGTCTGCGCACAAAACGACCAGCAGTAAAAGAATGGATCGAACAAAGAGGCTTAACATTAGAAGAATTTGTCGAATCTATAGCCAGCAATAGTGAAAATAATTTCATGTACTTAAAATATGTACTTGATGATATTGAGCAAGGTAACTATAGAGATATTAACTTAGAAAGTTTACCTCAAGGTTTAGAGAAATATTACGATCAACACTGGCATCGAATGAAAATGAATGTCAAACCATTGCCTGTAACTAAATTAAAAGTCATATATTTCTTAACAAAAACTCGTAAACCAGTATCCTGCAGAATGTTAGCAAAATTTAGTGGAGAAATTTCCTTAATAGTTCAAGAAATTCTGGATGAGTGGGCACAATTTCTGCGAATTTATCAAACAGAAGGAAAACCAGTTTATAGCATATATCATGCTGCATTTCAAGACTTTCTTTACCGAAAAGATATCGTCCAAGAAGTAGAATCATTAATTGAAATCGAAAGTATGGAAAAACAAATCAAAAATAATTTGTTAGGAATGGTTTACAAAAATGCCTAAAAAGGAGTAGGGGATATCCTCATTCTCAATATTATCAGAAAAGTTCGCTCTTCTTGAAAACCACGTCGCTCCAGCGCGTGGATGAAAAGTGAACGGACGACTTGAGTCGCCGTTAAATATCTTAACAAAAAATACTTCGTTTTTCTTAACATTTTCTCAGTCAATTATGCTATAATACCAAGCATAAAGATGGTAAGGTCGGGCTATGATAATTTATGAGTTTAAAGTGAAAGCAAAAGAATTCCAATATCGTGCAATAGACGAGGCGATTAGGACATCTCAGTTCATTCAAAACAAGTGCTTGAGGTATTGGATGGACAATAAAGGTGTAAGCAAATATGACCTTAATAAACATTGCGCTGTATTAGCTAAAGAATTTGCTTTTGTTAATGAACTAAATTCAATGGCTCGACAGTCTGCGACAGAAAGAGCTTGGAGTGCGATTAGTCGATTTTACGATAACTGCAAGAAGCAAATACCCGGTAAAAAAGCGGTGCGACCCCGCGACGACGACAGTCGCAAGGGAACGCGCACCAAGAGAGGTTATCCTAAATTCAAAAAGTATTGCCGTTCTTTAGAATATAAAACGTCTGGCTGGAAGATATCTGAGAATAGGAAAGCGATTACATTCAAGGACAAAAAAGGTATTGGTAAGCTTAAGTTGAAGGGAACTTATGACCTTAACTATTATCAACTAGACCAGATTAAACGAGTTAGGTTGATAAAACGTGCTGATGGTTATTATTCCCAATTTGCTATTAAAGCAAATGTTAAAGTTGAAACTGAGCCAACAGGAAAAGCAGTCGGTTTAGATGTTGGCATCAAATATTTCTTAGCAGATAGTAATGGCAATACTGTAGAAAATCCAATGTTTTATCGGCAATCGGAAAAGAAGTTAAACCGTGCTAATCGACAGAAATCCAAGAAGTACAAAAAGGGCGCAAAACCGCAGTCTAAAAACTACCATAAAGCCAGATGTCGATATGCCAAAAAGCATTTAAGAGTAAGTAGGCAGCGAAAAGAATATTGCCAGGGAGTAGCATATTCCGTGATTCAATCTAACGATTTGATAGCCTACGAAGACTTAAATGTTAAAGGCATGGTAAAAAATCGACATTTAAGCAAATCAATCAGTGATGTTGGATGGTCAACTTTTCGACAATGGTTAGAACATTTTGGAAGAAAGTACGGCAAATTAACTATTGCTGTATCGCCACAAAATACTTCTCAAAATTGTTCTAATTGCGGTGGGAAAGTTAAAAAGTCTCTATCAACTAGAACTCATATTTGTCCTCATTGTGGCTATGTAGAAGATAGGGATATTAATGCAGCCAAAAACATCCTAAAAAAAGCGCTCAGTACCTTGGGGCACAGGGAAGCTAATACGCTTGCGGGAGATTTGCCCTCTGGCTTGGTTGGCTTCGGCCTGTCAAGTGATGGCGAGTCGATGTTCGCGCAGCGTTGCGTCAGCAAACCAAGAATCACCGTCGCGAAGAGCGCGGGGAGTGTCAAAAATGTATAAAATGTATAAGCACTAAAGCTAAATTAATTGTATATTTGATGGTCATATTAAATAGGTGGGCAAAATTATTTTTATATCTACTGCTCAAGCATACAAGTATATTTTTTTCCCTACTCCCTGCTTAAAGATGTTAAATTAATTTTGCACAGATATCTATTAGTTTACATCAGTATAACAAGGAAATTGAAATGGGTGAGTTTAGAGAAAATTTAGCTCAAATGCCCCTAGAAGATCAATACTATCTTTTAGAAACTTTACCAGGTTTTCTCGTGAGTGAATCTGATACAGAGCAATTGCATCGCTTACTCACAGATTTTGATTTTATCGAATCAAGACTATATTTATTCGGAGTAGAATATCTATTAAATGATTATGAGGAAGCCATGCATTCTAATGTATGGACTTCAAGTGAAAAAGTTAAAACTCTAAAATTAATTCAAGGGGCAATTGAACTATCATCTCATATTCTTGTGGAAGATAAAACGCAATTACCAGGACAATTGTGGGGGCGACTGCTATCTTTTGAAATACCAGAAATTCAGAAAATGCTACAACAAGCAAAATCCTGGAACCGGACACCCTGGTTAAGACCAATGGCACCAAGTCTCACACCTCCAGGAGGTAGATTACTACGCACCTTCATCGGTCACACTGGTTGGGTAAATGCAGTAGTTGTCACCCCTGAAGGATTGGTGATTTCTGGTTCTGCTGACAATACTCTCAAAGTTTGGAACCTGGAAACAGGGAAAGAAATAGCAACCTTAACTGGTCACAAGGCGAGAATTAGAGCTATAGCATTATTAAATGATAAATGGGTGGTTTCCGGGTCTGATGACTTCAGCATCAAAATTTGGAACCTAGAAACAACTAAAGAATTGATCACACTCACTGGTCATACAAGAGGAGTAAGAGCAGTGGCAGTATTACCAGATGGTAGAGTAGTTTCCGGTTCTTCAGATCATACGATTAAAGTCTGGAATATTGAAACACAAAAAGAAGAAATTACCCTCACTGGTCATAAAGGTTGGGTCAATTCGTTAGCAGTATTATCTGATCAAGAAATTATTTCAGGCTCATCTGATCGCACTCTCAAAATTTGGAATCTCCAGACAAAAGAAGAAGTATTGACACTAAAAGGTCATACGGGTGGTGTGAGAAGTGTAACAACACTTCCAGAAGGACAAGTAATTTCCGGTTCTTCTGACAACACAATTAAAGTTTGGAATCTGCACAGTCAAAAAACTATTTTGACATTCAAAGGTCATACCAAAGGGATAAATGCAGTAGCAGTAGCTCCAGACAATAAGGGAATTATTTCTGCTGCTTCCGACAATACTCTCAAAGTTTGGAGTCTCCAGACAGAAGAAGAGTTATTTGCTCTCAAAGGTCATGCTGATTCAGTATATGCAGTTGCAGTTTTACCAGATGGACGCATAATTTCAGGTTCTGATGATTTTACTCTCAAAGTGTGGAGTCTTGATACCTCTGAAGAACTACCTCCCGCGATCGGGCATACTAATAGGGTGAATGCAGCAGCAGCGCTGCCAGGTCTACAAGCAGTATCAGCATCTTGGGATCACACAATCAAAGTCTGGAGTTTCAAGACAACCAAATCAGTTTGTACTCTTAAAGGTCACACCGATCGAGTCAATTCAGTAGCTGCATTACCAGGAAAACGTATTATTTCAGCTTCTGATGATAACACTCTCAAAATTTGGAGTTTGGAAACAGCAAAGGAATTGTTGACGATAGAAGGTAACACTAGATGTATTTTTGCTGTGGCAGTTACACCAGAGGGTAAACGAGCGATCGCCTGTTTGTCTGACCAAACTCTAAAAGTCTGGAGTTTAGAAACTTTACGGGAAGTTTCTACTCTCATAGGACATACTGACTGGGTAAGTTCAGCGATTGTAACACCAGATGGTAAACGAGCGATTTCTGGGTCTTTTGATAAAACTATTAAAATTTGGTGCTTGGAAACTGGGAAAGAAGTTTCTACTTTAGTCGGTCATAATGGGTGGGTGAAAGCTTTGGCAGTAACACCAGATGGCAAGCGAGTGATTTCTGGGTCTTTTGACAAAACTATTAAAGTTTGGTGCTTAGAGACTACAGAGGAACTATTTAGTTTGAGCGGTCATACTGACTGGGTAAGTTCAGTTGCAGTAACACCAAATGGTAAGCAAGTGATTTCTGCATCTGATGATCATACTCTCAAAGTTTGGGACTTAGAAAAGCGACGGGCGATCGCCCATTTTACAGGAGAGAGTTCCTTAGAATGTTGCGCTGTGGCAGAAGATGGAGTAAAAATTATTGTTGGTGAAGCCTCTGGAAGGGTACATTTTTTAACATTAGAAAGTTCTTAGGTCGTAGGTCGTAGGTGTAAGCTCAAGATCGAACACTGGAAACGGAGCAGAAATTTGGGATATTCCTTCAAGAGCGCTTCAATATAACATTTTGATTATACTTAATCATCCAGACATGGTCATGGCATTATACAAATTTGATAAATTTTTGTTACAAATAGCTAGGCTATTTCTTAGGAGTCAGTGGTAGGGCAAACGGCCGTTTGTCCGTACAGGTAGGGGAGATGTCGGATTGGCGACGTACAGAATGAATGGCTTCTATACCATTTTTTAGGTTAAAACTTATCTTTTTCATCAAAGGGATATCTTTGATAAAATCTTTTAATCACCCCCAATTATTCGTAACATTCTTTTTTTAAATTGGTATTAGAGGGAGTAGGCAATAGGGGGAAAATCAGGCAAAGAAGGATAGAAGAGAAAGTTTGTCGAGGATGAGATTAACTGGACATGATATTACAGAGCGATCGCTTAATAGACATCTCTATAAAAGAGGGAAAACCGGATAAATAATTGAGAATCTATGGATAATAATTGATTTTATTTTTGATTTTTGGAGATGTCTAAATAATCTCAAAATAACTGGCTTTTGATCGAATATTACTGCGACCACCCGATAGAAATCAATGTATCAACATCATTGTTGTTTTAATAGTTATTGTTTTAGTAGTCGCAATGCTTGAATTGCCAGGAATAAAAAACCCACCGATCCTAATGCAGTGAGAATTTGGGCTACTAAACTAGGTGTTAATATTTCACTCATAATTGTATCCTAAGAAAATCATAAACTTACAGTCTATTTTATCTCAAAGTGCAAAAATTGATATATTATAGTTATTATATTTTTTTGTAATGGCTAGTTTCTAGTAAAGCTTTTGGAGAAAAATAATGCAATTTGAGACGAATGTACAAGAAGCTTGCTACAACAAAATTTCTCTCTGGATGAGAGAATTATTTGATAAATTTCCCTGTGTGAGACAAGATTTACCAGGTGTTACTTTGTTTATGGGTTCTGCTTTAGTTGAAATATCTGTTTTTGCTTGGGGAGATAATGAGGCAATAATTAATACTCGCTCCTATGTGGTGACAAATGTAGATTTAAAAGCAGATTTGATGAAATTTTTACTGCAAGAAAATAGTAAAATGCGCTTTGGTGCTTTTGGTATAGATGAAAATAATAGTATTATATTTGAACATACAATAGTTGGTTCTACTTGCGATAAACCAGAATTAGAAGCATCTGTAAAAGCAGTTTTAGCAATTTCTGATGAATACGACGATAAAATTGTTGAACAGTGGGGAGGACATAGGGCCATGGACAGAATATATTAGACATCTCCAGAAAAGCTATCCATTATCAGGAACTTCTGAAAACTTTGTGGAGAGCAGGGGAGCAGCGGTGCAACCCCGCGGGGTGCGACAGACGCATCTGGTAACGCACCAAGAGAGGGAGCAGGGGAGAAGATAGAAAAAGTCAATTTAGCAGTAGCGATCGCTGCTTAAGTTCTCAAAAAAATGTACTTTTCAATACATTATTTTTGAGGAAAAAGTCTCTCAAGTACTTATACATAACTTGTCTATTTTGTCAAGTTTACTCTTAAGAAAGATGTTTATAAAGCATAGCCAGAAAAGAGGGAGTAAGCGGAAAAAATTAGTAATTTATGTGCGATAATTGATTTTATTTTTTATGATTGGAGATGTTTATTAGACCTCTCTCCACTCTAATAGTTAGGAAAAAACTCCTTTTCATCTCCTAACATCTGACTTATGTAATATCATACATTTATTTAGCAATGCCTAAATTCTGAACAGCTTAACTAGCTATCAGCTATTAGCACTTCAGCTATTAGCACTTCAGCCTAAAAAAGCAGTGCATAGAATTAGGTATAGAATTAGGTATTGAAAGCTTTTTAATAATTTTAATTGCCTTATTTTAGAATTAATAGTGGTTCGACTGAATATTCATTAATCTAAATTTTTCATACTTTATGCTAAAAACAGACCCTACTTACACATTTCCTGAATCTAATCACCCTATAGTTAAGTCACTATTCCATCATAGTGACCAGGAACTATTAACCTTATTTCAAAACTATCCAGACCAAGGAAAATACTTCGTAGCGATTTTTTGTCGCTATGGTATGATAGTCCAAACTTTAATTCAACATTCCGTGCGATCCCCTGTTCAAGCAGATTATCTATTTGCCCAAACTTGGCAACATATATTTTATGAACTGCGTGGCCTAGATTTACGAGAGGGGGCAGATCCAACCCAGGAAAATACTACTCTCCAGAATTGGTTAATAAATGTTACAGCTATTAGTCTTAACCAAGCAGAAATTCCTCCTGTTGAATCAATTCGTTATTCTTTACAGGTAGCTCCACCACCTTTATGGTGCTATGTTAGGCAAGTATTAGACCAGTTAGAGGCACTATTGCGCTTGATTCTGTTAATGTCTCAAACTTTTCACTGGAGTGAAACAAGAATTGCAGCATATCTCCAAGCTGAGGGAGAAACTATTTCATCTCAGGAGATAAAATCTTTGTTGCAGCAGGGATACCATCATCTAGATAATAATTTACCAGAGGATATTAAAGCTATCTATTTTAATGATGATATGAAACAAGTTAGTACGAGTATAAATCAGTTTCTCAAAGTTTCAAAAGAACCAGAATCCTGATGTAGTTAAGTTCAAGACTGCGCTATGGTAGAAGTCCTGATATTTCAAAGACAGATATTTACCAAATAGGGAACAGGCAAAAGTCACAAAAAACATTTCTCTGTCTAAGGTCGATCGTTAATTTATCTACCAAGCAACTCTTTCTTTAGCTATTGCACAACATTGTTCGGTATTCATGCTGTTTGCGTTTCCATAGAATTACTTAGGAAAGCTTTGCATTAGCAAAACGTCCCCTTTGACACTCCACGGACTAAAGTCGCGTGGATTCTTCAGAGGAGCTTTCTATCGGGTTAAAACCACGATTTTCACATTGCTCGTTTACGAAGTATGCCGCTAGGCAAAACAACCACATTGCCAGTACCGTACCATAGTACGTATACAGCAGCAGTCCACTAGGCGGTGTCAATTGCCACTACTCTCTCCGGCTAAAAGGCCATTGAGGCTACTTTTTAAGTTATTAATTGATAATAACACATTTTTTTGACTACGGGTTAAAACCCGTCGAGTCGCTTCCATCCACCGCTTAAAAGACGGTGGTTTCCCACTTACCGAATTTTTATGATGAAGTAGGTCTTCTGCCGAAATTTTTTAAATTTAACTTAGGATTGAAAGTTATGTAGATGGTAACTTAAAAACTTCAGACCTCAAATTTGTCTTTAAATTAACCTAGTTCAAAAATACTCCTCCTCCCCCAGTAATATTTAGTGACTTAGTATCTAAATCAAAATTTTCTGTGGAATTAAACCTCACCTCTAATACTCTAGGAGAAATACCCCGAGGACTTACTAATAATAACCCTCCATCAGGACGTTGGTAGGTTAACGTTAATGGGACTGGCAATTCATATATTTCTACTACTGACCTTTCTCCTAGAGTCCTATGTCGGCCACCAATTACCTGATATTTAATTACGGCATCCGTTTGATTAATTAATCTTAAAGTAATGAGACCTTCAACAGGCGTAACCCTACCTGCTGGCTCAGGAAATTGTGGTGGTATTTCATTAATCTCTTGCTGCTGGCCAGCAGGGTTTCCTACATTAGGGGGTTGACGGCGACGAGGTTCTGTATTCTCTGGTTCTGCCTCTACTGGTTTTCCTTGACGACCAGATGGTTTACTAGCAGGAGGTTGACGACGACGAGGTTCTGTATTCTCTTCAACTTCAGCAGGTTCTTTTCTTGAAGGTTGAGCAGGTGGCTTAGTAGTACCAGGTGGAGGCCCTCCAGCTAGAGCAACTGTAATTAGTCCCATGATTAAACTGCTACAAATGGTACTAATGATCGGAGTTTTTTTAACAAGTTTAGAAAGATATTGAATCATCATAAAAAATCGGTAAGTGTTAAACCACCGTCTTTTAAGCGGTGGATGGAAACGACTTGTGGGCAGGTTTTATAGCGCTACGCGCAAGTCAGAAGTTAGTAGGGGCGTTTTGCTCCGCAACATATAAAGCGGAGAGCTTCTGCGTTAGCAAATGGCCATTCACCCGTACAGAAGTCAGAAGTAATCTCTGACTAACTTTGAGCATTTATAAATGTCAATTGAAGAAGGAGACAGGAGACAGGAGACAGGAGACAGGAGACAGGAGGAAAATTACATGGGGATAGTCAACGAAGGGCCGCTCCGCGTCTACGCTCCCCCAAGTAATTTTGAACACCGTGTAGACGGTGGGGTATTAAACCCACAAAGAAAATGATAATTGCCTGAAACTATTGTATTGTCAATTTTTTTAGTTTTTAGCCGATCAAATCTAACTTCTAATATATAATCCGGTTATACAGTATATGTTTATGATTCTATCCACACTTCAATCTCCCCATCTCCCCATCTCCCACAACTATATAATAAGTATTCAACCGGATTTGATATGACTCTGATTTATCGGCAAAGTAACTGTGGCCATAGTACCAACTTGAGGATGACTCTCGATAGATATTTGGCCATAATGATTTTCTATAATAGCTAGAGCGATCGCTAACCCTAAACCTGACCCAACTGTACCATGATGTGAATGAGCAGGGTCTACTCGATAAAAGCGATCGAATAAACGCGATAATGTATTAATGGGAATACCAATACCATTATCTTTGACTGTTATTTGAAGGCAGTCATATTTATATTGAAGGTTTTGACAACCTCTGAAAATTACTGCACTACTTTTAGAGCTATTGTCTAGTTCCCTTTTGTGAGTCCTTAAAGTTGCTTTTTTGACTTTGGGAAAGCGCTGCAACTCTACTACTATCTGACCACCAGATGGGGTATACTGAATTGCATTACTAATCAGATTTGTAAATAACCTTGCTAGTTGGTCCCAATCTCCTGTGATTGTAATATCTTCCTCAGATACAAGATTGTTGATCGTTGAGAATTTGTCTTGATTTTTATCTTTTTTTTGCGGGTTTAATTCCCCACCGTCTACACGGTGTTCAAAATTGTTTGAGGTGAGATACCCCATGCAATTTTCCCTCCTGACTCCTGTACGTCGCCAATCCGACGGCTCCCCTACCTGACTCCTGACTCCTTCTTCAACTACCTTTTCAATAAGGTCGGGTAGGGAAATTTTTAATTCTAGATTTATCTCTTGGGCAGTAGCGATCGCTTGTTGTTCTTCTACTACTTCTATCAATAAAGCATCTAATGGTACTGATGAAAACTGTGACTGTACTATTCCACTATCTTGACGTGCCAAAAATAGTAAATCATCTACCAGTTTTCCTAACCGACGAGTCAAACGTTCAATGACTTGTAATTGTTGCTGATGTTCGGATGATGCTAACTCCCGGTCTGCTAAAGCAACTTGTACATTAGTTTGAATCATTGCTATGGGGTTGCGAAGTTCGTGGGAAGCATCAGCAGTAAACTTTTTCAGATGTTGATAAGACTCCCGTACTGGTTGTATTGCTAACCCAGAAAGTAACCAACCAATTGCTCCTACTGAAATTATGACTAAACAGGTAATGATACTTAAGTCTAGCATTAACTGGCGAATTGGCTTTGTTACTTCAAACCAAGGATGACTGACTCGCAAATATCCCAAGACTTGGCGATCGACTTCTACTCTGTCTGTTATCTGTCGTAGTAGTAAATTATTATCTATGGGTTGTTGTAATGTTTCAACTTTTTCCAAGTGAGGGGTTATTCGTACTGTTTCTCCAGTGCGGTTGGAATGTATGGGAATATTTAGGGGAGCAGAAAAGGTTGACCAAATTAGTTCTCCTGTGGAGCTAAACCATTCAAGGTCGATATGGTCATCTTCTACAGTATTGGCATTATCTCGAAAGCTAGCTTCGAGGTTAACACGAAATTTTTTACTATTTTTAGTGGGGAAAGATTCGATGACTAGTGATCGCTCTACTACTTCTACGACATGAAGTAAAGTATCGTCGATACGTTCGATCAAGGTATTTCGGAAATAGATATAAAATCCTGTGACAAATATAAGTAATAAAATAGCTGTGACCGTAGTGTACCAAATTGCTAAACGACGACGAGTTATTTGAAACATTTTTATCACCTACATTTCGCAGTTCAAAACATAGTATAAAGGATAAGTAGTCAGTAAGTAGGTAGGTCTAATTAAACGTTAAAAAAATTGTAGGGGCGGGTTTAACTGAAAGCTTTGAATTAAGCGCGATGAGTTCTAAAAACCAGCCCTCTCTAATATTGCATTTATTTATGTTCACCTACTTAGTAGTCAGTATTGAGAGGCGAATATTTATTGCTAATTGCCAGAATAAATTAAGTGTTTATTATTGATTTATTATCATGATTTGCAGAGTCTAAATATTTGGTAATTCACCGATTTTTATACTATTTTTTGTATAGAACCCATTTGATATCTATATAATTATGGTAGTCAAGTCTTTTCGCGCATCAATTTTGAGGAAAAATCTGAAGAAGGAGTGTTTTTTGTATTATTTCTCCCCACATCTTCCCTCTTTCCTCTTACCTCCCTCCTGTCTCCTGACTCCTGACTCCTAGCTAAAAAAACGCGCATATTTATGAAGATATAATCGGGGGTTCTATATGGCAAATTGATATGGGGAATGTGATTTATCAGGCAGGAAGCAGAAATAAATCTGGGAGTATAAATACCATCTCCTGAATCAAAAAAAATCATAATTTTAATTTTGCTGTAAAAAGGTCAGTGTATCTAGGGAATATAGCAATTATTATATTTGTGAGGTACAAAGTTATGGGTTTTAGGGAAAACCTTAACTGGGAATATTTTAACTGGGAACAGGAAAGAGAAAAGAAGAAAAACGAGTGTAACTCATGAATCCGAGAAGCACTATATTTTAATTCTTGACTTTGCTGCTACTTCTTTTGCGTGTTCTTCTGCTGCGTGAATAGTTTGTATTTTCCAGTTGTTTTTTTGTTATTGTACTTTGCTCTGCTTTGGCATATTGATATTTTAGATTGACTTGTTTTTGCTTTGGTAAATCTTGATTAGTAGGTGTTTCAACTACTTCTCCCCTTTGATTAATATATCCCCTCTTTTTTCCTTGCTTAAAAAATGCTGGTTCTCCATTAAACCTTCCTAATTCGTCATAACAAATTGGAATAACTTCCTCTCCACAATTATTGATATAACCATATTTTTTTCTAGCATTACCCTTGCTATTTATTGACTAAAACTATCGGCAAAATCATAGATAAAATCAATAACAATTTTGGCATTGCTGAGTGGTAATGATTTTTAGATTAAGTATCAACGCAATACATAAGTTTTTCAATTTTACCTTCAGCTACTTACCATTACATTTCAGAAACGCCACAATTTTTCCCTTATAGTTTATATAACCCCACTTTTTATCTCGTTTTACAAGTGCTAAACCTTCAGAAAATTGCCAAGCTGATACATAAGTAGGAGGTATTATCTCTTTTCCTTCTCTATTTTTATAACCATGCAGATCGTTGACTTTAAACCGTATTAATTCTTCAGTACGATCGGTTACTTCATCATGATAATTTTTTGGTTCTTGTGGTTGATTAACATCCAAAAATTTTCCATTAGAGTCAATATATTGAGTTTGATTATTAATCTTGACTTTTGCTACTCCTAAAGAAAACTCACTTGCTGTTTCTAATTTTGGCGGAATTACAACCTTTCCAGCTCGATCTTTATACCCCCATTTCCCATCACTCTGAAAAGGAATTAAAAACTTAGTCATTGATGATAATTTATGCAAAATTTTCGATAATTTATAATATTTTATTATCATTTTCTTTGTGGGTTTAATACCCCACCGTCTACAGGGTGTTCAAGATTACTTGGGGTTAGAATCCCCATGTAATTTTCCTCCTGTCTCCTGTCTCCTGTCTCCTGTCTCCTTCTTCAAAGTTCAATTCAAACTACAGTTGATGCTTTTAAAGAGACTCAATTTCAAATCGTAAATATTGCAAAAATTCCCAAAAATCAGCAATACATAGAGATAATCAAAATAAATTTCATACTTTTGATATGAATTGTCTTATTGTGGGCCATGACTCTACGAAAAAGTGATGTTTAAGCCTACATTCCGCACGACAAAATGTAGCAACCTAAGAAGGAGTCAGGAGACAACCCACCCCTGCCCCTCCCAGGAGGGGAACTAAGGAGACAGAATTTTAGAACAAAATCATAGCTGCCGCGATTGAGTAATCATAAAAGCAAGTATTTATACTTAATTATTTACTCGGAATTTGATCGACGAAAAAAGTAAAAAAGTCAGGACTTACGCAAAGACACTGTGTATAGAGTCCAGTAACTATTGTCCAATAGTTATGAGTACTATATATAGCGTATCTGCGTAAGTCCTAAAAGTAATTAAGATGATTTGCAGAGTATAAATATAGCAATGTGCGCTGGCATATTTACACATTATCTTTTGTACACTTTTTCTCGGCTGCACTTTGAAGTGGACATTGTAAATACCTGAGCGCTCATTGCTATATCTACCAAGCTACGGGTCCACATACTACTTTTAATGTTACAAGTTGACGTGTGGAATGTGGGTTTAAGATATGATCGTATTAATTAAAAAATGTTAATAAGTGTTAATTGATGTTCATATCTTCTCAAGGGATAATCAAGCTCAAAAAATCCCTCAAACAGAGAGTATTTTTTGGCAATGACCCGACACCGGAACTCATAGCTATATTGCTTGTTTACTTTGTCCAAGGAGTTTTAGGGTTGGGACGTCTTGCTGTCAGCTTCTTTCTCAAAGATGAATTGGCCATGAGTCCCGCTGAAGTATCCGCAATGTTGGGCGTTGTGGTCATACCGTGGATGATTAAACCTGTTTTTGGGTTTATTTCAGACGGAGTAACAATATTAGGTTATCGACGACGACCTTATATGATTTTTTCTGGAATACTGGGGGCGTTTTCTTGGGTAGCATTAGCAAAATGGGTACATACTCCACTAGCAGCTACAGGAGCGATCGCTCTGAGTTCTTTATCGGTAGCTATTAGTGATGTAATAGTTGATTCTTTAGTTGTACAAAGAGTGCAAAAAGAATCTGTTAGTAGTACGGGTTCTCTACAATCTTTATGTTGGGCAGCTGCAGCATTAGGAGGACTCATAACTGCTTATTTGAGTGGTTATTTACTGGAGCATTTTAGCAATCAAACTGTATTTTTAATGACAGGTATTTTTCCTTTGATTGTTTCTGCTGTAGCCTGGTTAATTGATGAAGAGAAAGTTACTATTGGGATTAATTTTGACAATGTAAAACAGCAAATTAAACAGGTAAAAATAGCTGTTACCAAAAAATCAATTTTATTACCAACAGCTTTCCTGTTTATTTGGCAGGCAACCCCTAATTCTGAGTCAGCATTCTTTTTCTTTTCTACAAATGAATTAGGATTTCAACCAGAATTTTTAGGCAGGATACGGTTAGTAACAAGTATTGCTGCCTTAATAGGTGTTTGGGTATTTCAACGCTTTTTTAAATCTGTTCCTTTTCGGCAAATTTTCGGATGGTCTATAGTTATTTCTGCTGCTTTAGGAATGACTACCTTACTGCTAGTTACTCATGCGAATCGTAGTCTAGGTATCGATGACCATTGGTTTAGTTTAGGAGATAGTTTAGTGCTAACAGTAATGGGACAAATCGCTTTCATGCCCGTATTAGTTTTAGCTGCTAGACTTTGCCCACCGGGAGTAGAAGCAACTCTGTTTGCTTTATTAATGTCTATCTATAATTTAGCTGGACTTATCTCCCATGAAGGAGGTGCATTGTTAATGCATTGGTTAGAAGTTACAGAGACAAATTTTGATAATTTGTGGTTGTTAATAGTTATCACTAACCTATCTACCTTATTGCCATTATTTTTACTAAATTGGTTGCCCGCAGTTAATGCTCAAATGGAGGAAAATGAAAATATTAATTCTCTACCAGTATTAGAGCTGAATTCTATTAGCTCTGAAGTTGGTAGAGATAATTTTTTACCAGAATATTTACCAGAAATGGTACCAACTCCTAGTGGTAAAAACTCTCAAAACTAAAAATAGGTGGTAGGTCGTAGGTGTAATATCATGTGCGGTTGAATACTTATCAATAACTAGGGGCGAAGACATTTTCGTCTGTACAGGGGAATAGGGAGTAGGGAGAATAAAGAGATTTGCCATGTATACACAGTTGGTTTTTTTTTCATCACTAATTTCCGGACATGATATTATCCCTTTCTTTCTTAGGTTTGAATTTCTACTATTGCGTATGGCAAAACAGTGGTGAATAAATTTTTGGTTTCTGATTTGTAATTAAGTCGAATTTTTGATTCATTGAGCGATCGCCTTTGGTTTCGAGTCTGCTTTGTGGGAAGGTGTGAAATTTTACTATTGCGTATGGCAAAACAGTGGTGAATAAATTTTTGGTTTCTGATTTGTAATTAAGTTAAATTTTTGATTCATTGAGCGATCGCCTTTGGTTTGGAGTCTATTTTGTGGGAAGGTTTGAATTTCTACTATTGCGTATGGCAAAACAGTGGTGAATAGATTTTTGGTTTCTGATTTGTAATTAAGTCAGATTTTTCTCCCTTGAGCGATCGCCTTTAGTTTCGAGTCTGCTTTGTGGAAAGGTTTGAAATTCTACTATTGCGTATGGCAAAACATTAGTGAATAGATTTTTGGTTTCTGATTTGTAATTAAGTCAGATTTTTCTCCCTTGAGCGATCGCCTTTAGTTTCGAGTCTGCTTTGTGGAAAGGTTTGAAATTCTACTATTGCGTATGGCAAAACAGTAGTGAATAGATTTTTGGTTTCTGATTTATAATTAAGTCAGATTTTTCTCCCTTGAGCGATGGAAATGGTTTGAGCTGTTCGCCTTTGGTTTGGAGTCTATTTTGTGGGAAGGTGTGAAATTTTACTATTGCGTATGGCAAAACAGTGGTGAATAAATTTTTGGTTTCTGATTTGTAATTAAGTCGAATTTTTGATTCATTGAGCGATCGCCTTTGGTTTGGAGTCTATTTTGTGGAAAGGTTTGAATTTCTACTATTGCGTATGGCAAAACAGTAGTGAATAAATTTTTGGTTTCTGATTTGTAATTAAGTCGAATTTTTTCTGTGTTGAGCGATCGCCTTTGGTTTGGAGTCTATTTTGTGGGAAGGTGTGAATTTCTACTATTGCGTATGGCAAAACAGTAGTGAATAAATTTTTGGTTTCTGATTTGTAATTAAGTCGAATTTTTTCTGTGTTGAGCGATGGAAATGGTTTGAACTGTTCGCCTTTGGTTTGGAGTCTATTTTGTGGAAAGGTTTGAATTTCTACTATTGCGTATGGCAAAACAGTAGTGAATAAATTTTTGGTTTCTGATTTGTAATTAAGTCGAATTTTTTCTGTGTTGAGCGATCGTCTTTGGTTTGGAGTCTATTTTGTGGAAAGGTTTGAAATTCTACTATTGCGTATGGCAAAACAGTAGTGAATAAATTTTTGGTTTCTGATTTGTAATTAAGTTAAATTTTTTCTGTGTTGAGCGATAGAGATAGTTTAATTCCCTCAAATTGATATTTCGTGTAAAACTTTAAAAAGTTGAGAAATTAGGATTTAATTATGACAAATTTACAAATTGAAAAATCTACATCTTATACTCGTGAAGATTGGCAAAAAGGATATGAATCTCAACCCAATGAATATGATTATTGGATTGATGATATAGAAGGTGAAATACCAGCAGATTTGAATGGTACTTTTTTCCGCAACGGACCCGGTTTATTAGATATTAATGGTCAAGCGATCGCTCATCCTTTTGATGGGGATGGAATGATTTGTTCTATTGGTTTTAAAAATGGTCGTGCCTACTTCCGAAATAGCTTTGTTAAAACGGAAGGTTATGTGGCAGAAAAAGCAGCAGGAAAAATTCTATATCGAGGTTTTGGTGCTCAAAAACCAGGCGGTTGGTTAGCAAATATTTTCGATGTAAACGTTAAAAATTGTGCTAATACTGGTATTCTTTATTGGGGTGATAAACTTTTGGCATTGTGGGAACCAGGGCAACCTCATCATTTAAATCCCCAGAATTTAGAAACTATTAACCTTAGCGATTTAGATGGAGTTTTACAACCAGGTCAAGCTTTTTCTGCTCACCCCAGAATTGATAAAGGAAAGGATGGGAAAGGAGATGTTTTAGTTAATTTTTCTGTCAAACCAGGTTTGTCAACTACCATCACTATTTTTGAACTTAATAGTCAGGGAAAATTACTCAAACGCTACTCTAATTCTATTCCTGGTTTTGCCTTTTTACACGATATGGCAATTACACCAAATTACTGTATCTTTTTCCAAAATCCTCTTACTTTTAATCCTTTTCCTTTCTTCCTGGGATTGCAAAGTGCAGGTCAATGTTTGGAATTTTCACCTAATCAACCGACGCAGGTTATTGTAATTCCTCGTGATGGTAGTAAAGCTATGAAAATTTTGGAAACGAAACCTTGTTTTATATTTCATCATGCTAATGCTTGGGAAAAGAATGGGGAAATTTATGTAGATTCTATTTGTTATGAATCTTTCCCAAAAGTTGACATGGGTGATGATTTTCGTGAATTAGATTTTGACTCAATTCCAGCAAGTCAATTATGGCGATTTAAGATTAATTTGTCAGAGAATAATGTAGAACATAAATTGCTTGAAAGTCGTTGTTGTGACTTTCCGAATCTAAATCCGAATAATGTGGGAAAAGCTTATCGATATTTGTTTATTGGAGTAGCAGAACAACCAAGTGGAAATGCTCCTTTACAAGCAATATTAAAGATTGATTGGCAAACAGGAGAACGTCAAATTTTTAGTGTTGCACCGCGAGGTTTTGCCGGAGAACCTTTATTTGTTCCTTTTCCGAATGGGGTGAATGAAGATGATGGTTGGTTATTAATGTTGATGTATGATGCGGCAGAACATCGGTCGGATGTTGTGATTTTGGATGCTAGAGATTTGAATAAAAAACCTGTGGCGAGGTTGCATTTAAAGCATCATATTCCTTATGGTTTACATGGGAGTTTTACACCTCATTATTTTGGGGAGTAATTAATGTTTGGGTAATTGGTAGTCTGAACTGTCAATTACCTATTAGGAAGTAAAGCCAGGCTTGATTCAGGCTTAAAATTTATCAAGTTTTTTCATTAATCTGTTGACTTTGTTGAGCGTATTCTTTTTGTAGAGCAGTACCATAGAAGGACTGCAAAATCCTAAATAACTCTTCTTTTTTACCAAGCTCATACCAGCTAGCAATAACATTTGCAGCAACAGCTCGTACTTCAAAATTTTGGTCTGTAGCTAACCGTAATAAAGAACTATATACTGCATTAATAGAAACCAAACCTATACTGCTAAAAGTATTAGTAATTGCACTACGCAATTTCTCACGTCGTATTGGGTCACCATATAAATCCCATTTTTCAGGAAGAGTTTGGTTTTTTTCTGAGGCAGACTCTTTAACAATATCGACTAATACCTCTAAAGCATTAATAATTTGCCTACGGTGAGTCTGCCATGCTATTTCAAAAAGTTTGTTACGATTTCCCAAATATAGGATGTTTATTGAACGAAGATCGGTTTTATAAAGTTTCGTTTCAACAACTTTAAAACTATTAGAAACCCCTTCATATAAATCATTTTCTTGAAAATCGAAGTAATTGTATTGAAGTTCTTCTAAGTCAGAATAATCAAGAGCAGTAAGAGATGGATTTCTTTTCTGCCAAGCTTCTGTAAACACTTTCTCTAAAGCAGCAAACAACTGGTCTTCAAACATATCGTTGAAGAAACTTATTCCCAAAATTAGAAGTTGCTGTTGGCGGCGGTTATTTAAAATATTTTGGAATAAGTTTCTAATAAACTTTGCGTCATTTGTATAATCTTCAATTAAAGCTTCAATGTCTATCTCTATTGATTCTAATATTAATCTTGTTTCTGATGAATTATCTTCTGATTTTCTCTTTTCAATTAGCTCTTTTAACTTATCACCTAGTAGCTTGACAAACCGTTTAATGCTTTTCAGACTATCTAAATCTTCAGAAATTGAACCAAGTCGGTCATCAAGGCTTTCTAAATATTCACTTAATTCTACTTCTAGGTCTTCTTCTAGTTCTTTTTGAAGTCTATTTAGTTCCTCTTGAAGTTTCTTAAATAAAATATTCTGACCATAAATATTTTGAAGTTTTAGGTCAGTTGGAAAAAAATCTTCTTTTGCTTTTTCAGCTAAATGCCAACTAGAGAAACTTCTATCTGTAGTAAATAGAACCCAATGTGGGAGTGATGGAATAATTTCGGAAATATGTTGTAAGCTGGTATTAATGTCTTGAGGTTCAATATCAAAAAAAAACAAAAATAGTAGGAGTTTTTCTGTTTCGGAGTTCTAGTTCTAAATCAATAATTTGTTGACTTGAGCTACGTCTCCAAACTTTAATAGATACATCAACTTTTTGAGAATTAATTTGGTCAGAGTCAGTTTCTTTAGCAATACAATAAGCAAGCTGCAAGATTAATTCATTTTTATTAATTCCTCCCAGTTCGCCCCCTAAAACTAACATCTTCTGTGCTTTTAGTTTATAAAGGAACTCTGGTTGGATTTCTGGTAATTCTTTAGTCTGTGATTCTAAATCTTCAACGCTTATCTCATAAAAACGGGTTTCTCCAACATTAAATTCTATTTTGGCATTATCTCTAATTTGATTTACATTTACATTATTACCAACAGGCCCATAGTAAGTATTATCTTGTTTTGTTTCTGGTTGAAAATTATTAATTGACATGATTTTTTTCTTTCTATTAGTTGACAATAACGCTACAAGAAATCAACTATTCGTCTTAACATATCTCTTCATATTCTCAATTCCAGTGATACACTTCTAATCTTTTAGCTATTCTTTAAAACTGTGATAGATGATTTGTTGGTTTATCATTATTTTTAATGCATTGAATAAATAGCAAAGTTGCTACAATAGACCTCTCCGGAAATTAGAATTAAACAAGCATTTGAAAATAATTTCTGGTTAATTATAGGAGAGGTCTAATACTATCCCGATCACTTTTTATGCTTGTTGCATTTTTTTGCTAATGGTTAGAATAGCGTTACATTTTTACAGTCATTAATTACTATTTATTTTACACCAGCAGTCCAAGTGCCATAAGTATCGATTGCTTAACAACTTCAGTAACCGCTACTTCACCTGCTTTATTTCCTAATGTTCTAAGTTTCTTGAGTGTTTCCTTAAATAAAGGGTTTTTTTGAGCTCTTGTAGCAAGTTCTTCTGCTGTCTTTTGTTTTGCTTCTTCTTGATTGGAATAGGTTTGAGAAAGTTGGTCTAACAATTTCTGAATTTCTGCTGCTGCTTCTGCTAGAGATTTTTTCTGTTCAGGATGGTAAGTTTGTTCTTTCTGTTCTATTTTGGCATTATCTCTCATTTCACTTACGTTATTATTAGCAAGAACAGTTCCATAGAAAGTATTGCTCTATTTTGTTTCAGGTTTAGATTCGTCGTTATTCATGTTTTTATTTGGATAGTGTTAGTTTGAGTTACTTTTACATTCTTGGTTATCACAACCAGACATTTTGCTTACTTTTGATTCACTCATAAGCTAGGTCTCCTGTGAAAAACAGTAAGCAAAAATATTTTTAGTTTCTCAATTTGAGTGATGCGCCCTATCTCTGTGAATTTCCAGTTTAGCTTAATAAAATTATTTTCGTCAATATTAATTGTATTTCTATTGTTGTTTCTTGGAGTGTTCAATAATTTAGAATTACCTCTCCTTGAAAAGAAGAGGATTGACTAATTATGAAAATTTTTATTTATTATCCCCGATCGAGGGGAGGCTTTAAACCAAATTTTTTGGTAATATTAGAAATTAAAAACAAATATTCAACTGTCAATCATAAAATTAAACTGTATTACTTTCCGATTTAATGCAGTAGATATTGGAAAGAAAATATGGAAAATTAAAATACTCAATATCAAACGGGTATAAACTGTTTTTTTAATCTAGCGATCGCTCTACTATTTCTCAGAAACTAATATTAAGTAGCAAGGGTAAATTGAGTTGAAAAATATCGCAGTATTCTGTCGGATTATCCCACAGGTCTATATGAGTTTTTGTTGGGTTGCGCTCTCGCTTAACCCAACCTACAAATTACTCAGAAACTAATATTAAGTAGCAAGGGTAAATTGAGTTGAAAAATATCGCAATATTCTGTCAGGTTATACAAAAGATTGATATGAGTTTTTGTTGGGTTCGCTGTCGCTTAACCCAACCTACAAATTACTTATCATAATCCATTACTTGCCCCTTTCCTTGAGCAATTTATTGTTTAGCAAGCCTAGCTACTTCTACTAATTTATTTTGTGTTCTCTGAAAAGATTTATTCCACTGTAATTCATCTTCTAAATCAGCAATATACTCTCGTAAATGCTCAATAAATTGCTCCTGTTGTGCATCAGAAAGAGATTCTAAAATTTTAACAACCGTTGCTATATTTTCCCGTGACATTTTTGCTATAAGTGGTACAACTTAAATAAATATAGTTGAATCATACTAATTATTAAAATGAATTACGAAACTGCCCGTCAATTTCTCATCGATCAAGGAACAGCTTTAGAAACTAAAATTAATCCAGATGCTTTCCTCATGCGTCTCGAACAAGGAAAACCTCCTATTCCCGGTCAAGCAACTAATATTTTGTTAGCTCTAAAAATCTCTTTTGAAATGTTACAAGGAGACCCCCTTCTAGACCGAGAATTGGTTGCCGGATTATATTTATTAGCAATGGAAAGCCTGAAATTATTTGAAGCTGGTAGACGAAAAGGAGTAATGTGGCCGCCACTTTTAAAAGAAGATATTGAACGAATTTCAATTGCGGTGAAAAATATCTTTTCTGGAGTTTGGCCTACAGACAAATAATCATCCTTGAAGAAGAAAGAAGGAAAAAGTGGATGGGGTTTGTACCTCATCAACTAGAAAACTGCTGTAAAATGAAACTCATTTAACTCTAAATAACTGAAGCTTTTTGAATAGATAGTTAAGCGATCGCGCAGAATTACAGTTGAATATCGCTCTGATTTAGTATGTACTATATATAGTGTCTTTGCGTAAGTCCTGATTCAGAGACCACAACAATACTCGATTATTACCAGAGTCAGCAATAACAGCAGTATTGCCACAAACCGAAATCCCATAAGGCCAACACAAACTTTGGCGAGTCGGATACAAACTCAAAGCATTTTCACCCTTACTCTGAAAATCTGACTGACCAATTAATGCAACTGCCGGAGTGCCAATATCCACAGTATCCCGCCAACCCAATAACCGAGAATTAGCGGTATCAGCAACAATCAACCAATTAGCAATCGCAACCACACCATAAGGCATACTCAAACTAGCAGCAGAAGGAAAATAAACTCCCTGATTTAACTGCACTGTATTAAATTGAGATTGACCGAGAACTAAAGAACAAGGTTGATTATTCTCAGTAGGGATGGCATCCCAAATCATTACCCGATTATTTCCAGCATCAGTCACAATCAAGCGATCGCCATACTGTTGCGGAACATTATTGCCCCAAAAAGTAATTGCATGAGGCCAACGCATACTAGCTGCCGTCGCTTCACTCCCTCCATTTTCATCCCGAAAACTCATATTTGCCTGCCCCAAAACCATATCGGCAGGTTGTCCATTAACCTCTGGCAACTGCTGCCACATCAACACCCGACGGTTGCCCGTATCTGCTACCCAGAGTTTTCCTTGATGGTAGACGACACCATAAGGCCAGTGCATTCGGTCTGCAGCAGTTTCTGGTTGACCCCGGTTAGATTCATTTTGAGAAAAATCTGCCTGACCTAAAACGAGATCGGCAGGAACATTATTATCTTCGGGTAACTGCTTCCAAATTAATACCCGATGATTCCAAGCATCAGCTACTGCTAACCCTTCTCCACAAGCACAGATACCAGTGGGGACGCTTACTGTTGCTGCGGTGGTTGTACCATTGGCATTTTGCCCTTCTTGAGAAAAGTCAGATTGTCCGATAACCCAGTCAGCAGGTTGCGTGTCAATTTCAGGACATTTTCGCCATCCCAATAATCGATGATGTCCGGTATCAGCAACCCACAGAGGTCCTGTTTCTGAGATTAAGCAAGCTCCACGGGGTCCGAACATTGTAGTTGCACTAGGTGCGAGTGGTACAACTAGGGAATCTGAGGATGGTGTACCGAGAATGATTTTTGCACCATTAGGGTTAAGCATTTGTGGTTGTTTTTCTGGGTTTTGATTCGGATTAATGTTTGGGGAATTTTTCATTTTAAGAAGGTAAGGTAATGGGGAACAGAGAACAAAGAACAAAGAACAGGAAACAGAGAGCAGGGAGTCGGAAAATCTCTGGAAGTAATACCATTTTCAAATGGGCGGTTTCCTCCTTTAAAGTAAGAGGGATTTTTACCCATAATAGCAAGATATTGGTCTTGAGTAATGGGGTATTTACTCATATAAAAAGGTTGGAGAATAACTTGATGTTGGGGACTTTCTGTGTGAAATCTTCGTTTTTCACTTTCTGGCGAACCCATAATAAAACTCCCTCCAGGAATATAAACCATTTCCAAAATCACACCATTACCCAAATCTTCTGTAAAATATTGAGCTTGTTTGGGAACGCGATTAATTTCCTCACCTCTGTTATTAACTGTGATTACCTCAAATGAAAAAGTTTTCAGAGGTAATTTTGGTTGGGGAATAATAATAGGTTCTGGTTTAGTGCTTGGTAGAATAATTTTTTGTTATTTTGGTTAAAGTTAAATATTAGGAGTAGAGTCATCCTGTAAGGTTAGGTTTATACAAGTACAGACAATACGGAAACCAAAAATGTAGACGTGGGAGGCTTGCCTATCGCTGCCACCGCGAATAGCAGAACGGCAGACATAAGGGTTGTCGTACCACGATCCTCCTCGCAGCAAAGGATACAGCTCTTTTTTATTATTGATATTTTGGAAATCATGACTATTAACCCAAGCAGTTCCATCAGTGGGAACATCTTCGTAATTATCATGCCAGTCATCTGCACACCACTCCCAGACATTACCGTGCATATCATATAAACCAAAAGCATTAGGAGAAAAACTTCCCACATCAGTTGTCTGTTTCCGATATTTACCTTTAGGTGCATTGGCATAGGTATAGTTACCATTATAGTTAACTAAATCAGTGGTAATAGTTTCTCCAAAATAAAATGGTGTGGTTGTTCCTGCTCGACAGGCGTATTCCCACTGACTCTCACTTGGTAGTTTATAGATTTTAGTGGTTTTCTGGGATAGCTTTTGACAAAATTCTGTGGCGTTGTACCATGTAACCCTTTCTACAGGACGTTTTCCTCCTTTAAAGTAAGAGGGATTTTTTCCCATAATAGCTTGATATTGGTTTTGAGTAATAGGATATTTACTCATATAAAAGGGTTGGAGACTAACTCCATGCTGAGGACTTTCTGTATCACGTCTTCCTGCTTCATCCTCCGGCGAACCCATCATAAATGTTCCACCAGGAATAGCCACCATTTCCAATATCACACCATTACCTAAATCTTCTGTAAAATATTGAGCTTGTTTGGGAACGCGATTAATTTCTTCACCTCTATTATTAACTGTGATAACCTCGAATGAAAAAGTTTTCAGAGATAATTTTGGTTGCGGAATAATAATAGGTTCTGGTTTAGTGCTAGGTAAAATAATTGGTTGTTGTTTCGGTTGAATATTAGGAGCAGAGTCATCCTGTAAGGTTAGAGGAGCTATAGAACTACTACATACAAGTCTAAAACTGATATCGTACATACGCTGGTTGCGCGTAATGTAGTAGTTGCGTATAGCAGAACGGCAGCTATTAGGATAGTCAACCCAAGTCCCGCCACGCAGAACAGGATAAAGTTCTTTTCCGTCATTACTTTTAGAAACTGACTCATTTTCATTATTGATTTTTTCCCCTTCGTTACTATGAACCCAAGCACTACCATCATTAGGCGCACCTTCATAGTTATTATGCCAGTCATCAGCGCACAACTCCCATACATTACCGTGCATATCATATAAACCAAAAGCATTGGGAGGAAAAATTCCTACATCAGTCGTTTCTTTTCGATATTTACCTTTAGGCGCATTGCCATAAGTATAGTTGCCGTTATAGTTAACTAATTCAGACGTTATAGTTTCGCCAAAATAAAACGGTGTAGTTGTACCTGCACGACAAGCATATTCCCACTGACTCTCACTTGGTAATCTGTAGTTTTTCCCAGTTTTCTGAGATAGCTGTTGACAAAACTCTGTGGCGTTGTACCATGTCACTCTTTCTACTGGGCGGTTTCCTCCTTTAAATTTAGAAGGATTATTTCTCATAATTACTTGATATTGTTCTTGAGTAATAGGATACTTACTCATAAAGAAAGGTTGCAGAGTAACTTCATGTTGAGGACTTTCTGCCTGAAGTCTTTCTGCTTCATCCTCGGGCGAACCCATAATAAATGTTCCACCAGGAATAGCTACCATTTCTAAAATCACACCTTTACCCAAATCTTCAGTAAAAAATTCTGCTTCTCTCCAAACACGGTTAATTTCTTCACCTCTCCTATTAACTGTCATTACCTCAAAGGAAAAAGTTTCCAGAGGTAGTTCGGGTGGGGAAGTACCAGAAAGCTTTAATAATATATCCTGATAACTTTGATAAACTTCGGGGGTGAAACAGACAAAAATCACCTTTTCAATAGAGCGATCGCTTTCCAAAAAATTAACAACTTGCTCCACAGCTACTTTTGCTGCTATATCAACAGGAAAACCTCTACCACCCGTACTTATGGCAGAAAAAGCAATAGTTTTAATGCCGTATTGTTGTGCTAAAGTTAAGCAACTATGATAACATTGACCTAAAATTTTTACTTCTTCTTTATTACCACCTCGCCATACAGGCCCGACAGTATGAATCACCCAACGTGCAGGCAAATTATAACCCTGAGTAATCTTAGCCTCTCCTCTTTGACAACCATTCAACAGAAGGCATTCTGCGGCTAACTCTGGACCTGCTGCTCGGTGAATGGCGCCATTCACACCCCCACCACCAGACAAAATAGGGTTAGAAGCATTGACAATGGCATCCACTTGTTGTCTAGTAATATCACCATGTACAACTTCAATGCGATTTTTAATTGTTTCCGTTTCAGGTAATCTTTTAGCAGGAACCCTCAACAAAACACCTCCCACATCAACCTGACTCCTTCCCAACTCCCTCCTCACATTCTCAACTCCAGCAACATCACCCCGCGCATAACCACCATACCCCTGCCCCAACATCACTAACAAAGGTTCATATTCCCTCAAAGGTTCTGCCAAAGTTTCCATCAAAGACGACAACCTCACCAACTCCGCTTTATCATCCCGTCCATAAGCTTCCTGCAAAGACTCCGCCAACTGACGGGCAGCTAATTCCGGGCGAGTATAAGCTAAAGCAGTCCATCTTTGACCCTGCCAAATACTGGATACAGACTCCCCACGATTAACTTGAGAATCAATATAACTGACCAAAAACCGAGATAATTCTTCCAGTCGAGACTGCCCAAACCTTTCTGTACAAAGTTGCAACAACTGATTCCGAATACCCCGATCCATTTCATACAGTTCCCTATCCACAGGATGACAAAAACTTGACAACAAAATATCTGCCACAGCATACCAAGGAATATTAAAATTGCGCTCCCTAGCAAAAAACCGTTGCCATAAACGATATAAAAGGTCAGGAGTTAATGCCAAAGGAAAAGCAGCGTGTTGGGCAAATATCAGATGAGGTTCGCCGAAATATTCAGTAAAAGCAGCAATTTGATCGAGATTTTCATTGACAATTTCTACCTCCTCAATATCAGTTTTCACAACAGGCAAATTTATCCCCAATTTCCCAGAAATTAACCACTGAGACATTGCCTTAAATTCTTGAGAATTGAGACCGAAGGTTTTCAGATTAAAATTATTATTGCTAATAGCAGAAATTTCCTCTGCTGAAGTTCCGCACCACTTTTTGCGAGGCAAAGGATTTAACCATGCCACTCGTTCCACTTTTTGGGAGATAAATTTGAGAAAATTCTCGGTTTTTTCAACTCTTTCTGAAACAAACCTACCCCTCGCTGCACCCCCATCACTTAAAATTAAAACTAAAATTTCTTCTTTAACTAATTCGGATAAAAGAGTTTTCAAAGATTTCTTTTCGGAAAAATCAGGGTCAACATAAATTCTTATTCTTGGCACATTATCAAAGTAATAAATATTAGCTTCTTGCCAATGATTAATTATTTGACAGCAGAAAGGATTAAAAGGCATCATCGAATCAGACTGGTCAATTAATAAGAAAATTTTTCTGGGTTTTCCTCGACCATATTGATAGATCGGTTGTACAAAAAAACCTTGTTTAGCTATTTTTTGTACAGTAGCTTTTACATTGATATCGCTAGAAAATTCTGTTAATTGAGGTTGAAATAATAAACGTTTTGTTCGCTGTATTTGGGCAATACTAACAGGAAAATAATCTCCATTTTTAGGAGTTTTAGGAATAGCAGTGGCAACTTGAGGATTATTCAAAGTAGACGGTAATAAAATTTCTGAAAAAGTTTTAGATTCAGGAATTTTTTGAAGTGAATTTTCTGGAAAAGTTTTAGATTCAGGAATTTGTTGAGGTGAAACTTCTGGAAAAGTTTTAGATTCAGGAATTTGTTGAGGTGAAACTTCTGGAAAAATTTCAGGTTCAGGAATTTGTTGAGGTGAACTTTCTGGTTGAAAATTAGGTTGAGGCAGAACTTCTGAAAAACTTTCAGATTCAAAAGTAGATTCTGGCGAACTTTCTAAAGTAGAAGTAGATGACTTTTCTATTATTTCTTCTTTTGCTTCCTTAGCTTCAGGAATGTAATTATTAGTTGCTGTTTCGATGAATTGATGAAATTCTGAAAAGATATTTTTCTGCTGAGATAATAATTCATTCAAACAATTATCAAATAATTTTTGTTCCTCACGAGACTTAGCCCAAATTGTGCGATAAAGTCTGGCAATAGCTTGTTTATCGGAAATATCTAACCCCATTTCCAGAGATGCTAATAAAGCTTGAGTTGCTAACTCGTATTGTGAAATATCGAGTTTCATTCCAGCTTCTCTGAGTCGCCAAAATAAATTGATTAACGGGGGATTTTTCATAACAACTTGTGAGAAATAGGTAATGGAAAATACAAGTAGCCTAGTATAATTCAATGTTATATCATATCCGGATAATTAGTGATAAAAAAGTTTTTGTTTTCTATATTATTATTCCGAGATATATATTGTTGTATAATTAAATTCAATTCAACCATATATCCAAATTATTCCCTTGAGAACAGACAGTATTTTTTACACCCTATTCCAATCTGTACCTAACGCCTTCTTTGAACTAATTTCACTACCTGAAACTATAGCAAAAAACTATCAATTTGATTCCATTGAAGTTAAAGAAACATCCTTTAGAATAGACGGTGTATTTGTGCCTACTGAAGTCACACCCGAAACCCCTATCTATTTTGTTGAAGTTCAGTTTCAACCAGACAATAATTTTTCTGCCCGTTTCTTTGGAGAAATATTTCTTTATCTCAAAAATACAAAACAATTAAGAAATTGGCAAGCAGTTGTAATTTATCCTAGTCATGATGTGGATAAAGGGGATAGTTATGGATATACAGAAATCCTAGAAAACAGCCGAGTTTCTCGTATTTATTTATCAGAATTAGGTAAATCTACAACAGAACCATTAGGGTTGGCCACGCTAAAATTAGTCGTGAGTGACCAGAATCAAACTATGTCAGACGCTAGAATATTATTAGATAGAGTACAACAAGAAGAACCAGAACCAAAACAGAAGGAAAGCTGGTTGCAATTGATTAAAACCATACTAATTTATAAATTACCACAAGCAAGTCGGGAGGAAATTGAAGCCATGTTTAACTTGAGCGACTTAAAACAAACTAGATTCTATCAAGAGGCTTTTTCAGAAGGCCGACAAGAGGGTAGCTTATTGGCCAAAAGGGCAGCTATTCCTAATTTGATAAATCTGGGCTTAACTATAGAACAAATAGCTTTAGCTTTAGAATTACAAGTTGAACAAGTGAATCAATTTATTAATGGAGAAAATAATTAAAATATTCCTTTAAAGCATTCTAATTTAGAAATTCATACAAGAAAGTAGGGAGGAAATTGAAGCGATGTTTTACCTGAGGGATTTAAAAAAAACTCGATTCTATCAAGAGGCTTTTTTAGAAGGAAAAGAACAAGGGCGTAAAGAAGGCAAACTAGAAGTACAACAAGAGGCTATTTTATTGGAAAAATTTTCTGTAGTTCCTAATCTAATAAATCTGGGTTTAACTGTAGAACAAATAGCTTTGGCTATGGAATTACAAGTTGAACAAGTCAGTCAATTTATTGATGGAGAAAATAATTAAAGTATTCCTGATAAAACATAGGCTAATACTCGAAGTTGGGTTGATTTGTTTCCATCAAATATTTCTCATCAACCTGACTTCGGAAAGTTGAAAATATACTTAAATATTCAGGAGTTATCTGTGCCAGCACAATTAAGTTTGCTCGACAATTAATAGGTGGGAAAATTTACAAGTATGTCCGAAGCGACTGTAACGGAGTGGAAGGAAGCAATATCAAGGGTATGAGGTGCATCAACATTTCTTTATATAGTATATAGTGAGTTTTATTCGTGTTTACCTACTTATTCAGTAAACCCTAATTAAACGGAAATAAAATTATTCCTTATTATAAAAAATCTTCGCGATCGCTACGACTTTTTAATAATGTACTGGCAAAGGGTAATCCTGTTTCTAATTTTTCTATTATTTCTTCTGGAGGATACTCATTTAATATAGCAAACCAATCTATTAATTCACTTGTACTTATTTTTTTCCCAGTTTCTCCTCGTTCATCTTCCATCATTTCTCGCAATTCTAAAAATCTATCAATTGCTTTTTCTACAATTTCACTAGGAGGATTTTGAAACCTAGCATTAATAATTTTTATTAGTTGTTCTTGGCTAGGAAATTCAATGTAATGATACAAACATCTGCGGAGAAAAGCATTCGGTAAAGTTTTTTCTTGGTTGCTAGTAATAATTACAATTGGTGGAGCATCTGGATTAGCTTTTAACCAACGCCGGGGACGTAAATCTTTAATTTCAAATCGTTGTTCTTCTAGTGCTAATAATAAATCATTGGGAAAGTCTGTATCTGCTTTATCAATTTCGTCAATTAAGACTACAGTCCGATATTTTTTTTCTTGAAAAGCATAACCTAAAGGTCCTAATTCTAGATATTTAATTAGATTAGTAGGGTCAGTTTCCTGATTTTTTATCCCCAACTTTGCTAACTGTGCTGCTTGTAAACGTCCGATATAATCATAAGTATAAAAACCATCTTGTGCTTTACTAATTGACTGAACATTCCACAGTCGAAATTTCCAATTTATCTCAGGATATTTTTGACTAAATTCATAAATAATGGAGTATGCAAGACGACTTTTACCACAACCAGGTTCTCCTTCTAATAATAAAGGACGATTTAATCTGATCGATAAATTAACTGCTTCTTTTAAAAAGTCGTCCGGATAGTAGGGATATAAATTTTGTTGTACTAAATTATTCCATTTACCCGTTGGCGGTTGGATATTTCCTTCATATTCTAGGGGTAAGTTTGCCATCTTGTTTCCCGACTAAATTGACATTGAAAAAGTTTGTACATATATTCTAGGACTAGGCGAGATTTGCCATTTTTACTATATTTCAATAAATCTCCAATCGCATCATTTATTGATGGTAACTGCATCTGTAAAATTATCTCAATTTGATTAATAGCTTCTCGAATATCAGTTTCAGATATAGATTCTGCAATTGGCATTTTAATAACTTGTGGAAATATTTCTGTATTGTCTCGCCAATCATTTTGACCGCCACAGTCTTCTAAAAACATAATCAAAAAGTTTTTACCTGCTGGGATTTGTTTAACTAAAGGAAACCAAAACTGTTCTAATAATTCTTCTAAACGTTTTTTGTCTAAAGTCTCTGCATTTTTGAAGACTAAAATAATATGCTTTTTTTGGATAAAATCTGTACTTGTTAACTGTAGCTCTGCACCTAGTTTCATCCAAATAGTCGGAATAGAAAATTCTGTCAAATCAGAAGCTAGGTCAAAACTTAACTTTTTAACTTCTGCTGCTCCATATTTAATAATTTCCGTTTCAATTCTACGCATTAACCAAGCTCGACAATAGTGACAATTTCCTTGGATGAAAAATCCGCCTACTCGCCGTTTATGTTTGGCTAAATTTTGGAAAATATTGATTTGAGGTCGATGATTTACACTTAGTAATATCCGATATAACAGAGTAGAACGATTATGGAAATCTGACGAATTTTTTTTAGTACCTAATTCTTGAATAATTTCTGTTTCAAAACCTAAAGCTTTCCAATAAGCAACAAAAGCTGACTTATCAATTGGAATTCCTTTTTGGAAATTACTCCAAGTGCGATAAGAAATATTTTTTGCCAAAATAATATCTGATTCAATTAACTCTTCTAATTTAAAACTGCTGATTATTTGATTAGCTGATTTTTTAATTTTCTGCTTAAATTGGCGATATTCAGATTTCTGAGTTTTAGGGATATAAACTGCTTCTTCATCAATTAATTCTTCTAGTTTTTCTAGAGTAATTTCATAACCCGTAATAATTGTGTCAAATATTAAATTTTTACTCGCCTCTACAAGTGCTTGACTATTTTCTCCCCTTCTCCAATTAAGTTTTTGAATTCGTTGTTTTATTTGTTGGCATTCGGACTCAGATGCCTTCAACGTATTCTGCCGTCTTGTCATTTCAGTTATCAGCTTTTTCAGTGAACAGTTATCAGTTATCAGTTATCAGTTATTAGTTATCAGTTATTAGTTATCAGTTATCAGTTATTAGTTATTAGTTATCAGTTATTAGTTAGCCTCCTGGGTTGGAACTTTCCGTTTGTCATGCTACGCAAATATTACGCAAATATTAATAGTACCTCTGAGTGAAGCTAGTAGCACCTCTAGATTTTTTTGGGGTTTCATAATTTAAGACCTCTCTCCCAACCCCTCTCTTCCCCCTCTCCCCTCTCTTCCCCCTCTCCCCTCTCTCCCCCCTCTTCCCCCTCTTCCCCCTCTCCATTTTTTTCCTTACTTCATAAAGTTAATTTTGTCAAGCCCCGATCTGATCGGAAAACTGATCAGATTGTGACAGTGGCTGTGAAAGGCTCTAAAAAGGTAATGTAGTTCAAAACTTATTGCAGAGCAGCCACTACAAGTACAAATATTTTACTCAATCAAGACCAATGACACAAGCAGATTTATTGAAACTCTATCAAGGTCAGTTCAAATTAATTAAAACTCTAAATTATTGCAGTTGTCAAAAGTTGTTTTTACCCTTAGTTTTACTAAATTGTCTTTTAGCATCAATCTGGAATTTACCAACAGCAAATCTATCATTTATAACTGAAATAAATGAATATTTATCCCTATTTTCACCAGCAGCTAAATCTTTAGATGCAAAACTAGAAATCGGCGTTTCATCACCAGGCGATGATCGGGAAAAAAGTAGGGAAGAGGTTTTGCTAATTGAAAATAATCAAAATTATACGGAAAATCAGCTACCTTTAGAAATATATTTCCCATCACCTCAAGACCAGAAAATAACTTTTTTTACTGGTGTTATTCCTAGAGAAAACCTTGCCAACCAGTTGTGGAATAAGAATATTTATGGTTGGAATCACAAAACAAATTCAACTACAAATATGACATCATTTATGAATTATACAGATTTCTTCAAAGCAAATAATTTATCAAACTCTAAGAATGCTAATTTGATTTCAAATTTCACCTGGGATACAGCTTCGGAACCCGTGGTAACAATGTTAGAAAAAAATCGTATCCAAGAATATTCCGATTATTTGGGAGAGGATTTTCAAGAACAATTACTCAATCCCAAAAACATCCAAGATATTTTAGTAAATCTGCACCGTCAGACAGGAAAAAAATCAGCAGTTATCTATATTAACCTTTACCAAGACCAATTACAAATTATCTTATTGACCGAAACAGGTCAACCTATTGTCAAGACTATTCCTGAAGTAAACAGAGAAAAACTACGAAATACTACTATAATGTTTATTGGAGAAATTACTGATTTTAGGAATAGTAATACCACCAGTTATTTACCATTAGCCCAAAAATTATACAACTGGTTAATTGCTCCAATTGCTACAGAACTAGAAAAAGCTAATATTGACACATTATTATTTAGTATTGATAGTGGTTTTCGTTTATTACCTTTAGCAGCATTACATGATGGAGAAAAATTTTTAATTGAGAAATATAATTTCAGCTTAATTCCCAGTTTTAGCTTAATTAATCCCAACTATAATTCCCTAGAAAATACTCAAGTTTTAGCAATGGGAGCTAGTAAATTTTCTGAGCAACTACCCCTACCAGCAGTATCAGTAGAATTAACAACAATTACACAAGAATTATGGCAAGGTAATAGTTTCCTGAATGAAGAATTTACCCGCCAGAATCTGATTTATCAACGTCAAAATTATCCATATTCTATTATTCACTTAGCTACCCATGCCGAATTTAGAAGTGGAGATGTAAGTAAATCTTATATTCAACTATGGAATGAGAAATTACAATTGCATCAAATAGGAGAATTAGGATGGAATAATCCTCAAGTTGAACTGTTAGTATTATCTGCTTGTCGTACAGCAGTGGGAGATAAAAATTCTGAGTTAGGTTTTGCCGGGTTAGCAATAGCAACGGGAGTAAAATCTGCTTTGGGTAGTTTATGGTTCGTGAATGATGAGGCAACATTAGGATTAATGACAGAATTTTACTCTCATTTGAGTAATGTTCAGATTAAAGCAGAGGCATTACAAGCAGCACAGTTAGCAATGTTGAGGGGTAAAGTTGTAATAGAAAAAGGTATTTTAAGGGGTTCAGTAAGTGATGGGGAAATGTCTTTACCTCCCGAATTGGCAAATATTCAAAATCAGAAGTTTTCCCATCCTTATTATTGGGCAGGGTTTACTATGGTTGGTAGTCCCTGGTAAATCAAACAAAAACAAGCCCAAAACATATGAAATACGCTGTAAATCCTCAGCAACTTGTTCCTTGCACACTTCCCATACTCCCCATCTCCCCATCTCCCCTTAAATAGATCCCAAATTGGTTCTATATCTCATCCAAAATTGGTAAGGCTACAAAAAAAGTGCTACCTTCTCCTAAAGTGCTTTCTGCCCAAATTTTGCCTTGATGTTGTTGGACAATACTGCGACAAATGGCTAAACCTAAACCTGTGCCTCCCTTCTGGCGAGAGTCAGAAGCATCAACTTGTTGAAAGCGACCAAAAATACTTTCTATCTGATCGGCAGGAATACCTCGCCCTTGGTCTTTAACTGCAATCAAAACTTGATAACTATGATTGATATTAAAGGCAGGTGCTTCAGTGCATTTTGTTTTAACTGTTGAAGTGAAGTTATCGGAGCTAATAGTATGGTTTCTATTTATAACTTGTTTGCTAGCAGTCAACCAGACTGTTGTTCCTTTCGGGGAATATTTGATGGCATTACTAAGTAAGTTAGTTAAGGTTTGAATTAATTTGTCGGGGCATCCCCACAACTTAGTATCGACTGGTTTGACTGACAAATTAACTCCTGCTTTCTCTGCAATAGGTTGCATTTCATTTGCTGTCTGGAGCATTAGTTCAGCAATGTTACAAGTTTGTTTAACTATTTTTACTTGCTGGGAGTGAAGACGTTCTAAATCTAGAATATCGTTGATTAACCGTACTAAACGATCTGTGTTAGTAACGGCAATATTTAGCATCTTGTTACCTCTTTCTGGTGCTTGATTAAGTAATCCACTTTTCAATAAAGCTAAAGCACCTTGAATAGAAGTAAGAGGAGTGCGTAACTCGTGACTCACCACGGAAATAAATTCGTCTTTCATCTGTTCGACTCCTTGACGTTCTGTGATATCTTTAAATGTTACAACTGCACCAATAATTTTTCCCTGTTCTAAAATAGGTGTGCTTACATATTCTACGGGAAAATGTGAACCGTCTCGTCGCTGAAAAAATTCATCAGTAATTTGACAAACTATACCTTTTTTTAAAGTTGTTGTAACTTGACTATCTGAGTTATTTTTTTGTGCTGAAATTTTGTAACTTTTGTTGTTAGCTTTATTCCCAGAAATTATCAAACTCCAGTCACTATTTACCAGTTCTTTAATTGTATAACCAGTCATTCTTGCTGCTGCTGGATTAGCAAAAGAGATTTTTCCCAATATATCTATTCCACAAATACCTTCTCCGGCTGAATTTAATATTAATTGATGTTGGTAACGAAGCTGTTCAAAAGATTTTTCTATCTGCTTACGATCGCTTATATCCCGAGCAATAGTTGAGACTCCTATAATATTACCTTCAGTATCTTTGATTGGAGATATTGTTAAAGCTACATCTATATGTTTACCATCTTTTCTAATATGTACAGTTTCATAATTATTTATACTAGCTCCTGCTTTAATATTTGCTAAAATTTGGGAAATTTCATTTGGTCTTTCTGGCACAGCTAACATAGAAATAAAACGGCCTTTTACTTCAGAAATAGAGTAACCATAAACTGCCTCAGATCCTGAATTCCAACTATAAATAATTCCTTCTAAAGTATTACCAATAACTGCATCGTTAGAGGATTCTACTATAGAAGCTAATCTAATCATCACTTTTTCTGTTTGTTTTTGCTCTGTAATATCACGCCCCAAAACAACTATTCCATTACGTTTTCCATCTTCATAAAATAACGGTACTTTAATTACGTCATAAATTTTCACGCTGCCATCTCGTTTGGGAATTATTTCTTCACCCCTAGACAAAGTTCTTTTCTTCCATGCTTCTCTATCACTATGATGACAAGATAAAAAAGCCTCTCGATAAAAACTACTAATTTCTCCCAATTCAATATCTGATTTACCACGATAATCTACTTTTTCTATTTCAAATAATTCCAGCATTGATTGATTAGCTTCTAGCCATTGACCCTTCCCATCTTTAAAGCAGACAATATCTGGCATGGCGTTAATCAAAGTTCGGAGTTGTAAAGATGTTTTTTGATATTTTTCTACTAGCTCTTGTAGTGCTTTTTCTGCTCTTTTACGCTCCCTAATTTCTGCTTTTAATTGAGCATTAGCATTTTTTAAAGATTCTATTAAATTATTTTGATTTTCAGCTACACTTGGCATTTTTTTTCATCCTATTTAAAAGTTTTCACAGTCTCTTCGTTGAATAATTAAACACTTATACTACGTTTAATCCGATTCATAACACGAGTAATTAAATCAGAATATTTAAATGGTTTACAGATATAATCATCTGCACCAGCAGCAAAAACTTGATGACAAATAATAGGATTGTAATGAGCTGTCAAAAATATCACAGGCAGCCAATTCCAATGTGGATCGTTACGAATAACTTGGCACAAATCAATTCCATTAAAATATGGCATTTCTATGTCTAAAATTAATAAATCTGGCACTTTATTTTCCAAGGTTTTCCAGAAATATCGCTCATCACTCAGGGTTACAACTTTAATTCCCCATTGCGTTAGTATCTGTTCGATGGTCTCCAAAATTTGCAGGTCGTCATCTACAATCATCACAGTTGCTAAAGTCTGATTTTTTCGCCAGATATCTAATACTATATCTATAACTTGAGCTGCTGGTAATGGCTTTTTTAGATATGCTGATGCTCCTAGTTTAGCAATTTTTACGCGATCGTTCAATTCACCTTTAGTATTAAGTACAACTACAGGTAAGGATGGCATCTGACTTGAAATTTTGGCTAATATTTTCTCTGAATTAGCAGCAACTTCAAGGTCAAGTAAAACTACATTAGGAGAGAATGATAAATCTGGCAAACTATAGTTTAAATCCTGATTAATATAAGCATCTATATCTGTGGTTATTAAAACATCTGAAGCCAGCTTAAATTGTATTTTTTTTGTGACAGCCTCCTCAACTAATTGTTTGGCGAATAAACTATCTTTGTCTAGTATTAATAATAATTTACATTCTGGAACTATAGGAATAGAATATTGACGTTCGAGATATTTTATCTGTTGATTATCACTTTTTTCTTTGTCGATATTACTATGCTGTTCTATCTTGTTGCATAGACTTTTTACTAATTTAGATAGATGAAATATTTCGCTATGATTAAGAGGCTTTTCCGCTGCCAATAAAGCTTCTATTTCTCTAGCTAAATCTGAGCTATCTACTAAACCAAATGTACCTAGAGAACCTGCTAATTTATGAGCTTCTTGTTGTGCTTTTTTTTGTAAATCAATCTCTAATATTTCATTTTTTCCAGCTACTACTACTTGTTCTAATACACCAATCCGCTCATTAATGCTTCCTTGAAATCTATCCCATATTTTACTGATGGAATCTTGTAGTTTTTGTTGAGATTCCTGATATTTTTGAGACTTTTCTTTATCTTTTTCTTTTGAATTTAATACCTTGCCGGATAAACAGTGTTTACAATTGGTTGGAGTTTGAGTCCCCATCCACTTTTTGCTCTCTTGGTGCCCATTCCCTCTCTTGGTCAGCGTTCCCTCTCTTGGTCGGCGTTCCCATGGCGAGGAGACCTCGCCGGGTTCCGACCGCTTGCGACTGTCGTCGTCGCCGGGTCTGACCACTTGCGTCTGTCGCCGACGCGGGGTCGCACCGCTTCTTCCTTCTTCCTTCTTTCTTCCTTCTTCAACTTGTTTTAACCGATAACCTAAACCATAAACAGTTTCGATTAAATCACTAGGCGCGCCCACTGCTTTTAATTTATGTCTTAAACCTTTAATATGCGCTCTAACTGTATCTTCTGTAGGTGTATCTTCAAAACTCCAAACTTTATCTAAAATTGCACTACAACTAAAAACTCTTTGGTTATTGTGCATAAAAAGATTTAGAATTTCATATTCTTTAGGAGTAAGATTTAACTGTTTGTTATTGTAAGTAACTTCACAATTTTGAGAATTTAAACATAAATTACCCCATTTTTTGATGGGAGAAGCAGACTCATTTCCTCGCCGTAATAATGCTCTAATTCTGGCTAAAAGCTCTTCTAAATTAAATGGTTTAACTACATAATCATCAGCTCCAGCATTTAAACCTTTTACTTTATCTTGATTGTTATTACGAGCGGTTAAAAGTAAAATAGGAATATTTTGATTAATATAACGTAACTTCTGACATAAAGTAATACCATCTAATTTGGGCAGCATTACATCTAATAAAATTAAATCATAATCATAGGCTTGAGCTTGCTCCCAACCTACTTGACCATCTGTGGCTATATCAACTACAAAAAGTTGTTCAGTTAAGGCATCAGCTAAAGTTTCGGCAATAAATTGATCGTCTTCTACAACTAGAATTTTCATTGATAAAGGTCGGTAATGGGTAATGAGTAATTGACAATGGCTCAAATAGTGGTTGCAGGTTTGTAGATGAGAAAAATTGACCTAACAATTAATACTTAATTCTAGGAACTACAGCTTTGTAGAACTTTATTTAGCTACTTACTGATACTGACTATTTATGTTTGATTATCTGAGTTACAATATAATATTATCTTCGGTTAAACAGTTAGAAATAAATGACGAAGGAGTCAGGTAGGGGAGCCGTGGGAAGTTTTAACCTTTGCTATACATAGGATTTGTGAATAAGAAAAACCTCCTTTTATACCCTGATTTGGTATTACTTGTATAGTAGAAGGAATAAGGAAGAAAGAAAAATCTGGCATTGTCTGAGTTTTCAGCTTTTTCTCTGTCAAATAAAGACATTAAGATACAGTTGCTTAGGAGTAATTAAGTGGATTTTCAGATAATCAACTGTATGTTTTTTAAGTAGATTTAAAGTTATTTTTAACAGATTATTTTTTTAGTAGATAGGCAAAATTATTTGTATATTTACTACTCAGATATTTTTTTGTTTACAGTTTTCCGTTCTCTGTTTTGGTACGCTACCAGATGCGTCAGTCGCTGACCGGAGGGCATTACTATTCCTTGTCTCCTATAACCTATGAAAAATAATACCTCATTAACTATTAATAGACTTGTCGCTTTATAACTTAAAAATTCCCCAAAACCTTGTTCTGTAAGGATTGTAGCTATTGGATGGCAAAAATGCTGGGAATTATTGCTCTGTCTAGGTTAGAGTGATTTTTTCCCTTTATTTAGCGACAACTCTAATGTATACCAGGGAGCAGGGGAAAAAACATTCCCTGTCTGAGTTTAATCATCAATCTATGTCCTAAGCAACTTGTTCCTTACTGTAATATCATGTCCGGATAATTAGTGATCAAAAAAAGTTTCTCTTTACTTCTTCTTTCTTCCCTCCTGACTCCTGAGGACTAACTCCTTCGTCATTTATTTATAACTGTTCAACCGGACATGATATAACTGTGCGTTTTCTGATTAAGAAATTTCCCACCCACACCAAAAATAATGTGAGTGGGGAAAATATATCTACATCACAGAATTGACTTCAACAATTTCAGGAATTTCTTCCCTAAGTTTGCGCTCAATACCCATTTTGAGAGTCATAGTAGAACTAGGACAAGAACCACAAGCTCCCATTAGTCTAAGATTTACTATCGGACCTTCAATTTCTACTAATTCCACGTTACCACCATCTGCAACGAGATAGGGACGTAATTCATCTAATACATTTTCTACATTTTCCGGGGTTAATGCTTTAGCCATTTTTTCTCCTTGTTTTGTTGAATTTATAATATTTAGAACTATGGTTGTCCTAAATTAATCTTAGCTGAATTAACATCAAAATAGACCAAAAGCTCAGATTGTCTCTACACAACTGCTGGTTCTAGCAATTTGATATTAGAGTAGTTAAATTCGGTTGTTGTTACTTGACCTTTTTCTGTAGAATTGACTACCTGACGAGTCATTATGTAGTAACTGCCAATTTTTTCATAACTGTCCTCAAACTCTAGTTCTCTGATGATTTCATTGGTTTGAGGGTTGCGGAAAATGGCGTTATAGTGAGTAGCAATAAAACCTTCTCCTGTATCCAAGCTTTTGTGAGTATTAATCACGAAAGCCATTCGGCCCATTACCCGACTAACTAGACAAATTTCTCTGCCTCTAACCTTGTAATTTGACCCCATAGCATCACCCTCGACGAGAATTTCTACTGCACCAGTTTCATCCCGATCGCCTAGACTGAAGCTATTTTTACCGTGGGATGCTTCAAAGGATGAACGTTTGCGGTGAGTCACTACGTCCCGCAGTTGAGTATAAACGCTTTGTTGTACTTCTTCGTCTGAGATACCTGTGACTTCTACACTGAGGTCTAGTTTGATCGAAATTTGGCCATTGTACAGTTCTGACCCTTGTTTTAGTTCAATATCGGCACTATAACCGGGAAAATTAGAGTCCCAAGTGTAGCGATGTTCGTAGGCAGCTTTAAATAAATCACGAGCATTTTGTTCTGTCATAGAAACCTCTTTTTCTCAAAATTGTTTTGCATTATTTTACCATAAAAGAGTCCTTTTGAAATTTATTAGCACTGTGTTCAACTCATCTCAATAATTAGGTAATCAAAAACAGTCTCTCAGGTAGATCGATACTTACGATTGTATAAAAAGTATAAAAAAATACCATCTTTAGGAAAAAATTTATTGTAAATACTTTAGCTATAAACAGCAATTAATATAGCTCGATTATTCCACTTATTTTTAGCATAATTAAGTACAAGTATAATAAAAGTTTGCCAGCTAACTAAGTAACTAAATAACTTCTGATGTACCTAATTTTTATTTCATCAAAAAAAATTATAATTCTTAAATATTATTGCCAAAATGAGGAATAGCAGTAATTTGTAATTGCTACTCAATAAAAAATATGATATAATTCTTAAACAGAATTATTGCATTAGCACCCCATTTACAGGTAGAAAAAAACGGCGGTACTATTAACATGAACCAAGACCTTTCTAGCCACGGCTATCAAATTATTAGAGAAATAGAACGTCACCAAAACGAAGGAGAAGTGACATATCAGGGACTAGCTCTCAAACAAGACCAAGAGGTGGTCATTAAAGAATTTCGTTTTGCAGATAGTGATGCAAATTGGGCAGGGTTTGAAGCTTACGAACGAGAAGTAGAAATTCTCAAACAACTACAACATCCTCGTATTCCCAATTATGTAGACTCTTTAGAAACCACCGAAGGATTTTGCTTAATTACAAAATATCAAAAAGGCAATTCTTTAGCAGAAAGAAGAAGTTTTACTCCCGAACAAATCAAGCAAATTGCGATTTCAACTTTAGAAATTTTAGTTTATTTACAAAAGCAAACTCCACCAATTATTCACGGTAATATCAAACCAGAAAATATATTAGTTGATACCCACTCCCATGGTGAAAGATTCCCTATTGCACATTTAATTAATTTTGGTTCTGCACGCATAGGAAGAGAAGATATTTTAAGTGATGCTATAAGTGGTACTCCAGGGTTTATGTCACCAGAACAAGAATTAAATGGTACTGTTACTATAAATTCTGACTTATATAGTTTAGGCGCAACCTTGATCTGTTTGCTAACAGGTACTCCTAGTACAGAGGTCAAAAACTTAATAGACCGCAACTATAGTTTTAATGTCAAAAAATTAATGCCACAACTGAGTACATTATTCACAATGTGGCTAGAAAAAATGCTGTCTCCCAATAGCAAAGACCGTTTTGAAAATGCAGCAGCAGCTTTAGCCGCACTCAAACCAATTCCCATGTTTGGTGATGCTGCTAATTTTAAGAATGTGACGATGGCAATGAAACCTGTAAAAACATCTGCTATATTTGGAATGGCTAGTATTACAGCTGTTGCTATATTAGCTACTAGTTTAACAGTGTTTCGACAGCAACAACAACAAACTAATTTCTCGAAAACACAAAGACCTCAACAGGAAATTGTCACCAAAAAAATCTCAGGTAAGAGTGCAGTTGAGCAATTACAAACAACTGGAGAATGCCAAGGTTGTAACCTTCGTGGTGCTGACTTGGCAGCTATTAAAATTGAAGATGCTTATTTGCGAGAAGCAGATTTATTCAAAGCTAATTTGAGAGGTATCGAACTCAGGGAAGCTAGATTGCAAAATGCCAACCTCAAAGGTGCACAAATGCAAGGAGCAAACCTAGTTAAAGCTAAACTACAGCAAGCTAATTTGTCTAACGCTCGTTTAGAGGGAGCAAATTTGATGAGTTCTAATTTGCAAAATACCAAATTGGAAAAAGCTTTCCTTGGTGGAGCAACTTTAATGAGGGCAGTATTAGAAAATGCTAATTTACGACGAGCTAATTTATCTGGCGCAAATTTGATGAGTTCTAATTTGCAAGCGGCTAATCTCAAAGGTGCTAGTCTTAAAGATGCTAAACTCACTAAAGCGAATTTCAAAGGAGCGAATTTAAGAGGAGCGAATTTAGGTGGGGCAATGATGAGTCGTGCTAATCTCCGAGGTGTAGATCTCAAGGGGGCAGTCTTAAAAGATGCTGATCTCAGGAGAGCAGACTTAGTAGGAGCAAATTTGACTGGTGCTAAGTTAATGGGTGTTGACCTCAAGGGAGCTAAACTCAAGGGAGCTAACCTGAAAAATGCCAATTTACAAGGAGCAAATATCGAAAATGCTAATCTGCAAGGGGCAAATTTGCAAGGGGCAATTATGCCTGATGGTAGTTTGAATGAGTAGTTGAATAATTCAGAACTTACGCATAACCACCACATATAGCAAAATTTGTAGGGTGCGTTAGACGGCTAAAATCTAGATTGCGGGTGGTATTTAACAATCCGTCGTCACCCACCATTTTAGATACGGCTAAAATCTAGATTGCGGGTGGCATTTAACAATCCGTCGTCACCCACCATTTTAGATACGGCTAAAATCTAGATTGCGGGTGGCATTTAACAATCCGTCGTCACCCACCATTTTAGATACGGCTAAAATCTAGTGGCGCGTCAAGCTTAAAATGGTGTATTAGCTTCATAGGCAAGAAGTTATCATCACAGACCATCAGGCGATCGCTAAAAATTGACAGTCAGAAACAGGTGTATTGTAACTTCTGCTGCTTGTTCGGCAAATGTTTTAGTTAGAGCTTCCCCAATTCCATTACTGCCACCAGTGATTAAAATATGTTTGTCTTTTAAGTCTTGATAGATGGGATTCATTTTGTTTTATCCTAATTTTAATTCGTAGTATTTAAAGTCAGCAATAAGCGTAGGTTGGGTTGAGGTAGGAAACCCAACAACAATAACTAAAATGGTGCCCTGCGACAGATTTTTAAATAGCTGTCACCACGAGTGATTTTTGCTGTCTAACGCATCCTACTGGAATGACTTACTCAGGCAATTAATTAGTTATAATAAATCTTTTGTTTGTAGTTGGACTTTAGTCCCTCAAATATTTAATAGACATCTCCAGAAAATAAACTTGCTCTTTATTGAGTATAAGCAAGAGAAGTAAAAGTTACTCACAAAATCATTTCCCGCAGTTTTTTCCTAAAAATATCTTCCCTGTTCCCTACTTTTGCAAAAAGTTTATATCTTTTTTGGAGATATCTAATATAGCAGTACGTTTTTTTAGTTAGCACAATAAGTTTAGACTATTTGTGCAGCATTACTGTAGAAAAAGAAAATAGAGGGAATATCCTAACATTAATTTAGGGCTAGAGCAAAACTACAAACTATAAATCAATTATTAGCAACTAATACTTTTGTTTGATTCACAATCCATTTTTTACTGACTGACAAATGAAGTTTAAGTTCATCCAAATCTATCTCTTCTTTTGAACCTGGTGTTTGTCGAGGTTGAGCACATTCGAGAATTATCGGACCGGAGAATTTTATCTCATTAAGTGCGTCGAAATGTTCGGCAAAATTAATATGACCAAAACCAATGCCTTTTCTATTAGAATCAGCGATTTGATAGACGCTCAGTTTATCCCCACATTTTTGAATTGCTTCAACTAAATTTGCTTCTTCTAAATTGCCATGATAAGTATCTAGAATCACAGTCATATTTGGCGAGTTAATTTCTGCCAGTAAAGATAAAACATCATTACTATTCATAATGAAACGACATAAATAACGATTCAGGGGTTCAAATCCTAATTTGATTTGTGCTTTTTCTGCATAAACTGCTAATTCTTGACAAGAAGCAATTAAATTATCTCTTGAACCTGCATAAGTAGTTCCCATTTGACTCTGAATATATTCATGGCAAGTAATGATGGGATTTCCTAATTCCGCTCCATAATCAATTAACTTTTTATAGTAATCTAGAGCTGCTTTTCTTATTTGGCGATCACTACTTCCTAAATCTACATTACTAGGAGTCATGGAGAATATTTCTAACCCATTATCTGCTAAAATATCTTTCACATTTTGGGGTTGAGTTTGATTTATATCTACATATAATTCCACTCCATCGAAACCCATGTCTGAAATAATTTTGGCAGTTTTTTCTAATTTATTCTGACCAAATATCCAGGTAGTAACTCCGATTTTTCTTTGTCTGCTTATACTCATTTTCTTGGTAAATAGATGAAAAAATACTCAAATTTTAGTTAACAGTTAATATTTTTATTTGGGTTTGAAAAACCCAAGTCTACACCTCGTAACTGATAACTGTATTCTGCTCCATAATCAATTAACTTTTTATAGTAATCTAGAGCTGCCATTCTTGTTTGGCGATCGCTACTTCCTAAATCTACATTACTAGGAGTCATGGAGAATATTTCTAACCCATTATCGACCAAAATATTTTTCACATTTTGGGGTTGAGTTTGATTTATATCTACATATAATTCCACTCCATCGAAACCCATGTCTGAAATAATTTTGGCAGTTTTTTCTAATTTATTCTGACCAAATATCCAGGTAGTAACTCCGATTTTTCTTTGTCTGCTTATACTCATTTTCTTGGTAAATAGATGAAAAAATACTCAAATTTTAGTTAACAGTTAATATTTTTATTTGGGTTTGAAAAACCCAAGTCTACACCTCGTAACTGATAACTGTATTCTGCTCCATAATCAATTAACTTTTTATAGTAATCTAGAGCTGCCATTCTTGTTTGGCGATCGCTACTTCCTAAATCTACATTACTAGGAGTCATGGAGAATATTTCTAACCCATTATCCGCTAAAATATCTTTCACATTTTGGGGTTGAGTTTGATTTATATTTACATATAATTCCACTCCATCGAAACCCATGTCTGAAATAATTTTGGCAGTTTTTTCTAATTTATTCTGACCAAATATCCAGGTAGTAACTCCGATTTTTCTTTGTCTGCTTATACTCATTTTCTTGGTAAATAGATGAAAAAATACTCAAATTTTAGTTAACAGTTAATATTTTTATTTGGGTTTGAAAAACCCAAGTCTACACCTCGTAACTGATAACTGTATTCTGCTCCATAATCAATTAACTTTTTATAGTAATCTAGAGCTGCCATTCTTGTTTGGCGATCGCTACTTCCTAAATCTACATTACTAGGAGTCATGGAGAATATTTCTAACCCATTATC
>NZ_JAAHGM010000019.1:96165-125570 GCF_010692625.1 Okeania sp. SIO2C2
AACTGTATTCTGCTCCATAATCAATTAACTTTTTATAGTAATCTAGAGCTGCCATTCTTGTTTGGCGATCGCTACTTCCTAAATCTACATTACTAGGAGTCATGGAGAATATTTCTAACCCATTATCCGCTAAAATATCTTTCACATTTTGGGGTTGAGTTTGATTTATATTTACATATAATTCCACTCCATCGAAACCCATGTCTGAAATAATTTTGGCAGTTTTTTCTAATTTATTCTGACCAAATATCCAGGTCGTAACTCCGATTTTTTGCTGTACATTTAGACTCATTTTCTCATTTATGAAATTACAAAAAAATCAAATTAAGTATCGCTGCTTTTGGGTATAAATAGGGCTTACTGATTAAATATCAAAGCATTGAATGATATTTTATTCAGCCTTTTTGGGTCGAAAAAACTGCGCCTATTTTCGGTCTAAAAAGCTAAAAAAGCTAGTATTTTGGGATGATTATGATGTAAGCATTCAGCTATTAGCTGTCAGCTAGCCTCCTCCGGAGGAACTGCGTTAACAGCAACAAGACTCTTTCATATAGGAGAGTGTTTAAATTAATATAGACTTTAAGAGCAAGGGAGCCAACTTTTTTAGTAAGACAATTAAATATTGCTTTTATCGTAAATTAAAAGCAATAGTTGATAGCTGATGGCTGACGGCTGAATGCTTACTTGCTGATTAAATATCAAAGCATTGAATGATATTGGATTTAGCCTTTTGGTGTCGAAAAAAGTGCGCCTGTTTTCGGTCTAAAAAGCTAAAAAAGCTAATATTTTGGGATGATTATGACAGAAAAATCAAGGGATAATTTTTACAACTACCTCCTCTCTAATTTCCACTTCTCCTATCTTCCCCTCCCCTCCTGGGAGGGGCGAGGGGTGGGTTGTCTCCTGTCTCCTACCCTCACCCATAAGACTTTTTCGGCAAACCCTAAATAGATATCTGAAAGCTATAAAATCCATTGGGGGTAATCAACAGTTAAAGGGAATAGGAAATAGTGAGTAATGAATTGATTATTCTACTCTATTCCCTTATTAAATAGGGCTTGCTGATTAAATCTAAAAGTCTTTATACATAAAACTTTTAGCCTTTTCAAGTATCAAAAAGTGCGAGGTTTTAAGTGGTAATGGTTCAATTAGGAGCGGATTTTGATCAAGATTTGGGCAGAAAAATCAAGGAACAAAACTTAGCTACTACCTCCTCGCTTATTCCCATTTATCCTGTCTCCTGTCTCCTGTCTCCTGTCTCCTACCCCTACTAAAAGACTTTATTCAGCAAACCCTAAATAATTGCTAGGGGCAAAAATTCCAGAAAATTAACAAAGTAAATCTTCTAAAGAAAAGAAATCTATTACATGGGGACAGGTTTCTTTTTTCATCTGTACATAATTCCGCCACAAATTCAGCTCACTATCACTCAAGTAATTTTTCCAATCTCCTACAATTCCTTTGCGTATATGTGCCTTAGATGGAGTATTTCTATCACCAACTTCTTGAGAAACTAAAACATCAGATAAGCTTCCATTTTTCTCAATGTGTCCCTGATTAGATTTTTCTTTCATCTTTGTAAAATTAGTAGCTCTAGATATTTCTTCAGCATCATAGGATTCAACCCCAATAAACTTAGCAAGTTCATGTATAGCGGAAATAGCATTATCTTTTTTCATGTCTTCATACCTTAAAAATAATGCCTCAATTTCTCCTTCTTTAGAAGCTTTCAGAAATTCTTCGTGATAGTCAAACCAATCACCGCACTCAAATTTTCCTTCTAGTGCTACTTTGGCAAAGAAATGATGCCAAGATCCGTTATATTCAAAAACTTCTTTTCCTCTAACATGATGCCATGCAGAAACAAATGTATCTAAAGGGTGTCTTAAACATTGAATTATTCTTGCTGGTTGTTTGATTAAACCTACACTAGCATGGGATTTAAAAAATCGTGGGGATGTCGCTTTTTCAAACTTTGAAAATATTGAACGCCAGTTTTCTTGACTTGCTGCCAAATCTAACCAAGGACAAAAAATTTCTGTACAAAAGCCTAATGAAATACCTTTTTCACAAACTTTTTTTACTAAATGTTCAAGTATTGATATAGTCCAAGTTGTACCAGACTTTGGATAAGTTGCTACATAAATATCACCATTTCTAGGCAAAAAATGATTAAATACGTTTTCCATCCCATTATTCGTAATAATAGTGCAGGTGTAAAAATTTTCTATTGCATTTACATCAAATGAACGGGATATACAGTTCATTTGTGGATAAGAAGTTTGAAATAAATTTGCCGAAATCTGTGGTTCAGAAGTTTGAGATAAATTTACAGACATAGTATATCGGGATAAGTGAACTTAGTAACTTATACCATGTCTCGTTAAATACTTACACTTTTGAACTGCTTTCAACTTTTTAGGGAGGGAGCATTGACTTAATCAACGAATAACGATATAATAGGTATCTAAGCATACTATTAGACGGGCTGCCCTCAATCTCCATGAAATCCATTAGAACCAAACTCAAATTAAATAATCAACAAAAAACTCTGATGGCACAACACGCTGGTTATAGTAGATGGTGCTACAACTGGGGTTTAAGTTTATGGAATGCAGCTTACACAGATGGTTACAAGCCAAACCCTTCCTTCGGAATGCTGCGCAAACGTAAACTTAGAGAGGTTTTTACTAATCACACTAAACCACTTTATCCTTGGATGAAAAATTTGTCATCTAAAGTTTATCAATATGCTTTTATTAACTTGGGTGAAGCATTTAAGAGGTTCTTCCAAGGCTTAGGTAAATACCCAAGATTTAAGAAAAAAGGTAAATCTGATTCCTTTCCTACGGAATGCTACGCAAACACAATAGATAATTGTGGAAAACCAATAGAATTAAATGGATGGAGTCACAAATTACCTTTTATTGGTATAGTCAAAACTTACGAACCCATTGAAGCAACAACTAAAAAAATAACAATCAGCAGACAAGCTGGTGAGTGGTATTTAAGTTGCAGCTATGAATTTACTCCAACTTTAACACCAAAAACTACAGAAATTGTAGGTGTAGATTTAGGAATTAAGACACTAGCAACACTCAGCACAGGTGAAGTCTTCAAGAGTATTAAGCCTTACAAAAAAGCGCAAAACAGATTAGCTAAGTTACAAAGACAACTGAGTAAAAAAGTTAAGCATTCAAGCAATTGGTACAAAGCAGTAGTCAAGCTAGCCAAACAACATAGACGAGTAGCTAATATCCGCAGAGATGCACTTGATAAATTGACAACTTATGTAGCCAAAAACCAACCCACCCCCATCCCCTCCTGGGAGGGGAGCAAGAGGGGTGGGTGAAGACTTAAATGTGTCTGGTATGTTAGCTAATCATAAGCTAGCTAAGTCAATAGCAGACCAAGGGTTTTATGAATTTAGAAGACAGCTAGAATACAAGTGTCAATGGTACGGCTGTGAATTAGTAGTAGTAGACAGATTTTTTCCATCATCAAAAACTTGCAGTAGGTGTGGTCATGTACAGGATATGCCTTTAAACATCAGAACTTATGACTGTCCAGAATGCGGCCTATCAATAGACCGAGACTTGAATGCCTCAATTAATTTAAGAAAGCGAGTGTGTAATTCTGAGGAAACCTTGGAATGTAAGACACACTCAAGAAATGCGGTCGGCTTGACCGTGGGTGCCTGTGGACGGAGTGCTGCCGACAGTTCCGGTGGTTTGCGTAGCATTCCGTAGGAAAGCAGGAAGTAAACATTAAAATGTCACTAATTATGACGTTTTATATCGGTTTTATGAAGCAGTATTTATCAGCAAGTAACTAATCAGAAAAAGAATAACCAAACAAAAAATTGCGCTGCTATAAAAGACCCCCGACATTCCCCAAATAGTAAACATAGTTCCTGCTAAAATTGGACCTGAAGCTTGCCCCAAAGATAAAGCTGTTCCATTAACTGCCATAAAACCTGCTCGATATTCTTCGGGAGATAATTGTCCTAATAAAGACTGAGTTGAGGGAAATATCATACCATGAGCAAAACCAAATAAAATGGAAGGAATAAATAGAAACCAAATATTATTAATTGTTGGAGTAATTATAAAAGCAATACAATAAATAACAAATGCAACTTTGATGAGAGTAACTTCAGATAGAGACTTGGCAAATAGCCCTAATTGAGATGAAACAAATGCAAAGGCAAGAGCTCTGCTTGCTAAAATAATTCCGATTACAATATGAGAAGCTCCTAACTGGCGATCGGCAAATAGAGGAATATAGGTTAAACAAGGACCAAATGAGAGAATAAAAATAGAAACAACTACTATTAACAAACCACCAACTTGATAATTATTAATACTTTGCCAAATGTTTCTCAAATAATTTTTTAAGCTAAATGATTTTTGCTTAGGTATTGCCGGAATTTTCAAATAAAATAAAACCCAAAAACTTAAGGGAATAGCCATCAAAGATAATAAGAAAGGATAGCGCCATCCCCAGGTATTTAACCCACTACTAACTAGAGGATAAATAGTTAAAGCAAGACCGATATTCATGGCATTAAAAGCCATAGCTACTGTCAGTAATTTACCGCGATAAAGGTCGCTAATTAATGTTAAAGCTAATGATTCTAGTGGTGCTGCGCCAATTCCTTGTACAAAACGAAACTCTATTAAAGTCCGAAAATTGGGAGCTAATGAACAAATGGTTCCAGCAATTGCAAATAAGAATAAAGCAGGTATCAAAATTTGCTTTCTGCCATAACGGTCAGCTAATATTCCAAAGATTGGACTACCAATAATAATAGGAATAACAAATGCTGAGATTACCCAACCAATATATTCGGGAGAAACATTAAAATCTTCAGCTACTGAAGGTAGAATAGGACTTATAGCACCGGTACCTAAAAGTGCAATTAAAATTATTCCAATAATAATCTGAAAATTAGAATCTTGGTAAATTTTGATGGAATTTTTTATGCTTTGAGATACTCTTCCTTGATTAATCATTAAACTCTCTCATATTAAATTGAATTTTGACAGTTCACTCAAATTTTACAGTTATTACTTACAGCTAATACCATTTTGATAAATGTTTATTAAAAATAGATAGGGGGGACTTTTTAGGATTCATAATTCAGGATTCAGTAGTCATAATGAATAGCTTAAATGCCATTTTTTAGGTCGTAAATCATCTTTTTTGTTGAAGAGACATCTCCTCTAAAATCTTTTTGTCTCCCTTACTATTCGTAATATTATTTTTTCAAATTGGTATAATTCCACCAATCGTGAGGTACACCCACGCGGGCAAGATGCCCGCACTGGAATATTGGCGTTGCACAGTGACGAATGATTTTATATTTTTGATGAACAGGATTTTGGATTTGATAATTACTAGAATGACTAATTAATGATTTTTTTTAGCCAAAGTCCAAACTAATTTTTGGTAATATCATTCCATAATGTGCAACCCCGGAATATTTATATGCTATACTAGCAATTAACTCTACTCCTCCTTCAGGGATTCGTCCCTTATCCCACTGGAAACCTTTATCAGATAGGGAAGAGGTTGTAGGGAAACAGGGAAAAAGGGAGTATTTCGACGATTAAACGCCAATAAAATCGTGATTTTTCTTCCTTTCCCTTTCCTTTACCTAAAATATTCTTGTTTCCCATCATTACACTTAATAAATAATCCTATTTTTTACTCCCTTTCAGCTTTTATGAGTGCTGATTGCTGAGAGCTATTTTAACTGAGAAGAAATAGAGTTAAATTGCTTCAATTATGCAGTAGTAAGCGCAACCTTTCCAGTTGCTTTTTCGATAAAATTATCTAGAACTTTTTCTACCAATTTAGTGTCAACTGTCATCAAATAATCTCCTTCTGGATTATAACATTGACCGATTTTTTCTAACATAACAAACCGAAGCTCTTCCCCTGTTTTCTTATTATCTGCAATCATCGCCTCCATTAAGAAATTAGTGGTGACATTCTCAGGCCAAGGATTATTAAATCCGAGTTTTTCTTCAATAAAGTAGTAGTGTAAATCTACATCTTTTTGTGACATAAAGCCCAGTTCTTTCCCTAGTTCCGCTGCTATTTTCATACCATAAGAAACTGCTTCTCCATGAGAAAGTTTTCCTTTTAGCAACCATTCTAGACCATGACCAAAGGTATGACCATACTCTAGAATAATTCCCAAATGTTTTTCACTGGGGTCTTGTTTGAGTATTTCTAGTTTGGAGAGAATAATTTTATAAGCTAGGTCTGTCAACTCCTGCTGGGAAAAATTTAGCTCAGGATTAAGAGTTTTTTCCAAATAATCCAAAAAGGTAGGTTCAGCAATAAAACCATTTTTAATCCCTTCAATAATTCCACATCGCTTAGAAAAAGGAGGCTCTGTTTTTAAGTATTTTGTATCTCCCCAAATAAACAGAGGACTATGATAAAGACCAAAGTGATTTTTACCAGTTGAACCATTAACTGCTTGTTTATTACTGAGGGTACTATCAGTTTGACCAGTCATACTTGTGGATATTTAAATAAACCTAATTCCACGGTAAATTAATCCGGCAACCAAACCAACAATATTTCCTACTGTTCCTCCACCAAAGGCAACTAATAGAGATTTTTTAGATACTCCTTCAGCAATTAATGTTTCACATATTTCTTCTAAAACTGGGAAGTATTTACATTTCTCACCAGGAGGTACTATTTCCAGAAGACAATGATATTTCGCATTCAGTTCGTGGAAGAGTTCTTCTCCGTAAAGTTCAAGGAGATTTTGCTCTGTGAAGAAGAAGATTTTGTCGAAGTCATATTTTGACAATTCGTTGACAAGATGTTGCTGGATATCATATTCGAAATAAAACGGACTGGGTTTTTCCAGTTCTGTGCTGAGTTCAACAATTTTTCCTGGAGTCCATTCTTGTGTAATGTTATAGTCAATCATTAGTTCTCCTTTGTCGATAAAGTATTAATTACTTTCAATTTCTATAGCAAACTAATTGATATAAAATGTCAGTAGATTGAATCTACAATTTCCTACAATATCAAATCCCGTTGTAGTCTGGCCTTAATTTCACCAGCTAATTGTCTAGCTTGAGGATTAGGATTACCACGTTTGCTGCACCATTGGCGAACTGTTTGGGGTTGCACTCCCATCAATTCGGCAAAATCATCTCTGTTAAAACCTTCTAGCTTCTGCTGTAGTTCAAAGAGTAGTTGCACTGGATGATAATCAGATACTTGTATTCTTGCTAAATTGAATATTGTTTTAGGCATTGTCTTAATTTCCTTTTGTTCGCAACATTGGTTAATCAACTCAAATGACCTTTTCCCACCCTTAAAGGTGAGCGCTACAACGTTAGCTTTCTCAAACTTAGAGATAAATTATTAATAGACATCTCCTCCAAAAGAGGGAACCGGGAGAAATAATTAATAATTTATGGATAACAATTGATTTAATTTTTGATTTTTGGAGATGTCTAATAAAGATAAATTTTTAATAAAGAAAGTTATTAAGTCGGATTTGTTTATCATAAGTTTTTCTAACCTATTTGGAATTAAATAAATCATTATTTTGTTGCAATTTTCTACTTAGAACTTAGTTTATAACCTAAGGAATAATTGAGATAAATTCTCAATATTTTTTTTTAAATTATCAATAAAACTGATCAGTTTGGGGTCTATTAAGAGTAGTCTGCGATCGCAAGTAAAACTACCAGGAGGGATTTTACTTGATAAACGACCACTATAAATCAAGTCAACATCTTAAGTAAAGTTAGCTCTTGGCAAGCTGAAGAAAACTTAATCAGTCTAGAAACATATTTTTGATAATTCTGTATAGCTCAATACCCTATGCAGATACTCAATATTTATTAAGATTTAATATTATTAAGTTTCTATTTTTACCCCTATGGGTGAAAATTAAAACAGTTAACAGTCATCAGTCAATGTTAGGGAAAAATTATTTGTTTTCAGGCAAGCTGCACACACAAATTGTAAGTCAGAACCGGAACTACTGTTGAAGAAGGAGACAGGAGACAACCCACCCCCAACCCCTCCCAGGAGGTTGTGGTTTTTAGCCAAGTAAGTAGTTAGTTTATTGATGTCACCTTTCCGAATATTAGCTATCCTGTTGTGTAACTGAGCTATCTTAAGTTGTGCTTTTTTCCAGTTATTGGAAAACCTGACTTTATGTCTGTTGAGGTATTGCAGTTGGGAGAGTTTAGCTTCTAACTTTCGGTAAGACTTAGCTCCTGGAAACACTTCAGTTGTTGACAATGTTGCTAGATTTTTTATACCTAAATCAACACCAACTATATCTACTGATTTCTCGGCGTTGCATCACTGCAGGATGATTTCTAATTAAGTAGAAAATTTTAATTAACGCGATCGCTAGCTAAATAATCAAGATAAATTGTCCCAAATGTGACTCTCATAATATGAGAAAAAATGGTCGAAGAAGGGGGAAACAAAATTATCAATGTAACAATTGTGGCGTTGCTTAAATGTAATGATAATTAGACATCTACTCCACCCATAGGGAGTAGGCAGCTTTGCTGTAGGCAGTAGGGAACCCACCCGCTGGCCCCGACCGTGGAGGGGAAAGAATTGATAATTTCTTTGGGATATAGATATTGATTTTTGATTCTTGGAGATGTCTATTAGCTGAAGGTAAAATTGAAAAACTGATGTTTTGCGCCCAAAGTTAATCTCAAAATCATTACCACTCAGCAACGCCACAATTGTGGTCGCTAAGAAGATTGAATATTATTCTCAACTGGGTTATTCAAAAAAAGTCAAAGAGAAATGTTTAACTATGTACCTTATACAGTTATTAGTTTTCGTTAAAACTTGCAGGTAGTCAGTTGCCAGAAGGTAATCAAAATTCTAGAAGGCCACAGGTAGGTCAACTCTCTGGAGTTACAAACATTTGCCTCAAAGCATACTGAGGAGCACACGAATATACTTCGTACCGACCAGCAGTTTTGGGGTTTAACCATTTCTACCAAAAGCTTATGTAGGTCAATGGCAGTGGGAAATTTAATCTTATCTATCAGGATTATTGAAATTGTGATTAAGGATGTTTTTCGTTAACCACAAACCCTAATTTATTTGCATGACGCGCTATACCAGCGTATTTAACTAGTAAGGTTTTTTGCTGGTTATTTGGGTGCAGTTCAATTTTAAATCCTAGTAGCATAAAATAGATAATTGGATATTATCATAGATAATACCAGATTATAGCCCACAGTTACAAGCCGTTGAAGGTAGAAGCTCTGAGTTATTCGTTAGTTCGTGGCAGAAATTACCCATCTGAACCAGTAAACTCCTGCCTTACTTTAAAAGCTGAAATCCCGATCGCTAGTTAAGCAGACTCAGGTTTTGGTAACGATGACGGATGCACTAATAACTCCGCAGTCGATCGCTTCTCTACCATTTCCTTAGTAATAGTACACCGAGTCACATCCTTCCGTGACGGTAATTCATACATCACATCCAACATCAACTCCTCCACAATACCCCGCAACGCTCGCGCTCCCGTCTTTCTCCTAAATGCTTCCTTCGCGATCGCTCGAATTGCCTCTTCCTCAAACTCTAACTTGACATTATCCATCTGCAACAACTTTTGATATTGCTTCACCAAAGCATTCTGAGGTTTTGTCAAAATTGCCATCAGAGTCTCCTCATCCAGAGGTTCAACTACAGCCACCATTGGTATTCGTCCAATTAACTCTGGAATTAAACCAAACTTCACCAAGTCATTCGGTTCCATTTGCTTCATTAAATCTATAACTTTTTTCTCCTTGGGCTGATTTTCTCCTGTTTGCTGAACAAAGCCCATTGACTTTTTGCCATTTCTCTGTTCTACTATCTTATCTAAACCAACAAAAGCCCCACCACATATAAATAAAATATTGCTCGTGTCAATCTGAATACAATCTTGATAGGGATGTTTCCGACCACCTTGAGGGGGGACATTAGCAACAGTCCCCTCCAACATTTTTAATAAAGCCTGCTGTACCCCCTCTCCAGAAACATCTCTTGTTATGGAAGGGTTCTCACTCTTGCGAGCTATCTTATCTATCTCATCTATATATATAATACCCCGTTGTGCTTCCTCTACTTCTAAATCTGCTACTTGCAGAAGTCGAAGTAGAATATTCTCCACATCTTCCCCAACATATCCAGCTTCTGTTAATGTTGTTGCATCTGCCACAGCAAATGGTACATCCAATAATTCTGCCAAAGTTTGAGCCAACAATGTCTTACCACAACCAGTTGGCCCAATCAATAAAATATTAGATTTTTGTAATTCCACCTCATCTGGAGAAGACTTACCACTTTTTTTTGCTTCTACAAAAGTCAGACGTTTATAGTGGTTATAAACTGCCACAGACAAAACCTTCTTACCTTCCTCCTGACCAATAACATGAGCATCCAGATAATTCTTAATCTCTCTAGGCTTAGGAAGTTGGGCAATTGATACTCTCTTGGTGCCACTACTTTGCTTTTGAGAAGAGGTTCCCGGTCGTGGCATTGGAGGTTGTGGCCCTGTAGTGTTAGAATCAAAAAGCTCCTCATCTAAAATCTCATTGCACAACTCTACACATTCATCACAAATATAAACTCCAGGACCTGCTATTAACTTGCGGACCTGTTCCTGAGACTTGCCACAAAATGAACATTTTAGATGGGAGTCGTATTTAGACATAAGTTCCTCTTACTTACATTGCAGGAACAGACTCTCCTGGTACAGGAAGATTCTGTTTACTAATCACTTGATCGACCAAACCATAATTTTTAGCCTCTTCTGAGGACATAAAGAAGTCGCGGTCGGTATCAACTTCTATTTTTTCTAGAGGTTGACCTGTATGAGCTGATAAAAGTTCATTCAGCTTACGTTTATGATACAAGATTTCTTTAGCCTGAATCTCAATATCTACTGCTTGACCTTGAGCGCCACCTAGAGGCTGGTGAATCATTATTCTAGAACTAGGAAGAGACATTCTTTTACCTTTGGCCCCACCAGAAAGAAGAAAAGCTCCCATACTTGCAGCTAGACCATAACAAATTGTGACAACATCAGGACGTACTTGCTGCATTGTGTCGTATATAGCCATTCCCGCAGTAACAGATCCTCCTGGGGAGTTGATATAGAGTTGAATATCCTTTTCTGGGTCCTCAGCGTCCAGGAATAACATTTGAGCAGTAATGGTATTAGCTACATTATCGTCTACTGGGGTCCCCAAGAAAATAATTCTTTCTCTGAGGAGTCGTGAGTAGAGGTCAAAAGCTCTTTCTCCCATCCCTGATTGTTCTACAACCATGGGCACAATGTTACTAGGACCGGAGTAAACTTGTAACTTGTTATAGATATTAACTAAATCATCAGAATATTGAGATATAATCATAGTACATCAGTTTATATATAAACAAATTTTGTTTTTACTTGCTTGCTCATTTTTGATTCGTATCAATCCAAGCTGAATATCATTATGACTTAGCTTTACTCATATTGATAGTTGTGATTACCCAACCATTCATTAGACCCCTCCGGAAAAGAGGGAGTAGTAGACGTTGCATGCAACGTCCGTACAGAGTAGAGGGGAATAATTGATAATTTATCTACGATAATTGATTTTTTTTTATTATTGGATATGTCTATTAATTTTAGTCTAGTTATTTTTGTTCATTATTGAGGATTTTCCACAGTAGCTACCGACTCGGCCTCTACTTCTATAATAGTTTCTGTACTTTGAACTGCTTCTGAGTCTGGCTCAGTTTCTATAGGAGTTTCTGACTCAGCTTCTACAGGAGTTTCTGTAGCTTCATCTATTTCTGAATCTTTAGTTAGAGTTCCTTGAGGTACTAACTCTACTGTGCCATTTTCTTCCAACCATTTGATTGTTTTTTCCTTCAGTAAGTCTTCTGTGACTACTTCTCTTAATCTATCTGGATCGACATCCTTTCCTTGAAGTTGTCCCATGACTTTAGCTGACTCTGCTACAATCTCTTCTTCATTTACCTCGATTGACTCTTCCTTGGCCACTGTTTTAATAGCCCAATCTCTTTTTAATCGCTCAATTGCTTCTGGCCGCGATCGCTCTTGCATTTCTGGCAATTTATCACTACTGAACAATTCTTTAACATCTATTCCATACTGGCTCAACTCCATGGCACTTTGGGCTAACATCTGCTGAACTTCATTTTTAATTAAAGTTTCTGGTAATTCTACTTCCAGATGGTTGACCAGCTCATTTACAATGGCAATTTCTTTATTCTGTTTTGTTTGTTCCTCTTTTTCTTTCGTAAATTTTTTCTCCATGAACTCCTGTAATTCGGCTAATGTTTCAAACTCACTAATTTCTTGAGCAAAATCATCATCCAACTCTGGTAATTCTTTTTCTTTGAGTTCTTTAAGAGTAATTGTAAATACTGCTGGCTTACCTGCCAACTCTGGTTGACCATATTCTTCAGGAAATTGAACGGAAATTTCTTTTGTTTCCTCTAGGTTCATACCTACTATTCCATCAATGAACCCAGGGATAAATTGTCCTTCTTTCAACTCCATTTGATAATCTTGAGCCTTACCTCCTGGAACTTCTTTCGGCTCTTCTCCCTCTGTATCAGATGGGATTATACCTTCAAAATCTACTATTGCCACATCTCCTAACTGAGCAGCTCTTCCTTCTACGGGAATTAGTGTGGCCTTTTCAGAGCGACGTTCTTCTAGAAATTCATCTAATTGAGCCTGGTCATATTTAGCTTCTTCAGCCTTGACCACCAATCCTTTATAATCATTAACTTTAGCCTCTGGCTCTACATCCACTTTAGCAGAGAAGGCCATTTCTTTTCCTGGTTCAAAATCTTTTACTAACTCTTCAAATTCTGTAACCAGGTCAAATTGACCTATTGCATTGATTTGTTCTTGTTCTCTTGCTTTTTCTAAGCAATCATTAATGAGGTTATCTAAGGCCATAGCTTTAACATAATTTCTACCCAGCCTCTGTATCAATATTTGTCGAGGCACCTTGCCTTTTCTGAACCCAGGAATATTGGCGGTACGGATATATTTCTGAATCACCTGTTCGTAGGCATTCTTGGACATTTCTGGTGTAATCTCGATTTCCAGGCCTATTTGGCTAGCTGGAAGTTTTTCCTGGGTAACTTTCATCGGCGTTTTGTTTAAGTTAGTTAGAACTAAGTTTAAGATTATAGGCTATGATTCTATCATAAATGTTGAAAGAGGACTCCTGTTATATCCCTACTTGAATCGGGAATCGGGAATAGGGAACAGGAAATAGCAAACTGTAAAAGGGTTTTAGCATTGAAAAATGTCCTCACTAATTCTTGTAGTGCTATATCATCGCTCTTAATTTAACGATGAGGTGAATTTCAACCAGAAAAGTGATTTAGCAATACGCGTGCGCATTTTTGGCGTTATAATTGCATCAATAGCCGTGGAGTACACGGTTGAATCAAAACGCACCGCCTGGGCTGAGGTAAATTCAGGGTAAAGACGGAGCAAGACAGCTTGTTGAGATAGTAGTAGCGGGGGTGCAATTCAGTTTATTTGATTTGTTATCTAGCCCGAGAATCTGTGAGACAAGAATCTCCCGTTATTATCAAGGGATTTAACGGTGAGAGTGTCAATAAGCTATATAATTATTTATTTATAGGAATCTTAAGATTCTGACTTTTTCTTGCACTATACTTTTTAGCTTACTATTACTATAAGTATTTCTCTACCTTCGCCAACAATGCTTTAATTTTAGGACTTTTTTAACTTTATTTTTTATTGGCAAAGTAAGTTGATATTTTTTATTTTAAAAAGCTACTATATTATGGTATTATTAAAGGTTTACTTAAAGATGACATGACTCTAGTGCCGCTACGCGGAAGTTATATCATGTTCGGTAGAACAGTTATAATTAGGTTCGTAGTTTTGCTCTAGCAATAATAGTAAGTATTTCAGAGGCTCAAGCCCAACTACAAACAAAAATTTAATTATAAGTAATTATCCGCAATTCGTAGCTCCCCCGGAGGGGGAACATGATATTAAAGGTTAAAAGTATTGATTTGTAATTGTTTTAGGATTTTGTAACTGGTCAGTTATTTCCGGCATCCTGAACTAGGTTCTTATTTTAAGATTCTCAAGTTGTTACACTACAATAATGAATGATAATTAATACTGATTAAATTTAGGCCAAAAATTTAATATAAATCTTTCTCGATTTTCCTCTATTTTGTCTGAAGATTGATATGTTAATACTTTTACTTATATAAATAGCCGAAGTAATATAATCATTGAAAACTACTCTATCAAAAAAAAATCTCCGATCATAAAAAATCAAATCAACTATTGTACATAAATTATCAATTATTTATCCCTACTCTCTATTTTCTGGAGATGTCTAAAGAATTAAACCGAAATATCTAAGAATAGTTTGATTTGATTTGACTATAGTCAGTCAGTAGGTATAGAATTAATTTAGTAGTATGAAAATATTGGTTTTATTAAATAATTTATGGTATTAATGCTATTTACGATCGAATAATCTAATTGAATATCTGTTGTAAGCATTCAGCAGTCAGCTATTAGCTATCAGCTATTGATGATAGGAGGAGGTAAAAGCAATTTAGAAATTTGGATAAATTAAAACTTATTGTCAAATTACGCTTCTTCAGACTTATAAGGAATTTTCATTCTTTGCTGATAGCTGACTGCTAAAAGCTGAATGCTTAGTATCTGTTATATATGAAATATCAAGCTAATTTTTAATCCTTAGTTTATGAAAATTATCTATATTAACCAAGTCGTAAGGGAGTGCAGATTAGATAATCTAGATGAGAATCAAATTTAATAAAAATAAAAAATATATTTTAGTCAGAAAATCAAAAAATTAGCTCAAACTATTAAACTTAATAAAAACCATTATCAAAAAATAAAATGATGAAAAAATGAAGGAGGACAAGAATTTGTCAGAGTTTTACAAAGTAGCAATATTAGGAGCAACAGGGGCTGTAGGAACAGAGTTGTTAGAATTACTGCAAACTAGAAACTTTCCAGTAGCAGAATTAAAACTACTGGCATCACCCCGTTCCGCAGGTAGCACTCTAAAATATAAAGGACAAAACTTACAAGTAGAAGCTGTAACAGATGATTCATTTAAAGATGTAGATTTAGTGCTAGCATCAGCAGGTGCATCTACATCAAAAGAATGGGCAAAGAAAGCAGTAGAAGCTGGTGCTATAGTAATTGATAACTCCAGTGCCTTTCGTATGGACCCTAAAGTGCCTCTTGTAGTTCCAGAAGTTAACCCAAAAGCTGCGGCTCTACATCAAGGCATAATAGCCAACCCTAACTGCACAACAATATTAATGTGTGTAGCAATATGGCCTTTGCATCAAGTCCAGCAAATTAAAAGATTGGTAGTGGCCACTTACCAGTCAGCAAGTGGGGCAGGGGCAAGGGCAATGGAAGAAATGAAAACTCAAGCGAAAGAAATTTTAGAAGGAAAAACTCCTGGAACAGAGATTTTTCCCTATCCATTAGCATTTAATTTGTTCCCACACAATTCCCCACTGAATGAGCAGGGATATTGTCAAGAAGAAATAAAAATGGTTAATGAGACTCGTAAGATATTAGGAAATAACGATATCCCGATTACAGCAACTTGCATCAGGGTACCAGTATTACGCGCTCATTCAGAAGCTATTAATTTAGAATTTTCTCAACCATTTAGTGTAGATAAAGCTAGGGAAATATTAAGTCAAGCGCCTGGAGTAACATTGGTAGAAAATTGGCAAAAAAATTATTTTCCAATGCCAATAGAAGCAAGTGGTAAAGATGATGTATTAGTGGGGAGAATTCGTCAAGATATTTCTCATCCTTGTGGATTAGAATTATGGTTAAGTGGAGACCAGATCCGAAAAGGAGCTGCCTTGAATGCAGTACAAATAGCTGAGTTATTGGTGGAAAAACATTGGTCGAGGGTAGAAGCAGCAACAGTTTAGACTCAGGGTGCAGAAAACAAAAGAAAAAAAAGAGCCTTCATTAATGGATAATGAATAATGAATAATGAATAATTACTTCTGGTTAAAACCGTTCTTGATTGAATGTAAGGAAATATTATTTCTTTTTTCCCCTTGAAAGGGGAGGCTAATAAAGCTGAATTGTTGAATTATTTAATTATTAATTATTCGGTAAGGTTAGTTCCTATTTCTACAATGTAATGTAATGGGTAATTAGGGATGGCTGATTAAATCTAAAAGTTTTTACTGGCAAAGGTTTCAGCCTTTGCAGGTACTAAGGGAGTACCAGCTTTTAGGTAATTCCAGTTCAATTAGGAGCGGATTTTGGGTCGATGCGAGGGGTAGAACAATCTTGGGAAGATTCTTCTGGCTACCTCTTCTATGATGATCATTCCTCCTGGATTCTGGATTCTGAATTCTGGATTCTGAATTCAGGCTTCTCCTCTGAAAAAAAAGACTTTTGACCGCAAACCCTAATTAACAATAGTTCAGTCATACAAAAATCAAAAAAATTGCAGAGAGACTGTAAAAAAAAATTTGTAGAGAGACTGTGAAGCGAAAGCGATGTTAATCTGAAAAAAAGTTAGGTCTAGTAAGATGGCCAAAAAAAAAGAATAAGACCTAACAAAGCTATAAAAAACCCATAAGGAGTGCAAAGAGTGTGGTAGATTTCGGTAAAGTTATAACTGCAATGATTACGCCGTTTAATTCAGACGGTAGTGTTAACTATGAAGAAGTAGAAAAACTATCTATATGGTTGACAGAAAATGGGACAGATTCATTAGTAATATGTGGAACAACAGGAGAATCTCCAAGCTTAACATGGGAAGAAGAATATAAACTATTTCAAGTAGTTCAAAAAGCAGTAGCAGGAAAAGCTAAAGTAATAGCTGGTACTGGGTCAAACTCCACAAGAGAAGCGATCGCAGCTACCGAAAAAGCTGCTAAGTTAGGGTTAGATGGTTCATTACAGGTGGTGCCATATTATAATAAGCCACCACAATTAGGACTTTATGAACATTTTAAAGCGATCGCTCAAGCCACCCCAGAATTGCCAATAATGGTATACAATATACCAGGGCGTACTGGTCAAAATCTGATTCCTGAAACTGTAGCCAAACTGGCCGAAATTTCTAATATTGTTGCGATTAAAGAAGCCAGTGGTAACATAGATCAAGTAAGTCAGATTAGGCACTTGACTGCACCAGAGTTTAAGATTTATTCTGGGGATGATTCCCTCACACTACCACTTATGGCTATTGGTGGTAGTGGTGTTGTTAGTGTAGCCAGTCATTTAGTAGGAAAACAGCTACAAGAGATGATAGTAGCATTTGAAACAGGTAAGGTACAAGTTGCTACAGAAATTCATCTAAAACTATTCAGCTTATTCAAAGCTTTATTTGCAACAACTAACCCCATTCCTGTAAAAGCAGCATTAAATCTGCTAGATTGGAAAGTAGGCTCTACTCGCCCTCCACTATGCGACCCTCCAACTGAAGTAACTGAAAAATTATCAGCAGAAATGGGTCAACTAGGTTTATTATGAGTCAATTTCACTGGTAATAAAATTTTTCAGAAAATTAAATATTATCAATCTGAATAATGATTTAGTTACCCCCTCACTAAATCGCTAAAATCTTGAATTTTTAAGAGATTAGTTTTTCTGCTTTTAACTAATGGGTATTAAAAATCAGTAATGCCAATTTTAAAAAAGAATGTTTAGAATAATTCAGGGTATTGAAGAAGGAGTCAGGAGTCAGGAGTCAGGAGTCAGGAGGGAAAATTGCTTATGGATAGTCTCCGACAAGCCGCTCCGCGTCTATACTCCCCCAAACAATTTTGAACACCCCTGTTGACGGTGGGGTATTAAACCCATAAGGAAAATGATAAAAATAATTTACAGGATATGTCCCTTTGACTAAAAAGATGAATTACAACCTAAAAAATGGTATAAAAGCTATTCATTCTGACTCCTGACTCGCTCATCCAGACTCCTAAGAAATAGCCTAGCTATTTATAGCAAATATTTATCAAATTGGTATATAGCAAGGAACAAGTTGATGTTTGACTTATATTGATGATGAATTTGAGACAGAAAAAAGCTTTTCCCTCTGTTTCCTGTTCCCTGCTATAACAATCATTCAAAATCTTTCACAGTTAACAACAAGAAAAATAGGATAATTATGACAAGAAAGAAATCATCATCTGCCCTAAAAATTATTCCTCTGGGTGGACTACATGAAATTGGTAAAAACACCTGCGTATTTGAATACGATGACGAAATTATTCTGCTTGATGCAGGATTAGCTTTTCCTACCGATGGAATGCATGGTGTAAATATCGTCTTACCAGATGTAACTTATCTGAGTGAAAATCGCCATAAAATCAAAGGTATGATTGTCACCCATGGTCACGAAGATCATATTGGTGGTATTCCTTTCCATTTGAAAAATATAGAAATTCCTGTCATTTATGGACCTAGATTGGCAATGGCTTTACTCTACCCAAAACTAGAGGAAGCAGGAGTCCAAAATCGCACAGAATTAAGGACTGTTCGTCCACGTGATATTGTGCGGTTAGGCAGACATTTCAGTGTTGAATATATTCGTAATACTCACTCAATGGCGGATAGCTTTACAGTTGCTATCACAACACCAGTAGGAGTAGTTATCCATACAGGTGATTTCAAGATTGACCATACCCCTGTAGATGGAGAAAATTTTGATTTTCAAAGATTAGCAGAGTATGGAGAAAAGGGAGTTCACTGCTTATTAAGTGACTCCACAAATTCAGAAGTACCCGGTTTTACTCCTTCAGAAAGGTCAGTTTATCCAAATTTAGACCGAGTATTCGCCAACGCACCTGGACGTTTAATGGTGACAACCTTTGCATCTAGCGTACATAGATTACAAATAGTTCTAGAGTTAGCCAAAAAACATGGTAGGTTGGTGGCAATAGTAGGGCGATCGATGCTGAATGTGATTGCTCATGCTCGCAATCTTGGTTATGTTAAGTGTGAAGATAGTTTGTTTGTACCTCTGCATAGCGTCCGAAGTGTACCTGATGAGAAACTATTGATTCTGACTACAGGTTCTCAAGGGGAACCAATGTCAGCACTAACTCGTATTGCTAAGGGTGAACATAGGCAAATAAAAATTCGTAAAGGAGATACAGTTGTATTCTCTGCTAACCCTATTCCTGGTAATACGATCGCTGTTGTTAACACCATTGACAAACTAATGATGTTAGGAGCAAATGTGATCTATGGTAAAGATAAGGGTATCCATGTTTCCGGTCATGGTTGTCAGGAAGACCAAAAATTAATGTTGGCACTTACTCGTCCTAAATTCTTTGTACCGTTTCATGGCGAGCATAGGATGTTAGTTAAACACAGTCAAACTGCTCAAAGTATGGGAGTTCCTCCAGAAAATATGGTAGTGGTACAAAATGGTGATGTGGTGGAACTAACTCAAGATTCTATCAGTGTTGCAGCTCAAGTACCTTCTGGTATTGAACTGGTAGATTCTTCTCGTTCTGGCATGGTTGAAGATAACATTCTCAAGGAAAGACAGCAATTGGCAGAGGATGGTGTTGTGACTGTAGCGTTGGCGGTGAATTCTGATGGTAAATTGATTGATAGACCTCAGTTACATTTGCGTGGTGTAGTAAGTGCTATGGAAAAAGCACAAATGCGTGAACTGGTGATCAAGACATTAGAAAAAAGTTTGAGCAATAACTGGTCTGAGTATGCTAAGTCAAACAATACTCAAGTTGATTGGTCTGGATTGAAAAATGAGCTTGAATGTGCTGTTCAGCGAATGTTGAGACGAGAGCTTCAAGGTCAACCTTTGCTAGTTTTCTTAATGCAAACTCCAGAAGCAGGAGATGTACAAGATAGAAATGCAGAAGAGAAAGTAGAGCAGAAAAAAGAACTGCCTATAGTAAAACCAGTGGGAAGACGGAGACGTCGTTCTACTGCAAAAGTAGCATCTTAAGGAAGGCAGAGGGCAGAAGGGTTAGAGAGTAATTTAAAAAACGGACTTTTGATAACCGGATCTGGTATAAGGTGCGTTGCAACGCACCCTACTGGATTGTTTCATCTAAAATAGTGCGTTAGAATTGTCATTGCGTTAGCGCAGCTTTGCGATAGCAAACGACAGTGTTTGCGGAGCATTCCGTCAGGAAAGCAATCTCTAACCAATTTTCTATTGCATCATTTTAGTTGAAACAGTCCACTACAGGTAGTTACTCCTGACTCCTCCCTTATTAATTACTAGGTGTACTAGGTGTACTAGGTGTACTAGGTATCTTCTGTAATTCTGGTCTTTCTTCGGCCAAAATTGCTCCTTCTACAGGACAAACACTTAGGCAAATTCCACAGTCAATACAGGTATCAAAATCTATCCAATACCAATCAGTTCCCTTAGTATTTTTACCGGGTCCTTCGTGGATGCAAGCAACGGGACAAGCTCCAACACAGTCAGCAACACCTTCGCAAATATCAGTAACAATTGTATGTGGCATTTTAATTATTTTATAATGTCGAAACTCAAAATTTTTAGGGGATATTACCCTGTTGTTAAGAGGAGAGTTAAGTCGATATTTTTTTCTAGAAAATATAAACTTTCTCCGCTAATAATATCATGTCCGGATAATTAGCAATAGAACTTTGTTCCGCTGACGCGTTAACATTTGCGATAGCATTCCGTAAGGAAAGTTGTGCGCCAGCAAACAAAAAACTTTCTCCTTTTCCTCCTCTTTATTCTTCTTTCTTCTCTCCTGACTCCTGACTCCTGACTCCTGACTCCTTAGATCAATTTAACTTTTCCAAAAATGCTTCATAAGTTTGAGATTTGGAGCCAAAAACATAATTAGGAGAAGAAACTGTAATATCTGTACCACCTACTTTTCTTAGATGATTAATTGCTGGTAACAACATTTCTTGTTTCACTACAATTGTGGCAGCATACCAGTCATTTTTCTTCCCAGAATATACTTTAGCAATAGTCGGTCCTTGTAAACCAGTAATGCCACTTAATCCACTTTTATTCATTAACAAATCACCTATTTCATCTGCCGACTTTCCATGCACATTTGCAGTTATCGACACATATTTTTTTGACTCCATCTGAGCTTCAATTAACTCTAAAAAGACCTTAGTTGTTTCCAACTTAGCTTCACTTTCTTGTAACAAGCGTTTATTACCAATTAAACAAGCTTGAGACTTAAGAAGTGTGCCTCCTTCAATTCGCTTTAAACGATTTTCTCTCAGAGTTGTACCAGTGCTAGTTACATCAGCAATCATGTCAGCATATCCCATACTTGGTGCTGCTTCCATTGCTCCTTGGACTGCTACTAAGGAAAAATGTACAATTAACTTTTCATACAACCATTTTCGAGTCAGGTTATTATATTTTGTAGCAATTCTGAGATTTTTACCTTTCTCTTTAAATAATAGAGTTAGCTCTGCTAAATCTTCTATGGAAGAAACATCTACCCAACTTTCAGGAACAGCTAAAACAACTTCACATTTACCATAACCTAATTTATCCCAAATAACTATTACATCATCATCGGATTGACTTTCTTCAGAAACTACGTCATAACCTGTAATTCCTAAGTCAACACTTCCTTCTTCTACTTTTGTAAAAATATCTGCTGCTCTTTGAAATAATACTTTTACTTGTGGCAAGGCAGGAATAGAGCCGAAATATTGTCTTTCACTAGGTCTAGATACAGTTAAACCACAAGCTGACAATAAGTTCATGGCTCCTTTTTCTAATGCACCTTTACTGGGTAAGGCTATTTTTAAAATTTGCTCGGTGGTCATTTCAGTTATCAGTTATCAGTTATCAGTTATCAGTTATTATACCAATTTGAAAAAAGAATGTTACAAATGAGCTACTGGAAATCCTTATCAGGTATAAATTTTGCCATAGCAGCCACTTTTCAAATTGGTATTAGTTATTAGTTATCAGTTCCTCTGGAATAAGGAGGCTTTAAATCTGGAATATTATCTTTTTTTATCCCCATAAAAAGAGAGGATATTTACCAGAATTTTTCGGTCATTTGATGTAAGCATTTGTAAGCATTCAGCCGTCAGCTATCAGCCATCAGCTATTGTTTTTTTAGTTCTAAATAAAAGCTCTACTAATTGAGTTAGAATTAAATTTTACTATAATAGCTGGCTGAAACAGTCTATATATTAAAATCCCCTCATCAGCTCTTTCTGTGGAATGTGTTCCCATTCAGCTTTTTAATGAATGAAGTAAAAATTTGTTTAATACCAAATTGATAAATGCTTGCTACAAATAGTTAGGGTATTTCTTAGGAGTTAGGAGACAGGAGACAGGAGACAGAATGAATAGCTTCAATACCATTTTTCAGGTCGTAAATCTTTTTTTGTCAAAGGACATATCCTGCACTTGTCTTTTTATTCCTCTTGCTTTGCTATTCGTAACATTCTTTTTGAAAATTGGTATAACTTACAGCAGATTCTACTTTAATGAGGTAAACCCGTCGCGGGCTTTCCGGCCCGCACTTGCATTCATTTAATGTAAGCATTCAGCCGTCAGCCATCAGCTATCAGCTATTACTTTTAGTTTAGGATAAAAGCTTTATTAATTGTCTTACGACAAAAGTTGCCTCCCTTGCCATTAAAGTCAGTTGTTAATTTAAACACTTTCCCATAAGATAGAGTCTTATTGCTGATAGCTGACAGCGAGCTAGCTGAATGTTTACCATTTAATTATTATCTCTGTACTTCTTATGCTTGGAATCTGTTGTAAGACTAAATTTTCTACCCATAAATTGAAGTACAAGAAAGACTTATTTTGAGTTTTTAAACCATACAATTCAAGGCAATGAAACCGATGGCTAAATGCTGATGGCTGAAAGCTGACCGCTAAGTGCTTACAATTTAATTTAAGGGAATTAATTCTTCAGTAATTTAAGTATTTCTAACTTTTTTTACTACTTCATTTAATTCCAAATTTTGCTTTTCCCCAGATTCTAGGTTTTGCAAAAGCACTTTACTATCTTGTTGTTCTACAGAATTTAAAATAATTAAAAATGGAACATTATGCTGAATTGCATACTCAATATTATTTTCAATATTTCTCCCGATAATATCAGTTTCTATCCGCAAACCTAGCTTTCTTAATTTTTCGGCAATTTCGACAGTATAAACATAATCATCTGAACTAATAGCAACTACCAAAGCTTCGACAAATTGATAATTGTTGATATTCAAATGAGATTTTTCAGCTAATACTTCTCTGAGTTCTTCCATAACATAAGAAAAACCAGTTGCAGGAGTTTCTTGTTGACCTCCTAAACTAACAACTAAATCATCATATCTACCACCACCACATAATTTTCTTTCTCCTAAGTTGCTGTCAGAAATTTCAAAAACCATACCTGTGTAGTATTGGAGACCCCGACTAATTCCGAGGTCAATACTAATACGATTTTTGTCTACATTAAAGGCATCTAAACTTTGAAGAATATCTTGTAATTGTTTTAAGCCATAATCATCAATACTGTAAGTTGAAAGTAGTTTTTCTGTTTCTTTTAAAATAGCATTCGGCTCTCCTTTTAGTTGACTCAACTCTGTCATAAAATCTAATGTTTGATTGAGCTGTTTAGTTTGGTTTTGATGTTTAATCTTCACTAACAAACGGTCAACTATTTCTTCAGGTTCGCGAGTGCTTGATAGTTCGATATTCATACTTTCGAGAAACTCAAAAATGGCTGTTCTCGCCTCCTCTTCTTCTAAATTTTGTAGAAGGTCTGTGATTTTTTTTGTCGTAATATTTTTGCCTGGTTGTTGTTGAGCAGAAGCATTTTTTTGAAATGCAGGATAAATTTCAGAGAGTAAATTTTCTACTGTTTGTTTACCTTCTTTTCTCAGAGTTTCCATTTGAGTAAGTAGAAAACTACGAAGACGAGTATCTAACTCAAGATGGTCGAGGAATTTGTTAATAATTCCAACATGACCAATAAACATTTGATATTCAGTTAAACCTAAGCGGTCTAAACCTTGACAGGCCATAGAAATAACTTCCGCATCAGCGATCGCCCCTTTAGCCCCAATTAACTCTATTCCCATTTGGGTAAATTGACGATATCTCTCTTTCTGGGGCTTTTCATAGCGAAATACTGGCCCTGTATAATAAAGTCTTACTGGCAGGGGTATTTCTTGGAAGTTGTCCAAATAAGCGCGGACCACTGAAGCAGTAAATTCTGGCCTAAGACAGAGACGACGGTTACGATAAATAAAGTCGTAGAGGCGAGAAACTATGTCCTCACCAGATTTTTTCAGATAGAGTTCGGTATATTCTATGAGTGGCACATCTATGGGTCGGTAGCCATAAGATTCAAAACTACCACTTAGTGCATTTTTAATTTGTTTATCGATGTGATAGGTGTTTGGTAGAATGTCCCTGACACCTCTGACTCGTTCTACTTTTGTAGTTTGCATAGACAAAATATAAAAGATTGTAGTTTTCTCATCGCAATTTTGACAAGAGAGCTTCTACTAGATGATTTTATTTCTCTTTTGTCAAGAAAATTTGATATTTTTTAATGTTCCTAGTTGGCAAGCGATCGCTACCCTTATACACTGATAGCTGATTTTTGTCTATATTCAAAAAAAATAATTATGTATTCAAACCTCCCTAATAGCTGGTTTCGTGTTGCCAGAAGTGAAGATTTATCTACCAAAGGAGTAATACCACTTCATTACTTCGGAAAAGACTTTGTACTATTTCGTACAGAAGATGGCAAACCTCATATTTTTGATGCTCACTGTCCTCACTTAGGCGCTCATCTTGCTCATGGAGGTAGAATACAAGGCCAAACTCTGAGATGTCCTTACCACGGTTGGCTCTGGGATACAAATGGACAATGTGCTGCTATTCCTTATCCAGATAAACCCAAACCCAAAGCAAAAATACAGAGCTGGCCTGTACTTGAGCTTAATGGTCTCATAATGATGTACCATCACCATCAAGGAAAACTGCCAGACTGGGAAATACCTCAAATACCAGAACTAAATTCGGTCGAATGGACTCCCCTACGTTTAGTCCGTCAGTGGAAAGTCCGCACTACCCTTCAAGATTATATGGATAACAGTGTAGATGTCTCTCACTTATATAATTTGCACAGCCGTACTTTTAAAAGCGCTCATAGTCATGGGGTAGAAATTGACGGACCAATTTTAACTCATAGAATGTCTCAGAAATATAATTTATCTTCTTTAGCAGCAGGAAAATTAGTATTAGAAGATGGATCAGTTACTACTATTTATTACGGACCTGCTTATGATGTGAGTTTTTACTGGACAGAAGGAAAATTAAAGCTAGGTTTGTTAACTATTTTTACAGGAACACCAATAGATAATGAATATCTTGATATTGCCATATTTTACAGTGTGAAGAAAGTTCTACCTTTTCCTTTAAGCTTGATTTTAAATAAGATGTTAAAACAGGATGTCTTAGAAACTTTTGAACAAGATGTGAGTATTTTAGAGAATAAAAAAGATATTCATAATCCACCTTTATATCAAGATGATGGTCCTGTGCGTCAATCTCGAAGTTGGGCGGGTCAATTCTACTCATAAAATTCTTGGATATCAGATACTTCAGTTTCAAAATAAAAAACTATATTTTACAATTTTTGATAGATTAATTCGCACCAATTATTGGTAACAATTTCCTGAATCAATAATATAAAATACTTTAAATTTTTGATAAAAAGTTAGAATTTAATTAGGGCTGGCTGATTAATTATCAAAGAATTGACATATAAAGGCTTTAGCCTTTTTAGGTCGAAAAAAGTGCCAGTTTTTTGGTCTATAGAGCTGCAAAAAGTTAGCATTTTCATTGGGCGAGGACGAAAAAATCAAGGAAAAATTCTTTCGGCTAACTCCTCTATGATTCCCATTTATCCTGACTCCTGTACGGGTAATTCATGTTTGCAGAGCATTCCGTAGGAAATTACCCCTACTCCTGCCGTTATATATAAGACTTTTTCAGAAAACCCTAATTATTTATCACTAGGAATATTTTGCTCCCATGCTTGAATTCCGTATGACAATTTGAAGAATCTATAAAAATTTGCTTAAGTAATTACTGGAATGATACTATGTCAGTTTAGTAATATTTCTAGTTAATTCTGCTTAGTTAGTTAGCTCTAAATCTGTTGATCTAAGCAATGAAAATTATTTCACCTTAATCGGTAAAAATTTAATAAATCCCCAATCAAAACAATGGAATTAATCATATCATTGCTCGCTACTTTGATGGCATTCCTCATAGCTTTGAAAAATCCTAACATTGCGGGGGAAAAAGAAAGAAAAAAAGTACGCTCCCTCACTCTATTAATTGGTTCTTTGGCTGCGATAATTTCCATTTATCAAACAATAAGTAAGTTTTTGGTAATTATGCCAGCAGGTAAATGTAGGTGTGGTAGAAATACTTGGTAATGTTTCTGAATCTACCCTTACTCCCGGTCTTCACTTAGTTAACCCCCTTACTAAAATAATAAAATTTTCTACTCGACTCAAAGATTTAAAAGAAACTGTTACTGCTACATCCAAAGAAGGATTAAACTTTCAAATAGATGTTAGCCTTCAATATAAAATTGACCCTGAACAAGCAGGACAAATATATGAAAATATTGGTTTAGAGGAAAAAGAAATTATTATTTCTCGATTCCGTTCCCTAATTCGGGAAATTACTTCCAACTATGAATCTAGAGATATTTATAGTGAGAAAAGACAGGAAATAGCCAACAGTTTACTTGAAAAACTTACTCAAGAGTTAAATCCTTTAGGTTTTATAGTTGAGTCAGCTTTGTTAAGAGATATTTAATTACCTAGAAATATTCAACAAGCAATTCAAGAAAAATTAAAGGCAGAACAAGAAAGCCAGCGAATGCAATTTGAATTAGAAAAATCACGTCAAGAGGCAGAACTAAAAAAAATAGAAGCTCAAGGTATGGCAAATGCTCAAAAATTACTTTCTCAAGGATTAACTGAACAAGTCTTGAAGTTAAAAGCTATTGAAGCTACTGATAAAGTTAGCAGCTTCTCCTAATACAAAAGTGGTTATTATTGGTGGGGGCGAAGATAGATTACCTATTATTTTACAACAAAGATAAAAGATAAAAACTGCTGTCTCAAGTTTTTTCCAAATTCATGTACTATATTTTGTCGTGCGGAATTTTAATTTTAATCAAGACCGCTATAATTTTCAGATAAAACAGCCCATATCAATGATACAGGCTGTAAAAAAAATATCAACATTCTCTAAGTTTATAGAGAAATTTGTCTAATGTTATAGTGAATATTATTCACTAAATATTTTCCCAAAGATAACTATTTAACTGTCACCTTAGCTCCTGCATCTTCTAATTGCTTCTTAATATCTTCAGCAGCTTCTTTAGCAATACCTTCTTTAATTGGCTTAGGTGCAGACTCTACCAAATCTTTTGCTTCTTTCAGACCCAAACCTGTAATGGCACGAACCACTTTAAGAATAGCAATTTTCTTATCTGAAGGAAACTCTTCAAGAATTGCATCAAACTCAGTTTGTTCTTCAGCTTCTTCCGCAGGAGCAGCAGCACCTCCAGGACCAGGCATACCCATAGGCATCATCATGCCACCAGCAGGAGCAGCAGCACTAACACCAAAAGCTTCTTCTATTTGTGAAACTAATTCAGATGCTTCGAGCAAAGAAAGAGACTTAAGTTGTTCTAGAATTTCGTCGGTTTTTGCAGACATTAGTAATCTCCTATTTTTTGTTAGTTTGTAGTTATTTTTTCGCTAGAATTTAGACTTTTTTATTACCTTTAATATAGTTAAATTACTGGAATTATTCTCATAATAAAACTGATAGGATATTAGTCAAAAATTCATGTTGTTTGCGTTAGGCACCATCGCCTTGTTGTTCTTTTTCTGAGATTGCTTTAATAGCTCTATTTACAGAAGCTGGAACCTCATTAATACCAGTGGCAAGTTGAGTAGGTACAGCATTTAGACCAACAGCTAACTTAGTAGCTATACTGTTAATAGCACCAGCCACTTGAGCAAGCAACTCTTCCTTAGATGGTAAATCGGCGATCGCTTTAACTTGGTCTTGATCCAGCAGTCGCCCTTCCATCACACCACCCTTAAATTCTGTTTTTTTGGTGGTTTTTTGGAATTCTTGGTACGCCTTGATAGCACCGCCGATATCATCTTTTAGGAATAGGAAAGCATTAGATCCTGCCAACAACTGTTCCATAGGTTGCCAGTTGGCATCTTCTTTAACTGCTATTCCCATCAGAGAATTTTTAGCTACAGAGCAACAGCTACCAGTAGGCAGTAGTCGTCTACGCAGGTCTGTAATTTCTGCCACGGATAGTCCGTGATAATCAACTACAAGTGCTAGCTGACTTTCACTCAAGTTTTGCTTGATGTCTGCCAACATCTCTTGTTTTTGTTCCTTCGTTTTGCCCATATTTATAGCAGTACAAAAATAGATTAGGACGTTTATAAATCCTCAAACTGAGTCAGGTATTAATTCTGAGTTCTGACTTCTAACTTCTGACTTGCGCGTAGCGCCATATCACCTCCTTGACAAACCAAAATTCCTGGCGGACTATACTATCTGCCAGGGCAAAGAATTATGAATTCAAAACAAGTAACTTATTAAAGATTTCGACAAAAATCCCTTATACCTGTTTTTGAATTGTTAATCCTTGAACCTCGGCAGGAAATTAAGCTATTAGCACCTGCTGTCTTAAGCTCTTTGATTTTGATTTTTTTAGCTTTAATCTTATTTAACTAGCTATCAGCAATTAGCTATCAGCCATCAGCTTTAATCTCCCTGGGTAAAAATACTCAGTTTCCCATCAACCTTATGACCTTAGGACAAGTTAAAATATCCTTTCCGTTCCGGAATGCTCCGCAAACGAAGGCATCTCAAAAAAAATCTGCTGAAAGCTGACCGCTTATTTAAATAGACTAAGCTTCTACTTCTAATTTTAGATCCCGCAGGGCACTAACTTCAATCTCAATTGATGGTCCCATTGTTGCTGATACATATATACTACGCCAATAGCGACCTTTTGCACCAGAAGGACGGTTGCGGTCAATACAATCTTGTAAAGCCTTTAAGTTGGTAAGTAAATCTTCTACAGAAAAAGAAGCCTTGCCAAACAGAACATGAACTATACCTGTGCGGTCGGCTCTAAATTCTAACTTACCTGCCTTAAACTCGTCAATAGCTTGTGCCAGATCAAAAGTTACAGTACCGCCTTTAGGAGATGGCATTAAACCTCTCGGTCCTAATAAACGCCCTAGTTTAGCT
>NZ_JAAHGM010000002.1:0-34163 GCF_010692625.1 Okeania sp. SIO2C2
TTCCCTAGGGCAATACCTATGACAATGCACAAAGCTACCCAAACAGTGAGATATTTTTCAAAGAAGCTAAGTTGACCACCTGCTTGTACGGCAGATTTATTGACTTGCGGTAAATTTGGACTCATAATTTGTTTAATTAATATTCTGTTCGTTTCGTGAGAACTTTGTAAATATTCAGCTTGAATAAGATTGCATTGACTGCGATATCTGGCTTATCGATGGCGTTGAATTGTTTGGCAAGTTTTTTAGTAAAAGGGTAGACTGCTAACGCTACAGACACTAAGCATTACTACCACTCCAATGATGATTATCTTGCTTCTTGAAATCTCTCAGCAGTATTTTTACAGTTTTGTTCATATTTTTTATATCTGTATATTTCAAAAAAAATTGATATTTTAGGTAAGGCTAGTATAGCGAAAAAAGTGGAGGTAAGAACAAACTTACGCAGTCCCCTCTGAAGTCAAAAAATTTCCCCACAGCGTAGGTTACAGTGGGGTAGTTCAGTATCTATGACAATACCCCTGCTGGGGTAAAAGGTATCTTTATAAGATATACTTATTTATTTATATATAAAAAATAGTTATTATTTATATATTTCTCATAAAATTTAGACTTTTGCTCTAGAATTGGTATACTAAAGCATAGTTTGGACGTATAGCTCAGTTGGTTAGAGCACTACCTTGACATGGTAGGGGTCACAGGTTCGAGTCCTGTTACGTCCATTTTTCTGCGAACCTTGTTGAGTAGAAGTTTATCCTGAAAAGATTATAGCGTTAGCGGAGCTTTGTGTCAGCAATCGCCTCAATTAGTATGCGCTATATATAGTGTCTTTGGGTAAGTCCTGTTAATAATATATCCATTGTTTCGTTAATCTATTCGATACTAAATAAGTAAAAATGATCAAGATAACTCATGCTTAACGCATACAGAGAGAATATTTCACCTCTTTAGTCACAATCTAAAGAAGTGTAAAAATTAATTCCTTTTCTTGTTAAATATAGGGAAACTATTACAGGTGGCCATCTAGAGGTACAACCAAGATATGTAAATAGACATCTGGTAAAAATCCAAAATCAAATCAATTATCACACATAAATTATCAATTCTTTCTCCCTACTGCCTACTGCCTACTGCCTCTTTTCTGGAGATGTCTAAATGTCATACAAATACCACTAGACATTATTTATTGGCCAACTGCTAATTTTTATACGACAATATAAAAGATTATTATATACAAATTAATTTAAAAGAAGTATTTTTGATAAAGTGTCTGTAAAATCTAGAAGTCATGGTATAATTAGATTACTAAATTGGAAAAAGTAGTTAGTCTAGAAAAGGCTAAAATATTCGTGATTAGGGGTTATAGCTCAGTTGGTAGAGCACCTCAATGGCATTGAGGGGGCCAGCGGTTCGAGTCCGCTTAACTCCATGTTAATATTCAATTTTTCTGTACAACTATCTTCCAAGATTTCTGTAGTAATAACTCTAAAGATAAGAATATTCCAGATTTCCGGTATTTACTATTTTTTTGAAAGTAATTCTTGAGACTCAAACTACTTAGCTTAAGTAGAGCAGGCTAAAAAAAAGACGTTGCATTTTTAATCAAAAAAAACCCTAAAGAAAATGAATATAAACTTTTGAGCTAATTTACAATTTGATACATAGCGCCCAAAATTTACCATGTTCTACTTAGCTGTGAAATTCAACTTTAAATAATAGCAGTTTTGAGTTTACTTTTTTACCGTTATCAATGCTTTTAACAATTCTTATTTGTATGGGCTGAAACTAGATAAATTAATCATAAACTACTCCTGATAGAGTAAGTCTGTTGAAACAAGAATATCTAAATACTCCAAATATTTCCTTTTTGTTCAAATTAAAACTTCAGTTCTTAAAACCATATCATTTTTAAGATAGACTAAAGTCTGTTTGAAGGTTTTCCTTCACCTACTAAAGCTAGCTATAGTTGTCGATAGATTTTTATAATACCAAACTTAGCTATTGCTCCACAATTGTCAAATATTTCATTTGATGTATCAAAACGTAGTGTAACACAATATATTTATGGAATCTTCATTTATCCTTTTTAAAGTATTTGGTAATTATATAGGCGATTTATGAGAACTATATTTAATTTTTTGCTTCTACTCTGATTGATTTACCCTTATTATCTGTACGATAAGACCAGGTCTCATTACCATCAGACAAGATAATATACCAACCTTCTACTAATCTTTGCCCACAAAGTTCATCACTATTTGCAAGTCCCAAGCAAGTATTAGGCCAAATTTCTTGACTGACTTGAGTGACTTTGATATTTTTAGGCAAAATACCCGTTTGATTACTTAAATCTTCGCGAACAGCATCAACTATATTATTAGGTATTATTTCGTCACGATCGGCAATTTTTTCCACTTTATCTAGGGTGGGTTTACTGATTTTTTTTAGATCATCAAAATTTTGATTCATGGAAGGTTCGCTAACAGCAAGTATCTGATTGATAGATTTATTTTTTAGAAAAAATGGTTGAGATATTTCTGTCTGGTCGTCGATGTTAGTCTCTGTTGCAAACTCGATAAGGTTAGCAAATTTATTAGTTGTATAATTAATTTTGGTGTTTGTTTCTAATTGTTGAGATTGAAGCTCTTTTACAGCAGCAATTGCTGTTTCAGTAAGATTGGGATATGCTTCAGCAGCTAATATTCCAGTCAAAATTAATGCTAGTAAAAAAGGATGAGGTGATTTATGTTCAACTCGTTCATTTGGATTTTGTTTATGATTTTTAGAGTTTAATTTCATGGTTAATACACATTTATTATTACTAGATTTACTTGTGATTATTAGTTGGGAAACCAGTCACTTGAGAACTATGACTAGAACTACAGGATCAAATAAAAGTGTAAGTTTTAATTTTATTCTGCTACTTGGCTACATATAACAGTAGAATTGCAAAATTTAGTATTAGTTCAACTTAATCTGTCTATCTCTAATTAATCTATCATCACTAAAATGGACTTGATTTGTACCTTTTTGTCTGATTAGTCACAGATAATACAAATTTACAGTATTTAACTAAAATCAATAGACTTACAAAAAAGTCAGTTAGTTCCATAATAATTTGTCATAAAAGCTCTAAAAACAAACAACTATTACTTGATTTCAACTTAATTGGGTGTTTTTCCGGAGAAGAGACTTTTTCCCAGAGCTTATGTAAATGAAAGTTTGCTTCTATCTAAAATTTCTGCTTAATTGAAAATATCTGCCGCTATCAACAAGACGATACAATATTTAGCTAGTGAATTTCTAAATTTTTACTGACAAATCAAAATTCTAATTATAATCTCATCACAACTTAGAAGTTTCTACAGATGGATAAAAATATTTTCCGCAGGCAGTAGAAAATTAAGTCAGCACAAACAAATTTTGGTGCTATTAACAATTTAGTAAGAGAAGATAATGGAGACCAATATTATGGACCCGTTACTTGAAGGTGGTGCTGCTATACAACAGCGTGATTACACCTTAATCATCGATAAAAGCAAAGATATGTATCTATCTGACTCTGCCATAGACAAAAGTCCTTGGGAACTAATGCAAGAGTCGGTAATCAAATTAGCAAGTGAATGTGAGAAGCTAGATTTAGATGGACTAACAGTTTACCTATTTTCAGACTATTTTAAACGATATGACCAGGTGACATCCACGGACTTAGCTCATATCTTCCTGGAAAATCAACCTTCGGGCAAAACTAATTTAGCAGATGCTCTTAAGGATGCTATTGATAATTATTTTGAGCGACGTGCTTTAAATACAGCAAAGCCAAATGGGGAAACTATCTTAGTTGTTACGGTAGGTGAGATAGAAGACCCTGAGCGAGTCAAGGATATTATAATTTTTGCGGCTAATAATTTGCAACAAGATGAAGAATTGGGTATTTCACTTATTCAGGTAGGAAATAAGCCTGAAGTAACAAAGTTTTTTCAATTATTAGATAATGAATTACAAACAATAGGTGCCAGGTTTGATATTTGTAATACTGTGACTATTGACGATTTGAAAAAGATGAATTTAACTGATGTTTTAATTAATGCTATCTTTAGCTAAGATAATTTTGTAGCAATTAAAATTTAGAGAACGGCTTTTTGAATTTTCCCTCTGAAGATTTAAAAGCTGGTTAATATAATGCAGCGCATTTCAGGTTTATGAGGTACAGTAACAACAATTTGTCAACCAATTTTAAAATTCTGGGGGTTGATCAAATTTAAGAATTGTACCTCATTTACTTGCAATCTGCTATATATTTAAATTTAACATCAAGCCTGATATACTATTTATTTACATCTCGTGAAATGTAAAAATACAATTCAAGACTTCAGGGAACAGGGAAAAGTGAAAATTTTTACAGATTTTTTAGTATGGTAAAAAATGATAATCCAGTTTCATAACTCATCTGGAATTTTTATATCTTCATATCTTGCTCATTAATTGTATCTGATTTAGCAATTTGGCGTTGGTGAATATAGAATGCTATAGAATAAAAATGCTTCAGTATTCTATTTCCTGACTACTATACTACTTAAAATTTAAGACTGTGCCAATTCCTATCTAGAGGATTACAAGTTCACCAACGCCAGCAATTTAGCATCTTGAAATTTATCTTTTTCTTTTGGGTTTAATACCCTGCCGTCTACACAGTGTTTACAATTGGTTTGGGTTTGAATCCCCGTCCACTTTTTCCAACTTAGGTTCTTCCTTCTTCAAGTAGAAGAATTTTGTGGTGAAATCCTAAGCCATAAATATCGTCCTACTGCTTTTAAATATAACCTGACTGGAAACTGATAATAATCAATGAAAATATTAACGATAATTAGCAAATGAAATAAAAAAGTTAAACCAGTCCAAACTCTTGGTAACCAACACAAAGGAGTACCAGGTATTGGAGGATAAAAGTAAGCCGTTAATCCTATTAATGTTGTTGGTAATATTACAAATGCAACTGCTAATAACTTAATTACCCAGTTCAATTCTACATTAGGATGATCGACTTTCCAATTTCTACCATTCCACCGCCAACTTAAATGAGAAGAACTATCTGCTATTTTCAATGATTGCCTTACCAGATCTGCAGTAAAAATATGGTTACAGAAGTTACAAGCAAAAGCATCCATTAAAATCATTGCTGATATCTGGCCATGATAACATACAGGACAAGTATAAACTTCTTCTAAACTCAAATTTTTATTGATATTCTGAGAACCAGACATAGAATTTACCAGTAAAAACTATATGGTATCGCAATTTTAAACATGAACCTCTAAACTTATCTATAGTTTGTGATAATTCTTAATTTGGCGTTGCTGAAGCCCATGTATCATGTTAATTTTAATGACTTAGGATTCAGGAGGGTTGAGTCAGAAGTCAGGATAAAGAAAGTGCTTTTCGGTCAATTAAGTAAAAACAATATTTAATTTTGCCATCTTTGGAATGACTCTTAATTTACCTAAATTACTTATTTCATACCTGAAATCACCAATGCCCTTAATTTTTTTTAATTATCAAATTAATTAACATTAACAAAACTATGATTGAAATCCCTCAATATAGCAGCCTGATTTGAATTGTGAAATATTTTAGACTTTTAGGGAATAGGGAAACAACAAAATCATCACAAATAATACCATTTCTCAAAAACTTTTCTACATTTTTCTCAAAAACTTTTCTACATTTTCTTGAGTAGGGGAATAGGGTGGTAGGTACGGACTTTGTATGCAACATTCGTACAGAGAAGTAAACATAAGAATAATTAACATTAACTGGACTCAAATTAGCAAAAAAAAATCTGCCTGTGTTAATTACTTAATAACTGAAGTGTTACCTAAGTATAGCATTAATGCATGGGAATTGGTATAATAGCAAAAGTTTTGATATTTGCTATATCTTCTTGGGAGTAGGGAGTAGACATCTGGTAAAAATCAAAAATAAAATAAATTCTTATCCATAAATTATTAATTATTTCTCCTTGTTGCCTGTTGCTTGTTGCCTGTTGCCTGTTGCCTCTTTTATGGAGATGTCTAGTAGACAAATAACAAATAAGAGATATTTACTTCATACAAATAATTGCTAAAAAGATTACTGAACATTACTTATTACTTAATAACTGAAATCTTCAATAAAGATAGTATTATTTTGAGGAATTGGTATGATTTAGAATTGCTATATATATATAGATTCACTCTTATGCAAAATTAATATGAAGTTGCATAGAATAAAAAATTACTTACAGTAGACTGTAGATAAAAAATGATAAATTATTGCAGAAGGAACAACCAAAAGAACAAAAAAGGAAAAAGTGAATGGCGTTACTAAAAGAAGTTACTGGTAATCCAAGAAAAAGATAAATGTATAACTATGTGTAACCTTATATCAAAATATCAAATCCGGTAGCATTGGTGTAATTAGATTCATAGTGTGGGGACCCACCCCTAACCCCTCCTGGGAGGGGAATATCGAGAAAGATTTGGCAATGGCGCTGTGATAGAACATTTTTTTTAGACCGAACCCAAGCGGATTTGATATTACATAAAATTGATATTATTATAAATTGTCAAAAATACTTCCCATAAATTATCACCGAAATCATCACATATAGTAATAGTAGTAATTCTACATTAGCTATTATATTTTGTTGCAGCTTGCACTAACAACTCATAATTTATAAGCAAGATTTTAAAGAATTTTCTTAGCAACAAAAATCTTGGTAGAATTTATCTCAGAAAAAATCACATACTTCAGATATTAGTGAGGTAAATAATTAAATTGGTCAAACATCAATTATTTAATTCTGTCAACCGTTCCCGACAGCTAATTATTCAATTTATTGGTTTATTTTGTCTTTGCTGTTTCCTGGTTATTAGTTGTAGTCAACCACAGAATAATCCTAATGACACCTCCACCACAGAAATCAAAACAAATCGTATTACAATTGGTACAACTCTTAAACCTCGTACCGTAGACCCGGCAGATGCCTACGAAGTAATATCTGGTAACTTACTCTATAACTTAGGCGATCGCCTCTACGGTTACAAATTAGGAACAACAGAACTTGTCCCCCAACTAGCTACAGAAATGCCAAAAATTAGCGAAGATGGCACAACATATACAATTCCTATTCGTCAGGGGGTAACATTCCATGACGGTAGTCCCTTGAATAGTGAAGCAATGGCCTTTTCTTTAAAACGTTTTATTGAAAATGAAGGTCCACCTTCTTCTTTATTAGCAAATACAGTAGAGTCAATAGAAGCTACCGGAGAATATCAGTTAACAATAAAGTTAAAAAAACCCTTTGCTGCTTTTACTCCTTTACTAGCATTTTCTGGTCTTTGTGCTGTTTCGCCTCAAGCATATACAACAGATGAAAATAAATTTAAACCCGATACATTTATTGGTACGGGACCATACAAATTAGCTGAGTACGGAACTGATGTTTTACGGTTAGATATATTTGACAATTATTGGGGAGAGAAACCACAAAATCAAGGAGTTGATATTCAAATATTTTCTAGTTCAGCTAATTTATTTAATGCTTTTAAAACAGGTGCTATTGACGTAGCTTATTTATCTCTTGACACTGACCAAATTTCTAACTTAGAACAAGAATCAGAACGTCAAGGTTGGCAAGTAATTTCTACAGATGGCAAGACAGTTAATTATATAGTTTTAAATATTAATTCAGCACCATTAGACAACAAAGCAGTGAGACAAGCATTAGCAGCTATTGTTGACAGAAATTTGTTAAATAAACGAGTTTTACGAGAGCAAGCTGAACCTATTTATAGTCTAATCCCCAATAAATTTGAAGGTTATAAACCAGTATTTCAAGAAAATTATGGAGATGGAAATTTTGACAAAGCTAAAGAGTTATTAAAAGAGGCAGGATATTCTCAAGATAATCCAGCAAAAATAGAAATTTGGTATGCTTCTAATTCGACAAAAAGACAATTAGTCGCTAGTACACTCAAAGCATCTGTAGAAGAAAAAATAGACGGTTTAATGGAATTAGAATTAAATAGTGTAGAAGCAGCAACCGCCTTTAAAAATTTAGATAAAGGAGTATATCAAACCTTTATGTTAGATTGGTACGGAGATTTTGTTGACGCTGATAACTATATCCAACCATTCTTAGAATGTACAAAAGGTTCCGAAGAAACAGGTTGCGAAGCAGGAGCTAGCCAATTTCAAGGTTCATTTTATTATAGCGATCGTATCAATCAATTAATAGAGCAACAACGTCAAGAACAAAACCCAGAAAAGCGCCAAGGTATTTTCAGAGAAATTCAAGACTTATTAGGAGAAGATGTTCCTTTTATTCCATTGTGGTTAGATAAAGATTATGTATTTGCTCAGAAAAATATTAATGGAGTTAGTTTAGAACCGACTCAGCAATTTCCTTTCTGGACAATTAACTAATGGTGGGGGCTTGGGGGAGGCAATAAGTCCCGCGCTCTAATCTTCTGATTGAGCGCCGGGATACATGGACATCCCCCAAGATGATTTTATCCGGTCAAACAGGCGTAAAATCATCAACAAGTATAGGTTTATAGACCAAGGATTTTGTGTTAAAATCCCTGACATGACTCTCATCATGAACTACCGCTATCGAATTTATCCTGATGCCATCCAAGAACAGACAATGTTGCATTGGTTGGAAATATCTCGCAAGGTGTATAACTACGCTTTGCGAGAAATAAAAGACTGGGTAAATTCGCGCAAGTGTAGTTTGGATTATTGTTCGTTGGAACGAGAATATATCATCCCAGCAGACAAACCATTTCCCACCTACTACGCTCAACAAAACGCACTTCCCAAGGCGAAGAAAGAGTTCCCTTTGTTGGGACAAGCCCCTTCTCAAGTTTTGCAAACTACGATTCGTAGATTGCATGAGGCTTGGAATTATTTTCAAAACAGAGGGTTTGGTTTTCCTCGCTTCAAGAAGTTTGGACAGATGAAGTCCATGCTGTTTCCTCAGTTCAAAACCAATCCGATTACTGGGTGGCAGATTGCTCTCCCCAAGGTAGGAAAAGTGCCCATTAATTTGCACCGACCTATTCCAGATGGATTTGTGGTCAAGCAAGCACGGGTATGTCAGAAAGCGGATAGGTGGGAAGTGATAATTACAATAGAGTCCGAGGTGTCGATACCCCACGCTCAACCACATGGGGATGCTTTGGGTATTGATTTAGGACTGGAAAAGTTTTTGACAACCTCCCATAGAGAGTTTATCCCTAGACCGAGATTCCTGACATCCTTGTACCGCGAGCTTGAATTGCTGCAACGCAAGTATGCCAGAACGAAAAAGGGGTCCGCCAACCGCGAAAAAGCTCGAATTAAGGTTGCCAAATTCCACAACCACATTGTCAATGTTCGCAAAGACTGGCAGTTCAAACTGGCTAACCATCTGTGTACCAAAGAAGGTATTGGCATGGTGTTTGTTGAGGACTTGAACTTGAAAGCAATGTCGAGAGGGATGTTGAGGAAACATAGCCTTGATGCCGCTTTCGGTCAGTTTCTCAACTTGCTCGAATGGGTAGCCAAAAAACATCAAGTCTACTTCCTGAGAGTCAACCCTGATGGAACCTCTCAAACTTGTCCCAAGTGCAACACGCACACGGGCAAGAAAGAGCTTTCTGAACGAGTTCATAGATGTGGTGAATGTGGATACGAAACGGATCGAGATCATGCAGCATCAGAAGTAATCAGGTTGCGTGGTTTACAACTTATCAGTACGCAGGGACTCTGCGGAATAGAAAACGCCTATGCAGTCGGTCTGCCGGGGGTGGAAGAGAAATCTCCATCTAGGTCAGAGGCAAAATCTCGAAAGAGAAAAACTAGGAATGCCAAATCGTGAGGTTTGGAAGCCCGCGCTGTAATCTTTGATTACAGCGTCGGGAGGATGTCACCGTAAAAAACAACTAACCATCCATAACACCAAAAACGTTACCAAAGTAATAAATATTTCTGTGCTTAAACCAGTTGCTAAAGCAGTCAATATTCCACCTAAAATCAACCCAAGAATTAAACCCCCAACAGTCAACAATACAGCACGACCAAACTTATTCTCTTTACGATTAAGAAAATAAAGACAACCACCAACTCCCAAAGCCAAAGCAAGTTGCAAAATAGATGGTTGACTAACCCCAGAATAAATACTAATAGCACCTAAAACCACATATATACCAGTAGGCCACAAAATATCAGCTTGACTAGGAGTATCAATTAACTTTTGTAGCCAAACTGGCCCTTTTTCCGTCAACCCAGGAGTAAAACTATCAGGGACTTTCTTTGTTTGCTTCTCAGGAAACCGAATACGCTCAGGAACCTTAATCTTTCCCTCCTGACGCAACCTTAAACGGTCCATCAAAATCGAATCATAAGCAGCTTCAATATTTTCTATAACTTTTTGATCGCCACTATGTTGTTGCTTCAAACGTTCCTTTGCTGCTTGAATTTCATCAAAAGAAGCATCTTCAGTGAGACCAAGTTGTTGATAATGACTTAGATCGCTCATTGCAATTTATTTATAATCTTTTAAACTATGACTAAAGTATTGGATTCTGGTATTTTAATCTTATCTAGTTTTCCAGAAATATGCTCAGTTAACTAGCTATCAGCTATTAGCGCTTCAGCTATCAGCCTAAAAATTTGTGCATATAATTAGGTATATGTTTGCGGAGCAGTCCAAACCGAAAAGCTTGGGTTTAAATTCCTCACTTCTAGTAAGTCGTTTAATTTTAGTAGGGGTGCTCATCCCCTTTCCGTTCCGGAATACTCGGCAAAGGCGCAAAGCTGACCGCTAAACTACTGAACTGCTGTTTGTGAAGCATTCCGGACCGAAACGCTTTTTAAATATACAGATATTTCTACACAGATTACTGAATAGTCTTATAAATTAACATAAGTGCTGACTATCAAAAATAGTTTTAACCCCTGAAATTAATAGGAGGAAAATCAAAAAAAGATGTCTAGAGGCAAAGAATAAGACTTTACTTAAGTAAAGCATTTAACATTGGTTAGAGAAAAAAGTAATTTTAGCTCTAGAGCATTTTCTGCCAAACATTGAAATTACCACTTGATTAATTTACACTATCTGTCTTTTGGCTTTTAAATTTAGAGTTTTGACCTAAATCAACTCACTCACTATTCCTGACCACTGCACTTTTTTCTGTTTTTCACGCCGATAAGAAAAAAAGTAATCCGGTTGTTGATAAGTACAATAAGGAGCGATCGCTATCTGTGAATAACCAATACCCAATTGCTCCAACTGTAAAACATTAACCATACGCACATCCAAGCGCACCTTTCCCGGTTCAGGATCGGATAAAACTGGTGAATTAGGCAAAAGCTCCAGAAAATGCAAAATCTCCTCAGTAGTTACTCTCTCTATTTGTGGAACAACAGTCGCCCCAACTTCAGCCGCCACATCTTCAGAAACTTGATAAACCTCTCCAGCAATAGCAGGGCCAAGAACAAATAATAAATCGGATAATTGACTACCCTGAGCTTGAAAGCTTGCCAATGCTACGGGAACAATTTTAGCGGCCGTGCCACGCCATCCGGCATGAACTGCTGCCACTTGTCCTGTTTTTTTGTCAGCAATCAAAACAGGTACACAGTCTGCACTACAAACCCAAACTGCTTGTTTTGTTGTTTGAGTTATTAAACCATCAGCTTCAGCATAAGTTTTTTCGGCATCAGAATTAGGCATTTCTACCTGAGTAGCTTTCCCTGTTGTTAGTACAGTATTGCCATGTACTTGTTTCACACGATATACCTCAGCAGAAGAAGGAAATACTTCTACTAATTCTCCTGGTGTACGAGGCCAGAAATGGTGAGTCAAAAAGCCATGAGGCCAATTTTCTAAGAGGCTACAAGTTAGGTAAGATAATCCTTGCCATTTTTGCCAGTGCCAAGTGACATTATTCTCGCTCAAAATTTGATAGTATCTGTTTAATTTTTGTGAGTCAGAGTCAGCTATAGTCATTTCAGTTATCAGTTATCAGGAAAGGCAGAAGGCAGAAGGCAGAAGGCAGAAGGAAATTCTGACTTCTGACCTCAGCATAAGTGCCTTCATTTATTTTGACATTTTTGTTCGCTCTACTCCACAGGATTGTAAGTTTACCCAAAGTAAGAGTGCTTCACAGAATGAAACGACTATTGCGGCATACGCAACAGAAGTAGAAGTCACATCTCCAACTTCGAGTGCTTCACAGAATGAAACGACTATTGCGGCATACGCAACAGAAGTAGAAGTCACACCTCCAACTTCGAGTGCTTCACAGAATGAAACGACTATTGCGGCATACGCAACAGAAGTAGAAGTCACACCTCCAACTTCGAGTGCTTCACAGAATGAAATGACTATTGCGACATACGCAGCAGAAGTAGAAGTCACACCTCCAACTCCGAGTGCTTCACAGAATGAAATGACTATTGCGGCATACGCAACAGAAGTAGAAGTCACACCTCCAACTTCGAGTGCTTCACAGAATGAAATGACTATTGCGGCATACGCAACAGAAGTAGAAGTCACACCTCCAACTTCGAGTGCTTCACAGAATGAAATGACTATTGCTATATCCGCAACAGAAGTAGAAGTCGCACCCCTACTTCGAGTGCTTAACAGAATGAAATGACTATTGCTATATCCGCAACAAAAGCAGAAGTCGCACCCCTACTTCGAGTGCTTAACAGAATGAAATGACTATTGCTATATCCGCAACAGAAGTAGAAGTCGCACCCCTACTTCGAGTGCTTAACAGAATGAAATGACTATTGCTATATCCGCAACAAAAGCAGAAGTCGCACCCCTACTTCGAGTGCTTAACAGAATGAAATGACTATTGCTATATCCGCAACAGAAGTAGAAGTCGCACCCCTACTTCGAGTGCTTAACAGAATGAAATGACTATTGCTATATCCGCAACAGAAGTAGAAGTCGCACCCCTACTTCGAGTGCTTAACAGAATGAAATGACTATTGCTATATCCGCAACAAAAGCAGAAGTCGCACCCCTACTTCGAGTGCTTAACAGAATGAAATGACTATTGCTATATCCGCAACAAAAGCAGAAGTCGCACCCCTACTTCGAGTGCTTAACAGAATGAAATGACTATTGCTATATCCGCAACAAAAGCAGAAGTCGCACCCCTACCTCGAGTGCTTAACAGAATGAAATGACTATTGCGACATCCGCAACAAAAGTAGAAGTCACACCCCTATCCCGAGTGCTTCATAGAATGAAATGACTATTGCAACATCCGCAACAAAAGCAGAAGTCGCACCCCTACTTCGAGTGCTTCACAGAATGAAATAACTATTGCAACATCCGCAACAGAAGCAGAAGGAACAATGGAGTCACAAACAATACAAATATTTTCTTACTTCACCAAACAAGAACTTGCCAATCAATTGTAGAGTGTTGGTATAGCAATGTGCGCAGGCATATTTACAAATGACAGGAGGTGTCCAATAGCTAAAAGTCTTATATGATTCCAACGGAGATGCTGCGCAAACGGTTTTTTTATTCCCCCTGTTGCCTGTTGCCTGTTGCCTGTTGCCTGTTGCCTGCGCACAGCGCTATATCTATAAACTTTGACCCAGATATTAAAAAAATTGTCAGTAGCAGAATTTAACAAAAAAAAATTTATAGACAGCTTGTCAAATATTCAAGGAGTTTCAGACAAATTCACCGCTTCAACTTTTGCCAATCTCCATATTTTTCTGAGCCTCCCCTCAACCAATCAAACTCTTTGGCAGTTAATCGACTCCGGAAACCCATCAAGCATTGTTATTGCCAGTCAACAAACAGCAGGACGTGGTCAATGGGGAAGAAATTGGCAGTCAACTGTCGGTGGCCTATATATGTCAATAGCGATCGCCAAGAGCAATACCATCGCTCCTAATATTTCTATATCTCAAACTTCTCAGCTAACTTTATCTAGTGCTTGGGGTATAGCTTCTAGTTTGAGGGATTATGGCATACCAGTTCAAGTCAAGTGGCCCAATGACTTAATTTTAGAACACAAAAAATTAGGAGGCATCTTAACAGAGACGAGGATACACAAGAAAAAAATTTCTCAGGCAGTGATTGGCGTAGGGATTAATTGGGCTAATTCTGTACCAGACACAGGAATTAATTTGCAGAGCTATTATCGGAAACAGTCAAAACCAGAAATATTCTCTTTAGAAATGTTAGCTACTATAGTCTTTCATGGACTAGATTCTGGCATTAAACAACTTTTAGAGTCAGGAATAGAAAGTATCTTACCTTCCTATCAGCAACTACTAATAAATATTGGCCAGCAAATAGTAGTAGAAGATCGTATTGGCACAATTGTAGGAGTAACAACTAATGGGGAATTACGGGTCAAGTTTAACCAAGACTCAGCTAGTCCGCTAACTCAGCCTCAAATATCTTCTTCAGAAATTTTCCTAAAACCCGGTACAATCAATCTGGGTTATGGCCAACCGCTTCCCGGAAGTCAGGAGTGAGGGAGTGGGGGAGTTCATTAATTGATAATGGATAATGGATAATTGATAATTGATAATTACCTCTGGTTAAAACCGTTACGGAATTGAATATCAGGAAATATTATTTCTTTTTTTCCCTTAAAAGGGGAGACTTTAGAGGATATCTGAAAAGTTTTTTGATACTGAATTTTGCCCCCCGAGCAAGCCAAGTTTGGGGGGAAAAAGAGTCAATTTGCTTGATCTAGTCCCCCAATTTTGGGGGATGCGCGGGGGCTTGGATGTAGCAAATGGGACTTCTCAGACAACCTCTTAAACCAGAATTATTTAATTATTAATTATTCGGTAAAAATTAGAATAATTAACAATAACTGGGATGCTAATTAGCAAAAAAGTTATTCAGCTAGTGTTAATTACTTATTGAAAAAGGTAGCCTGTTAAACTGTTTAATTGTCAATTCAAATCAAAGTAATAAGTATAGTGTGAGGAAATGATGGTATCAGAGAACCAACACCTGTCAGTAGAGTCTAAAACTGAACTACAGGAAACAACCAAAAAGCCAAACCAAAATATTATTCAGACCAAACTTCTAACTCATAAGTCTCTTATGCAGCTTGGTTGTTGTCTAGCTAGTCTAGGAATGCTGAGTAGAGGAATAGTTTTAGCAGAGGCAATTTTAGAAATAGAAGTGTATGACTATGAGCCATCATATCAACCTGCTCCAGTAGATAACTATTATCCCCAAACATCCTATTCGGAACCATCCTATTCACCAGAACCATATTATTCGGAACCCTACTACGAACCAACACCTTCATATACACCGGAACCATATTACGAACCTGAACCATATTACGAACCGGAACCCTATTATTCACAACCATATTACGAACCCGAACCTTATTATTCTGCTTCACCAAGTTATTCGGAACCATACTATTCGGAACCATACTATTACGAACCAGAACCAGAACCTTATTATTCTCAACCAGCACCAAGTTATTACGAACCAGAACCTTATTATTATTCCCAACCAGCGCCAAGTTATTACGAACCAGAACCTTATTATTCTCAACCAGCACCAAGCTATTACGAACCTGAACCTTATTATTATTCCCAACCAGAACCCGAACCGGAACCGGAACCAGACAGTGGTATTTATCTGCCGAAAAATTTGTATGTCGCACCTCCGACAAATACAGGAGTCAACCTATCAAAACAACGAAAATATCAGGAGTTACCACCTCTAACATTACCAAAACCTGAAAAACTTTATTATTATGACGGTTCAACCAACGCTTATATAGATAATACAGAATACAAAACTGGTGCAACAGAAAGTTATGAAGCACCAAACACAGTAGTTTTCTCCGAACGTTCCACAGATAATATTGCCGAATATCCAACAAATAACAAAAATTGGGGTGCTGTTGCCGAAAATAATAATTGGAGCGCTCCTACTCAGACTAATAACTGGAGTTCTACAACTGCAACAAATAATTGGAGCGCTCCTGCTCAGACTAATAACTGGAGTGCTCCTGCTCAAACAGCATCCAACAACTCATGGAGTGGGGAAACTCAACAAAGTTACTATTCTCAAAATAACTATCAAGACTCATATCAAAATAACTATCAAAACTCATCCTACGATAACAACTATTACGCCTCCAACAACAATTATTATTCAGACACTTCTAGTTATAGTCAAAGTAGCTACTACTCTGGTTCATCCTCCAGTCAAAGCAGTTATTACACCAGTACTTCCTATACTCCAAGTCATCACTCAGGTTCTTCACAAGGAGTAGAAGTCGCTGCAGTTTTACCAGCTCAGGTGCAGGGTTTATTTGACAACCCCATTACTCAGTCAGGTTTAGCATATTACAACCGCACCATGCGGCCGCCAGCAGTACCAGGAAATGGTAACACTAGAATAATATTTCCTCTATCTATCCCCGCACCGATAACTTCATTTTTTGGTTGGAGACAACATCCAATATTAGGTTATAAGAAATTTCACACAGGTACAGACTTAGGAGCGCCAACAGGAACCCCAGTAGTTGCAACTTATGCAGGTCAAGTAGCGATCGCTGACTGGTTAGGAGGTTATGGTGTAACTGTGGTTTTAGACCACCAGAAAAAATCATTGGAAACTCTCTACGGTCACTTATCAGAAATTTTTGTGAAACCAGGAGAAGTTGTGAAGCAAGGTGAAGTTATTGGGCGAGTTGGTAGTACGGGAATGTCTACAGGTCCCCACTTACATTTTGAAATGCGACAGTTAACAAAGGATGGGTGGGTTGCGAAAAACCCAGATACTCATATTCAGTTTGCTTTGGTAAATTTGATGACAGCGTTGAAAGTTACTGAAATACCACCTGTACCGGAAATAAGTATTAATGAGTTGGTGAAACAAACTAAAGAATTAGATTCTGGTGTACCACAACTGCCACCTTTACCACCAGGTTTTGAAGTACCTATTCCTGATTTAGAACCACCAATTTTTGAATTGACAAAAGCTGCGGAAAAGTCTGATGAAGATACAAAAATTAGTTTGAATGAAGAGGAGAAAAAAGTGGTGGAATAGAGTTAGTTAGATAGGGAAAAATTGACAAAACTCCTAGATATTTGAGTCGAATATTCTGGGAGTTTTTATTAGTTCTGTAGGTTGGGTTAAGCGCCAGCGCAACCCAACAAAAACCGATACCTATAATCTAATATATATAGGACTTACGCAGATACGCTATATATAGTACTCATAACTATTTTCCAATAGTTACTGGACTCTATACACAGTGTCTTTGCGTAAGTCCTGATATATTGGGTATCCTGCGGATCGGCTACGCTAACCTTCCTGAACCAAACCTACACGGGCTACTATACTTTAGGTTTGCTTAAGCACCAGTGTAATCCAAGAAAAACTGATACTTATAACTTTATATACGACTGTGTCTTAATTTGAGCGATTTTTTTCATCTGTTTAGCGACAACTCTATTATGTTGGGTTTATCCTGCGGATAAGCTAGCGCTAACGTTCCTCAACCCAACCTACAAAAGCTTCTGGGTAGATACCCTAATTGAATAAGCTAGAATATAAAAATTATATTGGTGACAGCCACTCAAAAATGCCCAAAACCTTAAGAATCAGAACTAATTATTATTATGAAAGACAAGACAATTTGGATTATTGCCGATGAAACTTCTGGAAAAAAACATTCAATAGATACGGGACCTGATTATAATGATTGGCCAGCAGAATCTCCCGAATCAAGTAGAAAAAGATTTCAGATTAAAGCTGAAGATTTGAAACGAGAAATGTCTGAATTTCTTGAAGTTATTGAATATGTATTTGACCAGACAAATCAAGAATCTTCTAATGTTAAATTAAAAGAAATTGAATTATCAGTTGAAATTAATGGAGAAGGTCAAGTTACTTTATTTGGTATTGGTGGAAAAGCTGGAAGTAAAGGGGCAATTAAACTAAAATTAGAACGTAAGGAGTCTTAAGGTATGGCAAAAAATTGGGCTATTTGTGTTGGAATTAATAATTATGATAATATGCCAACCCTTCAATATGCTCAGAGAGATGCTGAATTAATGCGGGATTATTTTCTCAATGAAGCAGGTTTTGAGAAAGTTTATTTATTTACTGATAATTCTCCTGAAATTAATGATGCAGGTAAACCTTTTAATTCTCAACCAACTTATGGCACGCTCAAAATATTTTTACGAGTAAGATTTAACAAAGAATTTTTATCTGCTGGTGATAATTTCTGGTTCTTTTATAGCGGTCATGGAATGCGTTTTAGTGACCGAGATTATTTAATGCCTGCTGATGCTGACCCTCATCCAGATGGAGTAGAAGATACTGCTATTCCCCTTTATTTAGTGACAGAAAGACTAAGGCGATGTGGAGCAGATAATGTAATTTTATTTCTAGATGCTTGTCGCAGTCAGGAAAGTTCAAAAGGTTTAGGTATAGGTGAAGAAAAGCAAAAAGGAGTAATTACAATTGCTTCTTGTAGTCCTAATGAAAAGTCTTATGAAATTGAGGATGAAAGGATAAAACAGGGTGCTTTTACTTATTCTTTATTAGAAGCATTAAGAATTCAAGGTGAAGGTAATTGTGCCACTGTTGAAAGATTAAATAATCGTTTACGTTATCGAGTTCCTGATATTAATCGTCAATTTAGAAAGCCTCGGCAAACTCCTTATGCTATTGTTGAACCTGCTACTAAATATCATTTAATCTTGTTAGAAAAAAATGCAAATTTGAGTGATATTGTTACACTTAGAAATGATGCTTATCGAGCTGAGGTAGAGAAAAATATTGAACTAGCTAGACAATTATGGATTCGAGTTAATATGGCTGCTTCTGGTTCAGATATGGAAGCGGTTGATGCAATTAGCAGATTGAGTAACTCGACAGATTATTCAAAACCAGATAATAATAGTTCATTTAATGATCGAGGAAAAAAATCTTCATCGCCAAAGGTAGCTAAAAATAAATTAATTAAAACTCTTCCTACTGTTAAGGATTTTAAAGATTTTGTAAGTCGTTCATTCTTATTTATTTTCACGGGAATTTTGGGCGCATTTTTGGCCACAATTACTGTTTCAATACTGGAAAAAAACGAAAATATAGAGTATTCAACTTTAGAAAATCTACTCAAACAAAAGAAATGGAAAGAAGCAGATTGGGAAACTTTCAATATTATGCTAAAAGTTACTAACCGAGAAAAAGAAGGCGGGCTAGATACAGAGTCGATTAAAAAATTTTCATGTTTACACCTCCATACTATAGACCTGCTTTGGCAAAAATACAGTGATGATAAATTAGGCTTTTCCGTGCAAAGTGAAATTTATTACAGTTTGGCTGGGAAGCTAGAGTATAATGATGAGCTATCGCAAAACTTTGGAGAAAAAGTAGGATGGCGCGAAGCAGGAAAATGGTTGTCATATAGTGATTCAAGGTTGTTCAATATCAGCCAACCTGAGCAGGGACGTTTTCCTGTGACTAGGTATTGGCAGGGTAATTTTTTTGTTAATGATATCTTCTTTCGTGTAGAGACTTGTAAACTTAAACATATAAGCATTTCAGCCATCAACAGAAACAAGTTTTAGGAACTCATTTCAGTTCTCGGTTAACAGCACAGTCAAAGTATTACAATCTTTATTCATAGAGGTTCAGTGGTAAAATTGGCCTCTTACTTTTTTCTAGTAGCTTATATTACTTAGCAAGCATCTAAAAAAATGCTAATATGATGCCAAACAGCTATCTAAGTAACAAAATGCTAGACATAACCAAAGACATTGACTCCCTCACTAACTTCAAACGTAATACTACTCAATACTTGCAGCGAATTAAGGAAAGCGGAAACCCACTCATTCTCACAGTTAATGGTAAAGCAGAAGTAGTAGTTCAGGATGCAGAGTCATACCAAAAATTACTAGAATTAGTAGACCGCATACAAGCAATAGAAGGTATTCAGGCAGGTTTAAATTCAGTGCAAGAGGGACGCACTTTTCCAGCAAAGCAAGCATTAACCAAGCTCAAACAGAAGCATGGAATACCAAATTGAAATTAGCGATGTAGCTTTAGCAGAAGCAGAAGAAGCTTATTTGTGGATCGTGGAGCAGGTATCCCCAGAGAGTGCAGAAAAGTGGTTTGATGGTTTGATTAACGCAATTGAATCTTTAAACAAAAGTCCAAAAAGATCTTCCCTTGCACCAGAAAATGACTTTTTTCCCGAAGAAATACGTCAACTTTTATATGGAAAAGGACGTAACACTTATCGCATACTTTTTACAATTTCAGAACCAATTGTTTACATTCTCCATGTTTGTCATGCTTCTCGACAATTCCTAGAGCAATAAAAATACACTACATATCCTGTATTTTTGATGACAAAATAATGTAAAGTCAAAGCAATCTCTTCTTTGAATTTTTGATACTGAGATTGCTTCGGGGGGTATAATGGAAATGCCATTGAAACTAACTACTTTACCCCCTCGCAATTATAAAATAGTTGCCACAAGTAAGTGACATTTTTCTCTACAATTGTAGATTGAGGCAAAATAGTTATGACAAGTGAATTAGAAAATAAAGTATTAAAATCAACAATTCCTACCCTAGAAAATGGCGATCGCTTAACTCGAATTGAATTTGAACATCGTTACAGTAAGTCAAATGTTAAAAAAGCAGAATTAATTGAGGGAATAGTTTATATGGCATCTCCTTTACGAATTACAAAACATGGTAATCCTCATGCACGAATTATGACTTGGTTAGGTATTTATTGGTCAGCAACTCCAGGTATAGAACTTGGTGATAATTCTACTGTTCGTTTAGATGGAGATAATGAACCTCAACCCGATGCTTTACTGCGAATTGAAAATGGTGGGCAGTCAGTTATTAGTGAAGATGGTTATGTGGAAGGAGCGCCGGAATTAATAGTAGAAATTGCTGCTAGTACTGTTTCTATTGATGTACATGAAAAAAAGAAAATCTATCGTCGTAATCAAGTTCAAGAATATCTGGTTTGGCGCGTCGAAGATGGAGAAATTGATTGGTATAACTTAAAAGAAGGGGAATATATTCAGCTTAAACCTAATTCTGAGGGAATAATTTGTAGTGAATTTTTTCCTGGTTTATGGTTAGATAAAGCAGCTTTATTAATAGGAAATTTAATTAAAGTAATTGAAGTTGTACAACTTGGGTTAGCTACAGCAGAACATCAAAAATTTGTCGAGAAATTATCATCTTGAAGAAGGAAGAAGGAAGAAGCAAGAAGCAAGAAGCAAGAAGCAAGAAGCAAGAAGCAAGAAGCAAGAAGCAAGAAGCAAGAAGCAAGAAGCAAGAAGCAAGAAGCAAGAAGCAAGAAGCAAGAAGCAAGAAGCAAGAAGCAAGAAGCAAGAAGCAAGAAGCAAGAAGGGAAAAGGAAGAAGCAAGAAGGGAAAAGGAAGAAGGAAGAAGGGAAAAGGTTTTTTGGTCGCGTGAGCGGAACGGAGTTCTATCGCTAATTATCCGGACATGATATAATACCAATTTGAAAAAAGAATGTTACGAATAATAAGTGCAATAAAAAAATTTTGCAGGAAATTTCCCTTTGACAAAAAAGAGAATTTATGACCTAAAAACTGGTATTAAATCTATTCATTCTGACTCCTGAGGACTGACTCCTGACTCCTAAGAAGTACCCTACCTATTTGTAGCAAACATTTATAAAATTGGTATAACTGATAACTGAAATGATGATCGACCTTAGACAGGGAAATGTTTTCCCACTGTTGCTTGCTCCCTGCTAACATCGATCGCGAAAAAGTTGAAACTAAATAGGGCTTACCGATATAATCTAAAAGTCTTTATAGATAAAAGTTTTAGCCTTTTTAAGTATCAAAAAGTGCGAGGTTTTAAGTGGTAATGGTTCAATTTAGGAGCGGATTTTGGTCAAGATTTGGACAGAACAATCTTGGGACAATTCTTACTCCTAGCTCCTCGCTCATTCCCATTTCTCCTGCCTCCTGCCTCCTGTCTCCTGTCTCCTGTCTCCTGTCTCCTGTCTCCTGTCTCCTGTCTCCTGTCTCCTACCCCTACTAAAAAACTTTTGAGCGCAAACCCTAAACATCGTAATTTCGTGCTTCAGCAGCTTCTGGGTTATCCTCGCAATATATATCGAAAGCAGTTTTTTCCAGTCTTTCTGCCTTTTGATGAGCAGCTTCAGCTTGTAACTCTTCTACAATATCCCAAGCTGCTGCACATTCTTTAGAAGTCACACCTTTTTCCGCACAAATACTCCTTGCTTCTTCAATAGCTGCTTCTATTCTCCTTTCAAGCATTACAGATTTTGGTTTCTCCACAAAATCGCTTTTGCTTAAAATATCTGTAATTGAAATAATACCAAGTAACGTATCCTTAATTACAGGTGCTCGATGTATACCTGTATTAGCAAATAATCTCGCTACATATTCTACACCTAAATCGGGATTAACAACAATGCAAGGTTTAGTCATAATTTCATAAACTCGCACTTGTTTAGGGTCTTTGCCGTAAGCAGCAACCTTATAAACAATATCTGCCTCTGTGATAATACCATAAGCATCTTGCTCGTGACGGCGTTCTACAATTAGAGCACGCAGACAGAGATCGTTCATTTTCTTCACAGCATCAGCTACTGTCGCCGAACCACGAATTTTTTCAACCTCTGTGGTCATAATATCTTTAGCTTGCATCATCTTGACTTTTCCTCAATAATATGTATTTAGTTATTGATATTTAAACTATCAATATTTAGCAGCTTTGCTATTAATTTAAGAGTAGGATAAAAAAGTTATTTAGTCTACAGATTTATCAAATCAAATTATTTTTAATTATTTTAATTTTTCTAACTAATATGGCTGATTAAAAAGCAATCAGCAATCAGCAATCAGCACTCAGCTTCGGTTTATAGGGAATAGGGAACAGGGAATAGTTAATATTAACAAGTGGTTCAAACTATCCAAAATCAAAAATCCCAAATACAAAATTATTAAATCATACCCATAATCAGCAACATAGAAATGCAATTTAAATGGTAATTTTAACTTAAGCTGATAGGCTAGTTAATATCGGATAAATTTTTAACAGTCAATTTCCAGCTAGAATTTTTCTCTTTATTTACCGAAATTTTATTCATAATATCTCCAAAATCTTTTTGTAATTTTTGAGTAACAGTAATCGGAAAATCTAAATCTATTTCCTGATTTTGTACGATCGCTGCCAACTCAGCAAAATTAACTTTTTGAGTAACTCGTTCTGTAGGTGATAATTTAAAAGTTGAAGTTTCAGAAATATTCTGTGCCTGCATAGCTAATTTTATCCGCTCAAGTATATGGGTAATTTCTGAATCTAACAATTTCCATTCATGTAAAATATCTTGATATCTTTGACTTAGTTCATCTAAATTTTCAGCAGTAGGTTCAGAATTATTTTGCTTAATTAACTCTAACAAACCTAAATGTACTTGAGCTAAATAAACACAGTCCATTTTCGCATATTCTAACTGTTTTTCTGTCAGTGGACGTTGTCCCCAATCACTTCCCTGTATTTCTTTATCTATATTTTTAAAACCAGTTAAATTTTCAACTAATGTCTTCAGTTTTAAATTAGGAATAGGCAAAAAATAATAAGGTAATTTTTTCGCTATTTCCCAAGTGCAAGTAATATTTTTAGCTTCATTTTTACCCAAAAACTTAATATCAAACCTAGCATTATGAAATACCTTCTCAATATTAGGTTCAACCATTATTTGATCGATCAAAAAGTTAGTTAAATCGGGATTATCTAAAACATCCAAAATATAAACGAGAGCGCCCACCAAATCTTGGGATTCAGCTAATATTTGAATCAAAGACAATCTAGGTTTACGAGTATTATAATCAGCAACTTCTGTATCAATCCAAAGTATATTAGCAGTAGCTAATTGTTCAATACATTTTTTAATATCATTGTTATCTGTCAAATAAAACATATAAAATAAAAAAATATTAAAATTATAGTGTTAATACCAATTCACTTTAGGTATGTCACAAATAGTTTCGCTCCTTTAAATGTTAAATAACTTCCGTAAATTACCGAATAATTAAGATTTAAAGCCTCTCCTTTAAAGGAGAAACAATAAAAATTTTTCCTTGGAGTCAATCCTCTTCTTTTCAAGGAGAGGTAATTATTAATTATTAATTATTTATTAATTATTAATTGTTGATGTAGCATCAAAGTTTTGAGCTTCTATAAAATTTTAATTCATCACTTTTGACTTTTGACTTTTGACTTATAACTTCCGTGAAACGGTATCAGCAACAATAATCTCTTTTAAGGACAAGTTGTACCATCAGGCATAATTGCTCCCCTCATATCTGCATCTCGTAGATTAGTTTTATTTAGCTTCGCATCAATCAATACAGCTTTAATTAATATTGCTCCCGTCAGATTTGACCAACTTAAATTAGCCCGAAATAAATTAGCCCCACTCATATTAGCTCCTCGAAAAGTAGTCCAACTAACATTAGCAGTTCGTAGTTTCGCTCCACTTAAATTAGCTTCACTCAGAGTAGCTCCAATAGTAGTAGATTTGCTCAATTCAGCTTCACTCAGATTAGCCCTACTTAACATTGCCCCACTCAGAATGCCATTACTTAGATTGGCCTCTTCTAAGATTGACTCATTCATCAAGGCATTTGTTAAATTCGCAGACTCTAAACTTGAGCCATTTAAAATAGCTCTGATCAAATTAACGCGAATCATTGTAGCTGCAGTTAAATTAGCTGCCGTTAAATTAGCCTGACTGAAATTAGCTTCCGTCAGGTTAGCACCTCTTAAATTAGCTTGACTGAAATTAGCTTCCCTAGAATTAGAACCCCGTAAATTAGCCTCACTCAAATCAGCGTTATTTAAGTCAGTTTTCACCAGACTCGCTCCAATCAAATTAGCTTCACTCAAATTAGCCCCATTAAGATCAGCATCCCCTAAATACACTTCTCTGAGATTAACTCCACATAGGTTAGCACCCATAAGTTTTATATTACGGAAGTTTGCCCTAGTAAAGTTACTATTACTTAAATCAGCTCCCCTTAAATCTACCCCTACTAGGGTAATACCTTTAAAATTTCTTTCCCCTTCTGCATACTGTTTTAGAATTTCTTCCGCCTCCATTTGCACCGCCTCAAACTATTTTCTATTTTACATTTTATATTTAAACTAGGACATTACTAATTTACAAAAGCAAAAGAGAAACCCTACATATACCTAATTAACTTATTAACCAGCTTTTTCTGTAAAACTTTTCGCTTTCCTATATATTCCGTTGAAGAAGTAGTCAGGAGAATGTGGTCTATGGGGATTGGTCCCTCAGCAACCGCATTTGCACCCTGTAGACAGTGGGGTATTAAACCCATAAGGGAAAAGATCAAATTACAGACACCAAATTAAGGGCTTAAATTTAGTAATCTTATTGTAAATATCTCAAAAACCACGCTAATCTTCTGAGAAAATCAAGAACATAAGTACAACAAAAAAAATACTATGCCAGAGAATGTCAGAAGCCAATTAATAACAAAAGGAGTACAACGTTCTCCTAACCGAGCTATGCTCAGAGCTGTAGGTTTTGAAGATTCAGACTTTACTAAACCGATCGTCGCAGTAGCAAACGCTTATAGCACTATTACCCCCTGCAATATGGGTATCAATGATTTGGCCATGCGGGCCATGGCAGGAACCAAACAAGCAGGGGCAATGCCACAAATATTTGGCACAATTACCATTAGCGATGGTATTTCTATGGGGACTGAGGGAATGAAATATTCTCTCGTTTCTAGGGATGTTATTGCCGACTCCATCGAAACAGTTTGTAATGGCCAGGCCATGGACGGAGTTTTAGCTATTGGCGGTTGTGATAAAAATATGCCAGGAGCAATGATAGCGATCGCTCGAATGAATATTCCTGCGATATTTGTCTATGGTGGTACTATCAAACCAGGTAACTATAATGGTGAAGACTTAACCGTAGTTAGTGCTTTTGAAGCAGTAGGAAAATACAGTGCTGGAAAAATTGATGAAACAGAGCTCAAAGAAATTGAACGTAGAGCTTGTCCTGGTGCTGGGTCTTGTGGAGGAATGTTCACTGCAAATACTATGTCTTCAGCTTTTGAAGCAATGGGGATGAGTCTGATGTATTCATCAACTATGGCGGCCGAAGATGCAGAAAAAGCTGATAGTACCGAGGAGTCAGCCAAAATTCTAGTAGAGGCTATCCGCAAACAAATTTTACCTCGTCAAATAATTACCCGCAAGGCTATAGAAAACGCAATTTCGGTAATTACCGCAGTTGGAGGTTCCACTAATGCAGTTTTACATTTCTTAGCCATTGCTCATGCTGCTAATGTAGAATTATCCATTGATGATTTTGAAACTATTCGAGCAAGAGTGCCTGTGTTATGCGACCTCAAACCAAGCGGTCGATACGTTACAACAAATTTACATCAAGCAGGTGGCATCCCTCTAGTAATGAAAATGCTCCTAGAACATGACCTACTTCACCCAGATGCTTTAACCATAACAGGTAAAACTATTGGAGAGCAGTTAGCAGATATACCTTCTGAACCACCTTCTAACCAAGATGTGATTCGCCCTTGGAATAATCCGATGTATGCTCAAGGACATTTAGCTATTCTCAAGGGAAATCTCGCAACTGAGGGAGCTGTTGCTAAAATTACAGGAGTCAAGAACCCAGAAATAACAGGTCCAGCAAGAGTATTTGAGTCAGAAGAAAACTGCTTAGAAGCAATATTAGCAGGAAAAATTCAAGCAGGAGATATTATTGTAGTCCGTTATGAAGGACCGAAAGGTGGACCGGGAATGCGAGAAATGTTGGCACCAACTTCGGCTATTATCGGTGCTGGTTTAGGAGATAAAGTAGGATTGATTACTGATGGTAGGTTTTCTGGTGGTACTTACGGTATGGTAGTTGGTCATGTAGCTCCAGAAGCAGCAGTCGGTGGCGCGATCGCTCTGATAAAGGAAGGAGATATGATTACTATTGATGCTCACAAGCGTTTGCTACAGTTAAATATTTCTGATGAGGAACTACAACAACGTCGTCAAGGATGGCAACCTCCAGCACCCCGGTATACCAGAGGTGTATTAGCCAAATATGCGAAGTTAGTATCTTCTAGTAGTTTAGGGGCAGTAACTGATGCTGGATTAGATTAAAAGTGTGGTATGATTAACATCAATTTGTGATATTCGCCAGTAAAATTAAATAAGCATATTGTAGACATCCTTAAGTTACAGTTTCTATTATGTTGTAGCTTGGGATGTCAGTTAATTCTCAAGTAAATTACTGAAAAATTGGGTTAACTAGCTATTAGTTAGAGCGCGCTTCAGCGCTTCAGCCTAAAAATGTAGTGCTATAGATAATGGTATCTGTTTACCGGATTATTAATAATTAATAATTAAATAATTCGCGCCTTGAAGCCTCCCCTTTTCAGGGGAAAAAAAGAAATAATATTTCCTTATGTTCAATTCCGTAGCGGTTAAAACCCGAGGTAATTATCAATTATCAATTAATGAAGGAGCAGTCTGTCAGAAAAAGTTTGGGTTGCTTATACCCTTTCCGTTCCAGAATGCTCCGCATACGCGCAAAGCTGACTGCTGAACTTCTGTTTGCGCAGCATTCCGCCAGTAAACGCTTTTTTATCAAAATAATTGGGCATAATACCAATTTGATAAATGTTTGTTACAAATGGTAGGGACGCCCTTATGCAACGTCCGTACGAAAAAAGGAAGAGGAAAGAAGGAAGAAGGTTGAAATCTTGAAAAAAAGGGAAAAACAATATAAATAGCTATCTAAAATGAACTGGAATAGCTATTTTTAAGTATATTCGATAGAGGTCTACCTTTTTATCATTTTCTTTGTGGGTTTAATACCCCACCGTCTACACGGTGTTCAAAATTACTTGGGGTTAGAATCCCAAGTAATTTTCCTCCTGTCTCCTGTCTCCTGTCTCCTGTCTCCTTCTTCAAAGCATTCTTTTTTCAAATTTGTATAATACCCTGCCTTTTAAGGCGAAATATTTTTGGAGGGAGATTTAAGCCTCCTGTTACAAAAATAATTTCTAACTTCTGACTTTTGACTTTTGACTTTTGACTTCGTTAACTCTCTGTTCCCTGTTCCCTTTAGTTATGAATTATTCACGGCCTCCTCGTAATTCTCAAACTCTCTTGGGCAATATTACCCAAGTGGTTAAAACTATTCATGCCAATGTCAACTTTTCCCGACTAGCACTGAGACCTAATGCTAAATTACCCGAACTCTGGATACAGGAAACAGAGAATACTCCAGCTAAAAAATATCCTCTTTTGGGCGATCGCTATTTACTAGGCCGTTCTTCCCAAGCTTGTGATATTGTCATTCGTAATCCCCTGATTAGTAAAATTCATCTGTCTGTCTCCAAAAATACTAATAAATCTAACGCTCCTTATGTAGTTAAAGATGAGAATTCTGCTAATGGTCTCTACAATGGGAAAAAAAAGATTTCTCGTCTTCCCTTACGTCACGGCGATGTTCTAACTTTAGGACCACCAGCATTAGCTGATACTGTTAAACTTCGATATGTAGACCCTCCTGCTTGGTACATTCAAGGATTCCGTTACGGTATATTTGGCATTTCTGGATTAACCGCTTTAATCAGTTTAATTATTTTGCTGGAATGGACAAAATTTCAGGTAGACCCTTTACCTAATCCAATTACTGGCCCAGTAGTTGTCTATGCTCGTGATGGACAAACTCCTCTACGTCCCACCTACAGAAATGCCCATTATGAATTAGGACGCATATCTAAATTCTCTAAATATTTACCTGATGCAGTTATTGCTTCTGAGGATAGTCGCTTTTATTGGCATTTCGGCGTAGACCCCATCGGAATTACTAGAGCAGTATTGACAAATTTGAGGGCAGATGGTATAAGCCAAGGCGGAAGTACAGTAACTCAACAATTAGCAAGAAGTGTCTTTCGTGACTATGTAGGTACAGAAGATTCTCTGGGCAGAAAAGTACGAGAGGCAATAGTATCTTTAAAAATAGAGGCTTTTTATAGTAAAAACGATGTATTATTAAATTATCTGAATAAGGTTTATTTGGGGTTAGATTTATACGGATTTGAAGATGCCTCTAGATTTTATTTTGGTAAAAGCGCTCAAGATTTAACTTTATCAGAAGCAGCAACATTAGTAGGAATTTTACCAGCACCTAATACTTTTAATCCCGTAGAAAATTATCAATTAGCTATAGAAAAAAGAGATGGAGTAATTTATCGAATGCTCACTTTGGGGATGATCGACCAACAAGAAGCAGATAGAGCAAGGCGATCGCGGGTAGAAATTAATCCTAAAGCTATAGAAATTCTCCAAAGTACAATAGCACCCTATTATTATAGTTATGTATTTAGCGAACTGGAAGAATTATTAGGAGAAGACTTAGCTAGAGAAGGAAATTTTGTTGTTCAAACAGCTTTAAATCCAGAAATTCAAACTACAGCAGAAACAAGTTTAAAAGATGCAATTAACAATGCTGGGTCTTATGCTAATTTTTCCCAAGGTGCGGTAGTCACAATAGACTCTAAAAATGGAGAAGTCATTGCCTTGACTGGGGGTGCAGATTATCAGCAGAGTCAGTTTAACCGGGCAACTCAAGCACAACGTCAACCAGGATCTACTTTTAAAGTTTTTGCCTACGCTGCTGCTTTGGAAAGAGGGATACCACCAACAAGATTATATTCTTGTAATTCTCTGAGATGGATGGGTCAAACTTACGGAGGTTGTCAACGCAGTGGCGGCAATACAAATATGTACACTGGAATAGCACTTTCTGAAAATGTGGTAGCTTTGCGAGTTGCTCAACAAGTTGGTTTAGGTAATGTAGTCAGGATGGCAAAGCGTTTAGGGGTTAAATCTAAGTTAGATGCTGTACCAGGATTAATTTTGGGTCAAAATGAAGTTAACGTCTTAGAAATGACTGGTGCTTATGGCGCGATCGCTAATCGTGGAGTAGGAAACCGTCCTCATACCATTAGAAAGATTATTGATAGTAGCGACTGTAGCGATCGCAATAATATCTACACTTGTCGTTGTATTTATTCCTATAATTCAGACCCAAACTGTGAAAACCCTCAAGGAGATATTCAAGCTAACCGCCAGATTTTACGACCACAAATAGCGGATACCATGACTCAAATGCTCCAAGGAGTAGTGCAATATGGTACTGGTCGTGGAGCTTATGTAGGATTAGATGAAGCTGGTAAAACGGGTACAACTAATCGAGGAGTAGATTTATGGTTTGTTGGTTATATTCCTAACAAAAGTATGGTGACAGGTATTTGGTTAGGAAATGATGATAACTCTCCTACCTATAGCAGTAGCGGACAAGCGGCTCAATTATGGGGGGATTATATGAAAAAAGTTGTGGGAGACTAATGAAGTCAGAAGTCAGAAGTCAGAAGTCAGAAGTCAGATGAACGAAAAAAGTAATTGAGATGATTTGCATAGTATAAATACTTACGAAACTACGGATTTATATACTACTTTTAATGATACGCTCTTGAAGTGCGGAATGTGGGATTAAATGAATGCAAGTGCGGGCATCTTGCCCGCGACAGGTGTACCTCACTAAAATGGAATCTGCTGTATCATCAGGACTTACACAGAGTCTACTTATGGCTAGAAAGAATACTATTTACCCCTACAGATGGTCGTTTAAAAGTCAATTTGCGTAAGTCCTGATAGTGTAATATCATGTCCGCTGGTATCATTTGTGTAAATCTTCTTCCTTCTTCCTTATTCGTTCTTCCCTCTTCCTGACTCTTACCCAGAATATTTATCTACAGAAAGCAATCAACCATGTCCGTCGTTTTCCCCTGCATACCATAGCAACTTAAGAGTAGTCAAGTCGAAATGTGCCGCTAACTTTGACATCACCTCCAAATATAGTGGGAAGCTATTGTTAAATATTCGGTAAAAAAAGACAAATTCTCCCCCAGGTGCTAATACTCGCCCTACCTGCTCGATCGCCCGAAAAACCAAATCATCATTCCTTAATATTCCTATTTCATAGGAGTCTGCTTCCATCAGGCGATCGATGGAACGACTGGGAAACGACATAAACGCTAAATCATAGGAATTATCTTTTTCTTCCACGCATAAATCTTGTACTTTCACCTCATCTTGTTCTCGGATTAAAGGATTATTTTTTAGTGGCATAATATTGGGATGAAGGTCGGAAAAAACCACTTTAGCACTTTCTTTAAACAGGCAACACAAACCAATAACTCCACAACCACATCCGAGGTCGAGTACCCTTTTTCCCTTGGCATTAACTATTTCATTCAAAATACCGCTCATAAAAGCTTGAGCAGCTATACCGCCATAGGGGTTAAAAACTCCTTGAGGAACCAAAGCATCAAAAATTGGTTCCTCTTGAAATAAAATAGTAGTTTCTCGGTCTTTTGATGAAAGTTCCTCGTGAAATTTTAGATAATCTTTTCGGTCATATTTGAGTGCCTCTCCCTCTTTGAGAATAATTCTCACGTCTTCTTGTCGAATCATTTTTACTTCCTTTTACTTCACTATTATCGGACACAGGAGAAACATCATCTAGTCTAGCAGTTTCCTAAGATTATATCGCATATCTAGTCCCACCTACATTTGTCTAGACTGTCTTTGACGCATTTTTTCGACCAGCAAATGTTTAAATACCAGTAGAACGGATAAATACCTCTGATAAACAAGTGGTGATGCCACTAGCTTTAATTCTCTTCCTTACTCCTGCGTCAGTTCTACGCAGTAATTTGTCTCTGTAAATCTAGTCTTTCAACGACTTCCGAGTCAAAATTTCTTCAAGCTGATTCTCGTAGAAAAACTTATCCTCCTCAAAAGCAGGTTTAAGATCGTTCAACCAAGTAGCATCTGCATCAAAACGAGCAAAAAACGGTCGCTTGCACCAGTCAGATTCACGACCTTGCAAAAACGACAATACAAAGACCTTTTCTCCACCAATTTCAGAAACACCATCAATAGCTACTTTTCCTGGTAAAGCTGACATTACCGGACCTCTTACGGTTCTTGCCAAACCCGAAACTTGTTGTATCGCCTCTCGGTAAATTTCCCAACCCCGCACCAAAGGAATTTCAAAATAGTCCTTTGCGCCTGTTTGTCGCTCCACAAACATATAGTAAGGAATACAACCCAAACTCACCTGCATTTGCCACATTTTCGCCCAAGTCTCTGCCGAATCATTGATGTGGCGTACTAAAGGTGCTTGGGTACGAATTTGTGCCCCCGTAGCTCTAATGCGTCGAATTGCTGCTTGAGCAACTGGGGTATCCAACTCCTTCCAATGTTCGTAGTGAGCCATTATTGCCAAATGTTTGCCTCGTTGGACTATCTTTTCAAACAAGCGCAACGTATTATCAGCATCTTCATCAGTGACATAACGATAAGGCCAGTAGGAAATGGATTTTGTGCCAATACGAATTGTTTGGATGTGGTCAAACTCTGGTTCTAGTAGAGGTTCAATATATAGAGCAAGTTGCCATGCTTTCATGGTCATCGGATCGCCCCCTGTAAGCAAGACATCGCTGACTTCTTGATGCTGTTGTAGATATTGTTGAAAGATTCCTGATTCACGGGTGGCAAATTTTAAGTCATCAAGTCCTACAAATTGAGGCCAGCGAAAGCAGAAAGTACAGTAAGCATGGCAAGTTTGCCCCGCTGTCGGAAAAATTAAGACTGTTTCTCGATATTTGTGCTGAATTCCGGGGACAGGTTGGCCATTGAGGGTGGGAACATTGTACTCTTTTTGTCCTGCTGGATGAGGATTGAGTCGCCGACGAATTTCATTAGCTGCCTCTTTTAAAACAGCTTTAGGAGCATTTTCTGTTAAAAGCTGAATCATAGGATTACAGTCTTGTGAATCTAGCATTTCTTGATGAGGAAAAGTCAACCGGAAAATTGGATCGTCAGGAATATTATCCCAATCAATTAATTGCTCCACTATATAATTGTTGGTTCGGAAGGGCAAAACTTGGGCGACAGCTTTCATTGCTAGACGTTCTTGCTCGGACAATCTACTCAATTGAGCTAGGTTGTCTATGTCTTTAGCTCCATAGAATCGCATTTTTAAGGATTTAATGTTAACATTCATAAATTTAGATAGTATTTGAAGATGATTTTTAGTATATACCACTCAACTGTCTTACGACCGCAATACTATCTACATACGCAGTTGTCAGTTAAACTATTAGACATTTCCAGAAAAGAGGGAGTCGGGAGTCGGGAGTCGGGGGAAAAATTTCATGTATTATATAGTGGGATAATTGATTTGATTTTTGATGATTGAAGATGTCTATCTATTGCCAATTATTAATTATTTAAGTAAGTATTTCATCTAGTATCATACTATTTGTAATATCATTTCCAGAAAAGAGGGGGTCGGGAGTCGGGGGAAAAATTTCATGTATTATATAGTGCAATAATTGATTTGATTTTTGATGATTGAAGATGTCTATCTATTGCCAATTATTAATTACTTAAGTAAGTATTTCATCTAGTATCATACTATTTGTAATATCATTTCCAGAAAAGAGGGGGTCGGGAGTCGGGGGAAAAATTTCATGTATTATATAGTGCAATAATTGATTTGATTTTTGATGATTGAAGATGTCTATCTATTGCCAATTATTAATTACTTAAGTAAGTATTTCATCTAGTATCATACTATTTGTAATATCATTTTTATAAAATTTTATTACAGTCACCTAATATCATGTTCGGATAATTACTTATAATAAAATTTTTGTTTGTAGTTGGACTTTAGTATCTAAAATACTTACTATTATTAGACATCTCCAAAAATCAAAAATTAAATCAATTATCATACAGAAATTATCAATTATTCCCCTCCACGGTCGGGGTTAGGGGTGGGTTCCCTATTCCCTATTCCCTATTCCCTATTCCCTATTCCCTATTCCCTATTCCCTATTCCCTATTCCCTATTCCCTATTCCCTATTCCCTATTCCCTATTCCCTATTCCCTATTCCCTATTCCCTATTCCCT
>NZ_JAAHGM010000002.1:34173-289057 GCF_010692625.1 Okeania sp. SIO2C2
TATTCCCTATTCCCTATTCCCTATTCCCTATTCCCTATTCCCTATTCCCTATTCCCTATTCCCTATTCCCTATTCCCTATTCCCTATTCCCTATTCCCTATTCCCTATTCCCTATTCCCTATTCCCTCTTTTCTGGAGATGTCTATTGCTAAAGCCCAACTACGAGCCTAATCATAACTGTTCTACCGAACATGATATAACAGGTTAAAATAGATAGAAATCGACGAAATCAGGAAATATAAGCATCTAAAAAATTGATAAAAACCTTGAATTTTGACAATAAATGCAAGCTATCAAGTATTAATCTGTCACAAGTTAGAAAGTAGCACCCTTTTTTTTTAATTGGCATAATATGTCTATAATTCCAATTATTAATCCGACTCATTCTTATACCTTTGCTGACTATTTTAAATTAAACTCTGAACCTGACGAGATTCTATCGTACTTTGGCTATGGGCATGAATCACGACCGCTAAATTTACCCCAAACTCATCGTCAACTCGAACAGTTAGAAAGTTTAAAACAACGCTTGCAAAAAATTTTACCCTATGTCAGTTTCACTAGCGAAATGGCTAGAAGGGAATTTCTGATTGCTCCTGTTTTGATGGAATTAATTCACTACACCCAAGTCAAAATCAAAGTGGGGTATTCCTTAAAAGTTAGCGAACACCTAAAAGGTGAATTAGATTATTTTCTCCAGACCAAAACTCAGTTTCTAGTTATTGAAGCGAAAAATGCTGACTTACAAAGATGTTTCATACAACTGGCAGTGGAATTAATTGCTGTAGAAAAAGCAGAATTTGCCAACTATTCTATGCTATATCGTGCAGTTTCAATGGGTAATATTTGGCAATTTGCTGTTTTGGATACTCAAGAAAAACGAGTTATACAAGATACAAATTTATATCGAGTTCCAGCAGACTTGACAGAGTTATTACAGATTATGGTGGGAATTTTAGAAGGTTGATATGCTGTTTACCATTAATATCAACTATTATTATCTTGAAGAAGAAAAAAGTGGATGGAGACTCAAACCCTAACCAATTGTAAACACCCTGTAGACGGCGGGGTATTAAACCCAAAAGAATAAAGATAAAACTGTGTCGAAGTTCCCCTGAGACCAAACCTGGTTGCATTGGGATAATATCAATTCTACTATTCAGCCATAGTAGTAGCGCGTCTAGACCAAAATTATGAGTAAATGCAGGCCGATAATATTGAATTTACTGTCTTCTTAGCAATTGCTTTATCCAAATTCTAAAGCTAGATACCCTAGTAGGGTGGCAAACATTGAGCAATATAGACCCGTGATCGATAAAGTAACACTTGCTCACCCTACAAAATTATCCAGCTAAAAAATGTGTAAGTCCTGTTTTTCTCAACTCATAGCCGTAAAAACAACAACTTGAAGTCGACCTTAACCACGACGACCCTTGCGCGCTAATGTTAAACCTGCAACTCCAAGTAAACCTAAAATACTGACTGTCGGTTCGGGAGTAGATTTGTTCTGTGCTACTTGTAAAGAGCCAAACAAACCATCAGCTTCATCATTAGGACCTGCTGCAAAGTAGAGATGATTTGTCTCGCCCAAACTAGCACCATTACCAAAAATTAGTCCCCAGAGACCTTCTATTTCAATAGGATTACCAGATTCATCCATTAAGAAACCAATTTCTTCGCGAGTTGTACGATCATAACCGACAATTCTGCCGTCACCGAAGTTACCGACCAATAAAGCATTACTAAATTCGCCAAAATCATCTGGAGCGATCGCTAAACCCCAAGGAGCATTCAGTGCATTTTCATTAGGGTCATCGGTGTCTTGCCCCCATATATTCAGCAAGTTACCTTCAATATCATACTCAGCTAGTCGCCCTAAACCTACCTTTGCTTGCTCTTCACCAGGCTCATCACTTAGTTTTGCATAGGCAACGTAAAGATTACCATCTAGATTTTGGATATTGAAGGGGGCATACTCTTCACCAAAAGGATTCTCAAATAAGAAATTAGATGTAATGTCATTAAAGTCTTTATTCCAAACATCTATCCCTGGGGACTTTATACTGAAATCAGCAGCAAATAGAAGATTATCCTCTGGTAAAGTTGTTCCTGCCATACCTTTGTAGATGGCAAAGTTATCGTTATCTGGATTATCGTCAGTATTTTGGTCTGCAAATTCTGAATTATCTGCCACTACCAAATATTCAACAGGTCTGAGTATACCATCGTCTGTAGGTACTTCTATCCAAGTGGAAAGTGTTCCACCCTCTTCCACTGCGAAAAATCGTCCTGGGCCAGTAATTGTTCCTAAATCAGGATTGTCCGGATCGAGAAACATTGTTACCTCGAAATCTGATGGGTGTGGACTAAAAAACTGCCCAGTCGGAGCGCCTGCGCTTCCTTCTGGTGCATTGGGGGATGTGGGAATAGTCACAAATTTCAGGTCGTCTTGAAATAAGGGTGTTCCACCAACATCTCCGACATAGGTAGTTACAGTCCCAGAATCAGTATTAGTTACCCAAAAGTGTCCCCCAAATCCGGCGGGACGGATGGCTAAATCCCAAGCATTGACGACTAGAGGGTCAAGGATATGAGGCTCAAAGTCCGGATTATTTGATACAAGATTTGTTTGAAAGTATGCGGCAAATGCCGGGGTTACTCCACTACCGACAATTGCACTAATTAGAGTGCCACATAATACATTGATAGATTTCATCTTGAACTCTCCTCACATTTTCATTCTGGAATGAATAAATTTTTAATAATAAAGACTCTCAATAAACTAACAAGATACAAGATATTTTTACATAAACTTAAGAATTATTTAGATTTTATAGCAGTCGCCATTTTTGACATATCAAAAGCTTAAAACTCAGACAAAGCAAGATTTTTTCTGCCTTCTGCCCTCTGCTATATATTCCCTTTTGCCTTCTGGAGCTGTTGCCTTTGAATATTTTGACTATATAGTTGAAATCCTAAAGAGCTTATTATATCAAATCCGGTAGCATCGGTGTAATTAGATGTCCTAGGGGCGAATGGCCATTCGCCCCTACAGGAATGAGGAGGGAAGAGAATTTAGAAAGATTTGACTATTGCCTGCTACCAGAAAGATGCTATGATTTACCCCCTAAGAATTTTGGCTATCTATATAATTACCAGCTAATTCCGATACACTACCTTTTTCAGTCTGAAGTTGCCATTGACCTACTACATTTAGAGAACCTTCCAAAAATTGACTGCGACAAACTCCACGCTTAATCTTACCACTGGTAGTCTTAGGAATACTACCAGTCTTTAACAGAGCGATCGCATAAACTTCTACTGTATGCTCTGCGGCCACTGCTTGTCTTATTGCTCCAACTACTTCCTCAATATTCAACTTCCGTAAATAACTGCGTTCCACCTCTTGAGTAATTATCAACCGCTCATCATCTTCTGCCTCTATGGAAAAAGCTGCTCCACAACTAGACCGTAAAGCGGGATGACACTTTTCCACGGTCAGCTCAATATCTTGAGGATAACGATACCTACCCCACAAAATCATCACATCTTTAATCCGACCAGTAATAAATAATTCCCCATCTTGTAAAAATCCTAAATCTCCGGTCCGTAAAAAAGGTCCTTTATCTGCCAAAAAAGCATTAAAAGTTCGCTCCGTTTCCTCTGACTGATTCCAATAACCCCTACCTACACCAGCGCCAGATACCCAAATTTCCCCAACTTCACCATCTGGACGTGGAACTAATAATTCTGGGTCAACAATCATAATTTCATCGCCCAACCAAGCAAAACCACAACTAACTATAGCTCTACTTTTTTCGCCACCAACCACAACTCGGTTTTCTGCTAAAGCTTCGGCATCCACATACTTAACAATTGGAGGTTTTGTTTTTGTTGCGCCACTGATAAATAAGGTAGTTTCTGCCATGCCATAGCAAGGATAAAAAGCTTCTGGGCGAAACCCACAAGGTGCAAAAGTCTCGGCAAATCTTTCTAAAGTTGCAGCTCGCACGGGTTCAGCTCCAGAAAATGCGACACTCCAACTACTTAAATCTAAATTTTTCAGTTGTTTTGGCGTTACTTGCCGAGAAACTAGGTCGTAAGCAAAGTTGGGTCCGCCACTGGTTGTTGCTTTGTATTGAGAAATAGCTTTTAACCAACGTATGGGTTTTTGAATTAAAGCTACGGGTGACATGAGGGTGACGGGAAAACCACCATATAAAGGTTGTATTACTCCACCAATTAATCCCATATCGTGAAACATGGGCAGCCAAATTACGCCCTGACTTTCTGGGGTATGTTCAAATGACTGATAAATAATTTCTGAGTTGTGCAATACGTTGCGGTGAGTTACCATTACTCCTTTTGGTTTGCCTGTGGAACCGGAGGTGTATTGGAAAAAGGCAAGGGTGTCTGGGTCTATTTTTGGTTCTATCCAATTGAGTGCTTCAGAAAAATCAATTTTGTCTGTGGCTATCCATGGTAACTGGTTGAGTTTGGGAGCTAATTCTGGATTTTTGGCTAATTTTTCTTGAATTTCGCGTAAAAAAGATTCTGTGGTGAGAATGGCTTTTGGTTGGGAAGATTCTACTCTTTCTTGGAGTTTGGCTATTGCGTCGTTGTTGAGGGGAGGGTTACTGGTAACGGCGATCGCTCCTGCACAGATACAACCAAAGAAACTGGCGATAAATTCTAGTCCGGCGATATAGGGATAAACGACTAATATTCGGTCTCCTGGGATGATGATTGATTGAAGGTGAGCAGCGATCGCTCTTACTTGTGTGTCTAATTGTTGATAAGTTAAGCTTCCAGACTCAGTTTCTCCATCTGGCAAAAATGTATAAGCAATTTGATTAGGTAGATTTTGTGAGCGATGGTTTAGGATATCTAGTATTGTTGAGTATTTAGCCATTTGAGGATTTTTTCAGCAGATTAATAATTAGAGTATTGTATTAGTAAGTTTTTCTTGCTTACCACATAGTTGTAAATAGGTCAAACCCCTGTTAGAGGAGCTGAGAAAAATTAGTTCATCATGGTTAAATGAATATGAGGCGATCGCTCATTTAAACAATGGAATTATAAGTGTTTCAGGCGTTAAAATCTTATTAGGCAATAACACTCCCTTGGATTTTTCCTTGAATCATCCTATCACAGGATGGGGAAAAAAGGCTGAAACCATTGAAACTATGTTGACGACTTCAGCCATTTTTGACGATTTTTTGTCATGAGTTGATGACAATCTTTTAAATTTTCTGTCAAAGAAGCTGAGATTGATAATTAAAACTTTTCAGATGTTGATTAGAGAGTCCAGTAGGGTGTGTTGATGAAATGCAACACACCATACTATCGACAAAAAAAACTGAACGATTATTAACCTATAGTCATTTAACTTTAGATTGAGACAAAGCTTTCTTGCTATGAGGGAGTTTCAGACGAAAAAACGTCTCATTTTTAAGTTAAACTACTATATAAGCCAATACGGTTCAGTTAAGGATTTTTTTTGCAGTTCTGTAGTCTGAAAAGCCTATCTAATCGTTCCATATCATAGGAGTTTTCGTCTTAATTGAACCGTATTGACCTATAAGTGCGGTGCAACTGTGGCTCAAAATATTGCCAAATCATCTATTTTTATCAACTAAATCACCTAACGCACCCTACTTTTTTTACTTTTCTAAAAAAAATATATTCGTTGCCAAAGTAAAAGTGAAAAAAATTGAACTTTGATTATTCTAAACTGTTGATTTTATAATTATTTTTAATAGCTTTATTTGTAAGTTTAATCTTATTAGCAAATAGCCCCTATCCTTTTTTTTGGGATATAGGATAGGGGCTAAGAATTATGACCTCAAACTAACTAATTTTCTCTTGATTTTATAGCCTGTAGGTATCGGGAATCATCAATATCTAAACATTTTAGGTCGCTCCAAAGATGTTCCCTTATACCTGCTTTTTGATATTCATAGTAATTGAGGTCTTCTGGCCTTAACAAACCTGAGCTTTTGCCCAAAATATAGTCTACCTCAGAAATCTAAAAAGCTACAATTTCATCCTCACTAGCTTGCTCAAGTATTTCACCTAATTTTTCTTCTTGTTCCAGATTTAATTCAGGCAAAGAAGCTAATACTGCATACTCATTAATCAGCTTTTTCAAGCTAGGAGTTAAAGTCATTTGAAGAGGCAAAATCAGTGTTTTATGATGATAATGCCATTCAATTCTGGGATGAACAACACTCTGAGTTAGAGGATAGATTTTTATTGCTTGGTATCAGCTCAAAAATGCGACTATTATTGATAGTTCATTGCTATCGAGAACAAGAATCCGTCATCAGAATTATTTCTGCCCGCAAAGCAACTAAAAAAGAAAGTCAACTGTATGGAAGATAAAACCATGAAACCAGAATATGACCTAACTAAGATGAAAAGTTGTCCTAATCCTTATGCCAAAAAACTCAAGCAACAAGTAAATTTATCTTTAGGGATTTAAGTCATAGAATATTTTGAGAAAAAAGCACAAGAAAAAGGAATTTCGTATCAACAATTAATTAATTTATACCTTCAAGATTGTGTCAACAGCAAACGTGAAGTATCTTTTTAAAACAATAGTGTAATGGCAATCTTGTAGGGTACTTCGCGGTGAAATGTAACGCACTGCTTTGATAAAAAAGTCAAAATTCAAAATTCAGAATTTAATTGAACTAACTTTCAGTCAACTTTTAAGTCTTAATAAGAAGTTAATTGTTGCCAACAGAGCAACAAAAATAAACTGCAATTTTTATTTGTCAGTTGCTATCTAATTTTTATCATCCCATCAATTTATTTCGTTACAATAAAAGGCGAAAAATCATACCAATTACCAAAAATAATGTGAGACTTCCTCAAGACTTCAGTTATTAAGTAATAAGTAACGATTCATTACATTCACCGAGAATATATTATTCGGTTGAAACCCTACTTCCTACTCCCTACTCCCTACTCCCTACTCTCAAGAAGATTTTGAAATATGAAAAAACTACTTTCACAAATGAATAATACAGAACTTCGTCAATATCTTTCAGAAAATCGCAATGATGAAGAAAAGTTTAGTCAAGCATTAGAACTATTAATGAGTCGGAAAACGGAAAGTTTTAAGTATCCTCTACCATCAGAAATAGAAATAGAAGAAATTGAGGCAATTTTTCAAGCCAAATTAAATCAGAAACAATAAAGCGATCGCTCTTGTATAGTGCGTTAATTAAATGTAATGCACCACCTATCGATAAAAAGAAATCAAACTATTATTAATCCATAAGGAGTGGTGTGTTACGGCTCAAAATATTGCTAAATTATCTATTTTTCTCAACTAAACTGCCTAACGCATTCTACTTTTTTTAAACTATTATTAATCTATAAATTAATCTATAAGGAATGGTGCGTTACGGCTCAAAATATTGCTAAATTATCTATTTTCCTCAACTAAACCGCCTAACGCACCCTACTTTTTTTTAAACTAAGCTATAATTTAGGCAAAAGAATAGTAATTAAATTAAAAAACTGTAGATTATGGCGACTCTATAAGAGAGCTTCTTATAATAGTTAATCAACTTCCTATTGAACAAAGTATTTGTTATTAGAAATTGTCAAAAATCAAATGATTGAAGCTAGTCGGGAAGAAATAGCTCAAGAGGCAAAAGAAGCGATCGCCTCTTTTCATTGAGGATAATTACAGTCTCAACCTATAGAAAATATTATCACTGAGTTACAAGCAACTTTAACAGAAGATTAATGAGATAAATCGTTTTAACCCCAAAATTTAAACGGTCATTTCGTAAGTTTGTGAAGCGAAATTCTAAACTTGAACAAAAAATTATTCAAATAATAAAGTTAATGCAAGAAGACATTTTTGCAACTTCCTTAAGGTAAGCATTCAGCTATTAGCAGTCAGCTATCAGCAATTAGTAATGAGTAATTACTTCTAAGGTTTAGGAAGGAGACTTTGCCAGTAACTTTTATTCTTTCTCAATTTTAAAGGTTACTTTTATCTTCCTCAAAATTAATAGCTGATAGCTAATAGCTGACGGCTGTTTGCGCAGCAGTCCGCAGGAAATGCTTACTCCTTAAGTACTCACTCATTATACCAGGGAATAGAGAATAGGGAACAGGGAAAAGCTGGAAAGACATTTCCTAGTCTAAGATTCATCCTTTAGGTATATAAGATAAATTATTAGAGTTAAAAGCTTGTTCTTGTGGCTATGATTGTAGGATAGTGTTTTCTTGAAAAATTGATCAAGATATCACAGAAGAAGTTATTATTTTGATTGATATTGTCACTTATAATCGGGTTTATTAATAATTCCTTAGTTTAAGACTTAGATTTCTTGCCTTTTTCCTTATTTCTTCTTCCTTAATTTATGAAAATTGCTATTATTGCCTCTGGATTTTTACCTGTATTAGATGGAGTAACTGTCAGTGGTTTTTACCGAGTTCAAAAATTAAGTCAATTCGGACATCAAGTTTTATTGTTTTGCCCAGACTATAGTCCCCTTGCTCATTTGTATCCTAATTGGAAAGATTATACGGGTAATATTTTTCCTGGAGTTCAAGTCATTAATTTACCCAGTACGCCATTTCTAGATTTTGAGAGAAATGTGGGATTGAATACTTATAAAATAGTTTGCCGAGAATTAGAAAAATTTCAGCCGGAAATTATTCATGTAGATGAACCGGAAAGATTATTTTTTGCTTTTTTCCGTTTAGCAGGTATAGAATTTGCTCGACAACATAAAATTCCCTGTGTTTGTACTTTCAGAACTAACTTTTTAGATTATTTTGAAGATTTTTTACCTTTGCCAAAAGGGATTAGCTTGATGTTGAAATTAATCTTTGAAAAAAGTTTTGTCTCTATTTACAATCAATATGATTTAACCTTGGTTTCTAGCAGTGTCACCTATCAAAAAATTGTGAATATGGGTATCAAGAATGTTAAGTATACTAATTTTCATGGTTTTGATGTCGAAAAATTTCAGTCAGCGAGAATAATAGCTAATTTTTGGGAATCAAATTATCAAATTCCTAATTTAACTAATAAAGTAAAAATAGTTTTTTTAGGGAGATTAACCGAAGATAAAGGTTGGCAATTTACCTTAGATGCTTTTGTCAGACTTCAGCAATTAATTAATTTAGACAGTCTTGCCATAATAATTGTTGGTGATGGTCCGATGCGCGATGAAATATCAAATAGATTAACTAAACTGACAAAAAATGTATATTTATTAGGTAGAGTACCTCCAGAGAATATACCTAATATTTTGAAAAATAGCGATTTTCATGTCACTGCTTCAGAAAAAGAAACTAGAGGTTTAACTGTATTAGAAGCTTTTGCCGCAGGTATTCCAGTAGTTGCTCCTCAAGCAGGAGGAGTAGTGGAAAATATTCAAGATGGATGGAATGGTTTATTATTTAAACCAAGAAATCAGGCAAATTTTTGTGAGAAATTGAAGCTATTAATAGAAGATAGTAATTTACGGATTCAAATGGGTATTAATGCCAAAGAATCTATTGCTAAATATACTTGGGATAATGCAGTCGCTAACCTAGTGAAAATTTGGCAAGAGCAAATCACTCAAGTCTCTTGAAGAAGGAAAAAGTAAGGAGGAAGAAGGAAGAAGAAAAAAGGAAAAAGTGGATGGGGAATAAAACCCCGACCAATTGTAAACATCACTTATGAGGTGCAGGGTATTAAACCTAAAGGAAAAAGATAAAAATTAGTAACGAAGCATATCAGCTATCAACTTTTGCTTCTTTAATTTGGTGGTGGTGCATTGTATTAGTAGTCTATTGTAATTATTTTACTCAAGGATAAAAGCAGTCGGAGCATCTTGCTCCCGTATCTGGTATTCCTTTTTGCTGTATACCATTACACGAGCAGGAATACCAAGATAAGTACCTGTGCAAAATTAATTTATAGTAGTTTAACTTAAAAATGAGATGTTTTTTCGTCTGAAACTCCTTCATAGCAAAAAAGCTTTGTCTCAATCTAAAGTTAAATGACTATAACATTTGTTAGTCGGGAACAGGGAACATGGAACATGGAATAGGGAATAGGGAATAAAATATACTTTTGTGCTAGAGATGTCAATCTAAAAATTATTTTTCCTACTTATTTAGAGCTGATTTATAAAGTAAATATTAAGAGGATAAATGCTTTACAGTATAAGGGTTTGACACTATCTAAGCCCCCAGGACATAATTTTCGGCAAACCCATGCTAGAAAGGAGTTTTAACTCAGTTTACAAATCAGCTCTTAAGTTAACTATCAAATATACAATTAATTTGCTTTTGCTATTTATAGCAATTCTCATACTGAAAAATAAGAAAAACAGGTATATATCACTAACCAAATCGACGCTGTATTTGTAGTAAATATTTACAAAATTGGTATAACTGCCCTAATTATAGACATATGGAATCGAGGAAAATCTCAAGCATAAACTACTTAAAATTTGATATGAACTACAGATAATAGTCTTCAACCTCACCATAATCTAAATTTACTTGAAAATTTTCCCCAGTTTTTTCCCAAAAGTCAACTTTGTATGTATGAATTAACTTAAATAACATTCTGATTGTTTTTCTCAAAATTATATCCTGAAAGCTCTATAGAATTTTCTATATTTTTTTGTGTCTTTTCCAACAATAGTTCTTGGATTCCTTTGAATAATAGTATTACAGAAAATTCTTGATAAAACTTACTGATAAAAAGATTAAGACAATATAATCTTTAAGCTAGTTAAAAAATATCCAGTTAAAGTAAATAGAGATACTAAGAGATGCTATTAATTAAAAAACCTCATAAACCAAAGAATTTTAGTTATTAACTTAATTAGGTCTTAATTAGGTAAGTGTACTTGAATAGCTAGCAGAAAATTAATTTATCGGGTAAAAACGAAATTTTTAATAGCTGTAGCAATCATTAAAAAAAATCGACAAATTAATACATACTTAATTCGATCGCTTTAGTCTGTTAAAGTTATAATTAAGTATTAAAAAGTCTACCAAATCAATGCTATTCCATTCTATTTTCATTCCTCTAGCAACTCAAGGTTATGCAAACATTCTTATTTATATGGTTGGGACAAATTGTTTCCCTATTCGGTTCTAGTCTGAGTGAATTCGCTCTAGCAGTATGGGTTTATCAAACAACAGGTTCGATTACCCATTATGCTCTGTTATCCTTATTCATTCATCTACCTAGTCTCTTAATTTCACCATTTGCTGGTGCAATGGTAGACCGCTGGAGTCGTCGTAGGGTAATGATTGTCAGTGACTCAATCACTGGAGTAACAGCATTTGCAATAATGTTATTGGTCTTCTGGGGGCAACTGCAAGTTTGGCATATCTATATAGCAGTAGGTATTAGTTCCGTCTGCAATGCTTTTCAATGGCCAGCTTACACCTCTGCCATTCCTCAACTTGTACCAGTGCAACACCTGAGTCGCGCAAATGGGATGGTACAAGGTGCAATAGCAACATCAAGAATACTAGGTCCTAGCATAGCGGGATTGTTGATTCTTAAAATCCATCTTCACGGAGTATTATTAGTAGATTTTGGTACTTATCTGTTTGGGTTGCTGACTCTGTTGAGTATAAAATTCCCTAGAAGAGAAAAGAAAATTACCAGACGTAGAGTAAGTATTGAAGAGTTATGGCAGGAAGTTATTTCAGGTTGGAATTATGTAGTTATACGTTCTGGTTTACGGAAGTTAACTATATTCTTTGGTGTTATTTACCTAAGTGCGGGAGTATTGCAAGTTTTATTCTTGCCAATGGTATTAAGTTTTGCCTCTGAAAAAGAATTAGGAATAGTAATGTCTGTTAGTGGCATTGGAATGTTACTAGGTAGTGTAGCAGTCAGTTTATGGGGAGGTACTAAGCGTCGAATAGAAGGAATTTTAATCTTTGCATTTATTCAGGGATTATGTTTATGTTTAGGAGGATTCAAAACTGCTGTAGTATTAGCTGCAATTGGCGGTTTTGGTTATTTATTTTCCAGGGCAGTTATTGTTAGTTTGAATCATAGTATTTGGCAACAGAAAGTACCTCAAGATTTACAAGGACGAGTTTTTGCTTTGCAGAATATGATGGAAAAGTCTTTGTTAGTAATTACTCATTTAAGTGCAGCGCCTTTAGTGGAATTTATGTTTAAGCCGTTGATGAGTGAAAATGGAATTTTAGCAAGTAGCGTAGGCAGAATTATTGGAGTTGGAGATGGCCGGGGAATGGCTTTATTATTTGTATTAATGGGTCTATTGAATATTGGGGCAGTATTAGTCGCCTATCGTACTCCAGAGTTACGGCGAGTAGAGAGAGAGTTACCTAATGCTGATCGCTTTGAAGTTGATAATACTGAATCAGACAATACTGAACAAACTGTGTTGATGCAGTAGCTCACACTGATTATGGCACGGATACACGGATACGGAGGGGAGTGGGGAAACAAGCAAATCCTATTTACACCGAAAGCGCTGTATATTACTCTGACTAATTCGATTTGACTAGACTTGGAGGACAAGGGAGAAAAAAGCTTAAAACTCAGACAACGCAAAAAAATTTTTCCCTCTTCCCTCTTCCTTGTGAAAATAAAAGCAATTCTTATCTATAAAATTATTGGCGTTGGTGAATCAAGCTATGAAACCTAAATTTTGCAAATATAAAATGCTTTTCAGTTAATAGTTAGGCAACTGCCATTAAAGCACAATCATAGCCAAAATTACCAACGCCAAATTATCAATTATTTTGATAAATAATTGGGTCTAATACCATTTCTCACCCATTCTTGCTACATCTCCTTGAGAGTAGGCAGTAGGGTTAAAAGACATAAGATATTTTGATTTAATACCGATAATCGCATACAAACATTACTGAAGCATTATTATTACTTAATAACTGAAGTTCCATGGAAAGTATAGCATTAATGCATGGGAATTGGTATAATATCATATCCGGTTAAACAGTTAACGGAGGAGTCAGGAGTCAGGAGGGGAAAAAGAAGAAGAAACAGGAGAAAGTTTTTTTATCACTAATTATCCGGACATGATATAAAACCCCGCCTTTTAAGGGGAAATATTTTTGTTGAATCCCCGTTACAAAAATAACTTCTGACTTCTGACTTCTGACTTCTGACTTAGTTAATCCTCTTCCTTATTTTTTATGAATTTTCACCTCAATCCGACGATTACGTTGCCGATTAGTTTTAGAATTATTTTCTACTATAGGACTAGATTCTCCATAACCAATAACCAAAAAACGGTAGCGATCGCCCATATTTTTTGAGAAATATTCTGCTACTCTTTCTGCTTGCAAAAATGATTTTTCCTGATTGACCTTGACTTTACCTCGATTATCAGTATGACCAGAAACACTAATTGTCATTTCTGGATAATTTTTCAATTCACCAATTAAATTATCTAAAATTGACCTTCCCTCAGAACGAATTGTATTACTATCAGACTCAAACAAAACATCACTAGGAAGAGTAACCATCATTGTCTTTTCACTAAAAACTGGCTGAGAAGGCTTACTTATTACTTCTTGATTCTGACGACCAGATATAGGCAAAGCTAACTGTTGAGCTATTAGGTCCAATCTTGCCTCTAAATTTCCATCCGATTTTCTCACACCCAGTTTATTTTCTAAATTCCTGGTACGACCAATTAAACTATTTAACTGTGTTTGTAACTTTTGAAGCTCTGTTTGTAGTTCCTGTCTTTGTACCTCAGTCAGTTCAACTTGAGGCGTAATAATTTCTGGGGTAGATGCGGGAGTAGACCTTGAGGATTGAGGTAACTTTTTCTGAAATACCATACTTCTAACACCACGGAGTAATTTTTCTGAGATGGGTATCTCTTGGTTAGTAGAAGGATATTGAAAAGCGATCGCCATTCCCAAAACCCAGGAAAAACCGCTAGTTACAATCAGCAGCAAAAATCGAAATATTAAGGATAGTATTAACAAACCCATGCCCGGAGACCTAGTATTAGGAGTCCGGTCGGGAGAAGATTGACTCACGGTTTTTCCCATTCGTTGATTATTCTGATTTGATACTACCTCAAAAACTGAATTTGAGACATAAGACATAATACCGGAGTATAACTTTATCTTTTCTTTTGTGGGTTGAATACCTCACTGTCATTTCAGTTATCAGTTATCAGTACCTGTGCCTGTTTGCGCAGCATGACCTAGGAAAGTCCTATGCTTTATAAACATCTTTCTTCACACATAACTTGCTTGACAAAATAAACAAGTTATGTGTTTATGTTTGAGAGGCTTTTTCCTCAAAAATCATGTATTGAAAAGTAAATTTTTTTGATAAGTTAAGTAGTTTTACTTAGTTACTATGACTCTTTCTCCCCTGCTCCCTGCTCCCTGCTCCCCTGCTCCCCTGCTCCCCACAAAATTTTCAGAAGTTTCTTATCAAAATAATACGGGTCGCGCAACCCCGCCTTTTAAGGCGAAATATTTTTGGAGGGTTGCTCAAATCCCCGTTACAAAAATAACTTCTGAGTTCTGAGTTCTGAATTCTGACTTCTGACTTCTGACTTCATTAAAGGGGGTAGGGTGGATAGCTTCTGCCTTCTGCCTTCTTCAGTTACCAAGGCTCTACTTCCAATAAACCATTTTCTTGAAACAATACCTTAAACTCAACTATAGATTGATTATTCTCCTCACCTAATGCTTGCTTATTTAACAAATCTGGCAGAGGAATTTTATCTACCTCATCAGCAGCTGCTGGATTTATGGGTTTATAGCCAATTATAGAACCATCTGAAGCTACTGTGACACGATAAATCAAAGCTTCGTTGATTCCTATTGTCCAAGCGTTATTAATTTTTTCTAAGAGTAAATTCTCTAATCGTTGAATCTCTGCTTCGTCGGTAATTTTGGAACTGGTAGTCAAAGATGTCTCTGAATTTTCTTGAGTCAGCGTCTGTTCAGAAGTATCTACCCCATCAACTTCATCTGATGAATTAATAGTGGCATCCGATGATGAGTCCAAACCTTCAGGTGTGGGGGTAGGATTAAAACCAGGTTCTGGAGTACTGTTAGGAGATACCTCTAAATTATTAATACTTTCATTTGACTGTGGTTGAGGATCTTTAGGACGTTGTACTTCTGGAATAGGGACAAAGAATAAGGCCAGACTAGCTAATGCCAAACCAGACATTCCCACAGCAGCAGGTATAACTTTCTGAGCTACAGGTTCTCCTAATTTTGCATCTTTTCGAGACACGGGTCTTACTGCCAGAGAGAAACCAGGTAAAGTCAAAGAATCAGCAAAAAACTGGTCCACCGCCTCAACCAAATCAAATAGTTGGACTGTATTTAAATCAACAATTATTCCAGGTTTTTGATCTTGAACATTGCCCTCAAAAACTGTCAATCTGTGTAGATTAGTATCTATTTTCTGTAAATGCACCAACTCTTGACTTTCACTTTGGTGTCTAGGCAAAGATATTCCACTGAGAAATTCTTGGGCATAACTACTCACCTGTCTTACCAAGCTTTCAAAAAAATCTCGTCCCCCAGTTAATGATGGCTCTTGGCCTTGAATATGACATTCAGCATTGGTCAAAATAGATAATACCTGCCCTTGACTTAAATTAGGACTTCCAGTTTCACTCAAACCTTGCAAAACCAACTTACAGTTAGGCAAGCTGTACTGACGTTGAATCGTCATTGCACTTCTGCTCCATAAAATTAAAACTAATACAATATAGTAATTTCATTTGAGTTGCGTAAAAAAAACTTGGTCGCTTTTAGGCAACAGGCAACAGCTCATCTGGCAACAGGTAAGAAGGTTTGCCGGATTTTTTACTGTTAGTTAATAACCAACTCTTGTTCGACATCTCATTTGAAAAAGCTATAGCTCACAAAAAGTGACATTTTTGTTGTATGGCAGTCGAAGGAAAGGTTAGGACATATAAAAAGTTCAAAGCTCAGACAACGCAAGCCTTTTCCTTGTTCTTTCTTCCTTCTTTCTTCTGCTATACAGATATTTTAATTAACTTCCCTACTGCTTTATCCAAACCCATCGGCAGTAAGTATATTGTCCACAAGTATTAACGGTAGACCTTACCAAATTTAATCAATTGTGCCTGACATTTTGGGGTCTCTCCAGAACTACTAACTCACTTTCTCAAGTTAATAGACATCTCCAAAAATCAAAAATCAAATCAATTCTTATATTTCTCCCTTTTGCCAGATGAGCTGTTGCCTGTTCTCCCTTTTAACTCACTTCTCCATCAAACAGACTAATCCAAAACCTTTGCATACCTGTTGTACCAGTACAGAATAATAATTTACCCAATAACTCTAATCCTAGTTGATTTAACTTTTCCTCTGAATTGTAGGCCATTACACCAGACCGTCTGGGGTTCATACGACTGCGAAAATGTGCTCTAAACTGTTCTAAATAAAAAGATAATTGTAAATGATTTTCTATTGGTAACTGTTTTTGATTTAACTGCTGGTAGTCAAACAAAAGTTTCCGAATCGGAACAGTTAAACGTTTGGCCAAATGACCAGTAATAATCACTAAAGCTTTGGCCTCATTCAATGTCAAGGGACGACGTTGACTATTCAGACGTAGGGGATTTGTACTACGCAGTCGCCACAAAGAAACCCGATTTGGAATAATTCCTTGTAGATCTAGGTCTTTGACAACTTTGAGCATAACTTCTGCTCCTCCAAGTTGCAAAGCTTCAACTGCCAAAAGAATTAAATCAATTTGGGTTTTAGTTCTACGAGGACACCCATTATCGGGGAGAGGTATATCTGGTAAATTCTTCAATATTAATGGTGTGGACGGACTGGGGGCAGTTTTCAATTCCATTACTTTATTTATTGCCAATATTCAATATTTCGTTATACTATTTTGGTAAAAATGTCAATATAACTAAACAATATTAATTACTATCAAGAATAACACCCCAATTATAGATTTTGTTCTAAGTCTAAACTGCATTATTAATGTCAATAGAAACTCAGGTATACATTTAAAGATATACTTTTCCCACTGAGGAATTTTTTTGAATTTATCTAAATCTTATAATTTTTGACTAAAATCTATGGACCTAAAAAATTTAATTCGCGAAATTCCTAATTTTCCCAAATCAGGAATTTTATTTCGAGATATTACGACCCTTCTCAGTGACCCAGAAAGTTTACATTATACTATTGACATTTTGGTAGAAAAATGCTCAGAATTTCAACCAAACTATATAGTGGGTATAGAATCCCGGGGCTTTATTTTTGGTGTCCCCTTAGCTTATAAGTTGAATGTAGGTTTTGTACCAGTGCGCAAACCGGGAAAATTACCAGCAGCAGTATATTCAGTCACTTATGATTTAGAGTATGGCCAAGATACGTTGGAAATGCACCAAGATGCTATGGCAGCAGGTAGTAAAGTTTTAGTAATTGATGATTTATTAGCTACAGGTGGTACGGCAGCAGCTACAGCTCAATTAATTGAAAAAGCAAATTGTAATTTAGTAGGGTTTGGCTTTGTGATTGAGTTAAAAGACTTGGGTGGGCGTCAGAAGTTGCCTGAAGTGCCAATTGTTAGTTTGATCGAATATTAATTGAAAATTAGAAGTCAGAAGCTAAGTATAATTTCCGTTAATTGACTATAAAATACAAGCAATATAGCATTGGCAGTGAGGTTTTAGTTATTTAGCAAAAGCGCTGTAAAACTCAGGCAACGTTAGATTTTGCCTTTAACAGTAGGCATCTTGCCAGCTTCGGGGTGTACCTCACACTTAGTGGAGGGAGTCTACTATAACTATTGTAAGGGCTAAAGCCCAACTACAAACAAAAACTTTATTATCAGTAATTATCCTTATCCGAATATAAACCCCTTTTTCCTCAGATAACTAAAGCTTTCTTCCTTCTTCCTTCTTCCTTCTTTCTTCCGCAAGTTAATGGATAAAAAATTGAAGTATAGCAAACTAAAACAATTAATTGCCAGTGAAACTTTTGCTTATGTCTTAAAGAGATTATTACAAGCAATTTTGACTTTATTTCTCGCATCTGCTCTGTGTTTTGCCATAATTCAGTTAGCTCCAGGTAGTTATATAGATACTTTAAGTCAAAATCCTCAAATTTCTCAGGATACTATTAAACAACTTGAGCAACAGTTTGGTTTAGATAAGTCGCCTTTAGAACAATATTTACGTTGGCTAACACAAATTATTACCAGTGGCAATTTTGGTAGGAGTTTTGTCTTTCAACAACCAGTGGCCGATCTATTATGGGAGCGAATACCAGCTACTTTAGTTTTGTCAATTTCTTCCTTAATAATGACCTGGGCGATCGCTATTCCTCTTGGTATTATTGCTGGAGTTAATCAAAACCGTTTTTTAGACCGTTTTCTCCAATTAATTAGTTACACTGGTCAAGGTTTTCCTAGTTTTATTACTGCTCTATTATTATTATTTTTAGCTCAAAATCTTTCTCCTTTATTACCAGTAGGAGGAATGCAAAGTATCGATTATGATGAGCTATCTTTTGTGGGTAAAATTTTAGATATGGGTTGGCATATGATTTTGCCAACTGTTGCTTTAAGCATTACCAGTTTTGCTGGTTTACAGAGGTTAATGCGGGGGCAATTATTAGATGTTTTACGACAAAATTATATTCAAACGGCAAGAGCTAAAGGTCTTCCGGAGAATCGAGTAATTTATGTTCATGCCTTGAGAAATGCCATTAACCCTTTAATCACATTATTGGGATTTGAATTTGCCAGTTTATTAGGTGGTTCGTTTATTGCTGAATATTTCTTTAATTGGCCTGGTTTAGGGACTTTGATTTTAGAGGCGGTAAGAAATCAGGATTTATATTTAGTTATGGCAAGTTTAATGATGGGTGCTTTGATGTTAATTATTGGTAATTTATTGGCAGATTTATTGTTGAAAGCTGTAGATCCTAGGATTAAGTTGGAAAATCTGAAGTGATTTAAGGAGTCAGTCCTCAGGAGTCAGGAGCAAAATTTGTTTAATTGGCAAGTCAGTCCAGTAGGGTGCGTTAATGAAATGTAACGCACCGCTAGGAAATTGTTCATCAACCATTAGACGTGCCACAGGTTAAATCTCCTCATTTTCTCGAATCGCCAACTCAATCTCCTGAGAATATACTTCAGCATAGGCCCAAGCATTAACTAAGGAGGATGCCTGGAGACTAGGATAGTCTTGTAGCAATTCTGATTCACTTACTCCTAAACGACGAGCATTAACTAAAACCCACACAGGAATGTGAGTACCAGCAATACAAGCATTTCCCCCACAAACATCGTCTATCTTTTCGATGCCAGACCAAGGATTAGTTAAACTTTGAGCTAATATTTCTCTCAACTAATCTCATAAATCAAGGGGTTAAAATTACATTAGGATTCGAGCATTTATTAATCTTTATTATGGTGATGTAGCCTGGAATTCTCAGCAAATTTGATTATACCATTAAACATAAGCCCTTTGAGTTATTAAATTTTGTCAAATATTTAGTAGCTGGTGAGTACAAATTAACAAAGATATTTGAAATTGTTTGACTATATATGACTATATTTATGTATAACTTTTATTATACTTGAATAGCTTGAGCTTTTTGTGCTGGAGTTAATGCCAACAGTTGCAGTTATAAATCTTTTAATTTCATAGCTTATTCTTGATATTGTTCCTAATCGATATATCAAAATGACGAACATAGGTCGTACTGCGTATTCAAATGGTGAAAAATCAAACAACCCTGCCTTGAAAAACATCAACATAAGTAGTAAAAAACTTTAGTATTTCAAATAACAATTTTCTCATGTTATCCCAAATTTATTATCTACTTCGTTCTCAAGTTGATGGTAGTTATATTAGTGCCAATCCAAATCCAGATGAGGCAGTAAAATTTTTATTATTATTTCGAGAAGATTTTGATGCTCGTAGTTACTTAAATACCCACGCTCCAGATTTGAGCGATCGCTTTGCCATTGAATCTATTTCAGCTACTCAGTTAAAAACAATACTAAAAAGATGGGGTTTCCAAGGAGTAGGAATAATTCAAGACCCATTGTTGCCAAATATAGAGTTTCTAATAGTTAGTTAAGAGAATTTTTACCATACCAATTTTTGTAATGAGGGATATTTAGTATTAGTATTAAAATCAGGCGTTGGTGATTTTGCCTAGGATTTTTATGGAAATGACCCTTGCCTAACTCCTAATTTAAAAGCATTTTATATTTGACAACTTTAGATTTAATAGCTTGATTCACAACACCTAAAATCAATATAGCGCTTCTCAGACTAATGAGGTACACATATCTTTATTTATATTCTCCCTATTACCTCCCTATTCCCTATTAATTATTACCAAGGACTGCTAACAAGAGTAAATCCTGACCAATAGAAAGGATGAGAAAAGTTAATTTCTCCCAATCCTTGTAAACTCTCAGGTAAAGATATTTCACCTCTAGAAAACTTCAATCTTTCATTCCTGAGCAATACATCTCCTTGAATCATTTTAATTTGAGTTTGTCTAATTGCTTCAGCTTTACTTGGTGCTGTTTTTAACTGTTCATAAAATTCACTCATTAAGGCTAAAGTTCCAATATCATTAACGTACCACAAACTTGCTAATACAGACTGAACTCCTGCTTCTAAAGCTAATCCAGCAAAACCTAACTCCACGTCTCGATCTCCAACGGCAGTTTTACAAGCACTTAAGACTAATAATTCAGCCGGAGGAGTGTTCCAACTAATCTCTTTTACTTTGTCTAAATGGAGTTGAGTATCCCAAAATTGAATGTAAGAATTTTCAGGTTTTCCAGGCCGAAATTCTGCATGAGTTGCTAAGTGAATAATATTAAAAGATTGAGAATAAAGTTGATTTTTTAAGTTTTCTAAGGTGAATTCCTGATTAAGAAACAATTCTCCTGGCCAAGCTCCAGAAATATTTTTAGGTGAGATATTTTCCGTGAGGTTCCTATTAACAATTATGGAGAGTTCAACTGGAACTGCTGGTAAAGACTTTTGTGTCTGAAATTCTGATGCCCCCATGGCTAAAATTCTAGCTTTTTGAATGGGAGTATAATTAGAATCAATTAAATTAAATGCAGGAATAATTGCCAGACTATATTTTTCTACTAAAAATTTTTTTCCATCGTGTAATGCGGCTATTGGTAGAGTACGCAAACCTTTTCCTAAACAAAACAATATTGTGTCTATTTTTTCGGCTTGGAGATTTGCTTCAAAGGGTTTAACAATCCATTCATAGAGTTGTTGAGCCTGACTTAAGCCAAACTCTGCAAAAAGGCTCCGAAGATTAGTAATTTCACCATGAAATGATTTAACTGTCTGAATTAGGGTTTGCTCTTTGAGAGAATGAATATCTTGAACTAGAGGTTTTTTTCCAGGAGAAATAAAGACTAAATGTAAATATTCTGGTTCAGGAATCGCCCAAAATACGGCTGGTTTTATATTACTTTTTTGGCTAATTTCTAACAATTTTTGAGCAATATCATCACCAGTTTTTGAAACTTTAGAAAAATCTCGATCAAAATAAGCCTCAAATTCTTTTTTTAGCCTTTCTTCCATTTTCATCACTTTCTCTGAGACAGTTAGATTTATGTCTTGAGAGACAGTTTTTTCTGAATTAAAAGTGAGAATAATAATCAGGGAAAGAATAAATATAAAAATTGTCATACTGACTTTATACTTATTCTTAAAAGAAAAGATTTTCTCAAACATATACAGTACCTTGTTTAATATCTTGGTAAGGATTCAGTTATTACAGGTAAGTATTTCCTGGGTCATGCCAGGCAAACAGTTTTTTTATAGTGTTTTACTCGTACTTTTAACTCTAGTTAAACTCTAGTTCAATTCTAATTCCACCTCTAAAAACAAAAAACGCAAAATATAGAGTAATTTGGTAAATTTGTCAAAAATTTGACGCTATATATAAAAAATCGCTACACTCGTAATTTGTTGCTTATTTCCAAAAAATTCTATTTTCTATTTAACTATGGTACGAGAACTAGAAAAAGTAGATCATAGGGAGTTCCCAGAAACAGCTCCCACTGCTAATCCAGTATTTTATCGAACTTATAGCCGTAAAACAGAAAATGGCCGTGAGACTTGGGTAGAAGTATGCGATCGCACAATTAATGGCCTGAGAAAGTTAGGCCAACTTACCCCGGAAGAAACGGACTTGCTATATCGGATGCAAAGTCAACTAAAAGCCATGTCCTCTGGCCGTTGGTTGTGGGTCGGTGGCACAGAATGGATTACACAACCACAAAATTTTTCGGGGGCCTACAATTGTTCGTCCACAAATATAATGGACTGGCGTGCCTTTGGTCTATTAATGGACTTAGCAATGATGGGTTGCGGTACTGGAGCAGTATTAGAAGGAGATTATATAAATCAACTGCCACCAATTAGAAATCACTTAAATCTGATATTGCGGGGTGAAATTGGTTCTACTCCTGTAGAGTTACGTCGGGAGTTCACAGAACTAAAATTCGATGGAGACCAGGTAGAAATTTATGTTGGAGACAGTCGTCAAGGTTGGGTAGGTTCATATCAAGCTTTGTTAGAATTGTCAACCGACGAACGATTTTCCGGTGAAGTCAAAGTCATTATTGATTTGAGCGATGTCAGACCTGCGGGAGAACAGTTAAAAGGATTTGGTGGTGTTGCGAACCCGGTAAAATTGCCAGAATTGTATCAACGTTGTGGGAATATTTTAAATCAAGCAGTTGGGCGACAATTAAATTCTGTGGAGTGTTGTTTGCTAATTGACGAAGCAGCAGTCACGATAGTCGCCGGAAATATTCGAAGATGTTTACCTGAAGGTGCTTTAGTACATACAGCATCGGGGTTAGTACCAATTGAAAAAATTCGGATAGGCGATCGCGTCTTAACCAGCAAAGGATTTTACCCTGTGACAAATTTCTTCGTTCAGGGTACTCAGTCTTTATGTCGCATTCAAACAGAAGACGGATATTTTGAATGTACTGCCGATCATAAAGTTGCCGTGCTGCAAGATTTGTATGGTAACTATAAAATGATTAAAGCTAAAGACTTGCAAGAGGGTGATCGCTTAATTTTTGTGCCTCAAGCAATACCTGGTACTCCCACCGAACTCCCTGAGTTAAAAGGTGTAACCTCCCATGGTGCTAAAGCAATAACAGTACCTGCTCTTACCAATGAGGTTGCTTATTTTCTGGGATATTTGCATGGAGATGGATCGGTTGCTTCAGATGGATGGCGAGTCAGATTTCGAGTCCACCAGGATAGTCCGGAAATTCTGGAACGACTGATTAATGTTGCTCAAGAATTTGGATTGGAAACACATACACTGAGAACCCCAGAACAATGTAAAACCAAAGCTTATGAACTTCAGTTAAATAGCAGCATTCTGAATAAATATCTTTCACAGTTTAAACAGTCATTTACTTCTATTACTATTCCTGACTGTATTCTGATGGGAACAACAGAAATTCGTCAAGCTTATTTAGCAGGTTTAGCAGACACAGATGGTTGTCATTCTCAGTGCGTACTGGTAGCTTCAGTTTACCAAGATTTTCTGCAACAGGTGCAAGCATTATACGCATCTTTAGGAATCACCACGAGATTGTGTGGTTCGGTGCGCAAGCGAACTGGAAAGTGGGAAGGTGAGTTAGTAACTGTAGGCCAGAGTGCTTTTGAAGCAGTAGAAAAAGTAATGATGACTTACTCTACTCAGTTTCCAGTGCAAAAACGTAAACGGCCTAAATTTTTCCACGATCATGGGTTTCCCAGGGAAATGGCTCAACCTTTAGTGAATACTTTTGATTGGAATAAGCGCAAGCAGATGATGGTTCGGATTGTCAAGAACTTTATCGCCGATGCTACAGATTTGATTCCGGTAAAAGTGAAAAAAGTTGAGATGGATGTGAGAAAAGCATCAACTTATGATATTGAAGTTGCCAGTATCCATGAATTTGTTTGTGAAGGAGTTTTAGTAGCCAACAGTGCCGGAATGCGCCAAGGAAATAGTAGCGATCGCCTCTTTGCTGTAGCGAAGGATAATCTCTGGCGACAGGATGAAGATGGTAACTGGGGTATCGATCCAGAAAGAGATGCTTTGAGAATGGCAAATCATACTCATGTTTTCCACCACAAACCAACATTAGAAGAATGTGTTGAGGCAGTGAGAAAACAATTTTATTCTGGTGAAGGTGCAATTCAGTGGGCAGGTGAAGCAGTTGCTCGTGCTAATCGCGATCTACTTTCAACCACAGAAATAAAGAGTGATTTCCTGAAAGCGTATGGGGAAGATAATGCCAAAAAATGGTTTCAAGAACACTATCCAAATATTAGTAATGATGAACTGGAACATCGGTTGGCCAGATTAGGGTTAAATCCTTGTCATTCTGGGGATACCTTAGTATCTACAGACCAAGGGTTAATTCCGATTCAGGATTTAGTAGGTAAACAGTTTAAAGCATTGGTGGATTTGCGCTCTGTCGGTTTATCTGGTGTGAAGTTGACGGATGCGATCGCTTTTGCGACGGGAGTTAAAACTACCTACAGAATTATGCTGACTAATGGAATGCAAATGCGATGTACAGCAGAGCATAAACATTTTACCAGTCGAGGTTGGGTTAGCACTCAAGATTTAACTGATGATGACGATATTTATGTTCAGAGAGGAGCAGGTGATTTTGGCAAAGGTACTATTTCTGTTGCTCAAGCTCAAATGCTTGGTTGGTGGTACGGAGATGGATATAATGAAGTCAGAAGTCAACCCACCCCTAACCCCTCCCAGGAGGGGGATTCAGAAGTCAGAAGTGATTTTGACATGACTCCTGAAAGGTTTGTTTTTAACCAAGATGAGTATGAAACTGCCTACAGTATTGTTGGTAAAGCAGTGGCATCAATTACAGGAAGAGAATATGTAACTACACTGCATAAAGGAGTCTATGAATTTCGTACTCAATCTCCTAAATTAGAAGAATTTTTTGCCGATTTAGGTATAGTTGGAAAAGAAGAACTTCCTAATGATTTTATGAGTCAATCTCAGGAAGTTTTAATTGGTTTTTTACAAGGGATTTTTAGTGCAGATGGCACAGTAGATAAAGATTCCAGAAGAATCAAATTAGCTATGGTTTCGGAAAAACTACTCCAACAAATTCAGTTGATTCTTTCCAATTTAGGCATTATTAGTACAGTTCGAGCAATTAGGAAAGAAGGTTACAGAGGTGTTCCTTATACAACTGTTGATGGAACTGAAAAAATCAGCTTAGATAGAGGGAGTTATGGATTATTTATCTCTACTTTTAACTTCGATCTATTTCAACAATTAATTGGCTTTCCACTATGCCCAAGTAAGGATATTAAAGCTGAAAAATGGCTCCTCAAACCATTGCCTAATTATTCTGAATCAACCATTAATTCCAAGTTTACTTCCAAGGTGAAAAAAGTTGAAGAATTTGGAGAAGAAGTTGTTTATGATTTGCACGTTCCTTTAACTAATTCTTTCATTGCTAATGGTTGTTTAACTCACAATTGTGGCGAAATAATTGGGGCAAATTTTCACTGCGTCAGCGAAGATACCTTATTAATTACTCGCGACAGTATTCACAAAATCAAAGATATTGTTGGTCAAAAAGTTGAAGTTTGGAACGGTAAAAATTGGAGTCAAGTAATTCCTTTAAAAACAGGAAAAGACAGAAAATTATACCGGGTAAAATTTGGGGATGGTTCTTATCTAGATGTGACAGAATATCACCGATTTTTTGTCAAAGATAGGTTTGGTAAAAACTATCAAGAAGTACAAACCAAAGATTTGTTAACTCATAGCAAATATACCTTATATACGGAACCTTTTGTCATAGATTATCGGGGTGGAGATTCTATCAATTTATCTTACGCTTATACATTAGGTGTAGCAGTAGGCAAATCAGTTATCAGTGGCAAACCTGAAAATGTAGGTTGGGTAGAACGAAGTGAAACCCAACACACGCCTGATTGTGGTTGGGTTTCGTCCCATGCTGCGCAACCCTACGGGAACAACCCAACCTACGGTGATAGCTCTAAAAATGTAGGTTGGGTAGAACAAAGTGAAACCAAACACGCACCTGATGGTAGTTGGGTTTCGTCCCATGCTGCGCAACCCTACGGGAACAACTCAACCTACGGTGATAGAAATGGTAATACCAAAATTCGACAATATAATTATCTACCTACTTTTGTAGATGTCACAGATTTAGGATTCTCTGGAGAATTACTGCGTCGTCTACAAACTGAACCTGATGCTTTAAATATTATTGCTAGTTGGAATAAACCAGCAATTTTGGCTTTTATTGCAGGATTAGCAGATACAGATGGTTCTAATACTAAAAGTAATGGAATCAGAATTTATGTATCCGATTATGAACGGGCAAAAAGACTACAATTACTGTTTACAAAATGTGGTATTTGTGCATCAGTAAATTTAATGGCGAGTCGCGGTTCTACTACAAATTTAGGAGCAAGAAATAAAGACCTTTACTACTTACAAATAACTGATTGTAGTGAAATTCCTTGTCAAAGACTAGATACAAGTAAAGGATGTGAACCTAAATCTAAAGGTAAAAATCAAACAATTCAAAGTGTTGAAGAATTGCCAGGATTACATGACACTTATTGTTTTGAAGAACCAGAATTTCATAAAGGTGTTTTTGGCAATACCTTGACAGGAAATTGTAATTTGTCAGAGATTCATCTCAATCAAATTGACCCAAATAATCATCAAGAACAGGAAGAAGCTTTTACTGCTGGCGCCCTTTCTGTGGCAACTTTACTTAACCATAAATTCATTGAACCTCGCTATAATTATAGTCGAGAATTAGACCCTATTGTTGGGGTGTCTTTTACTGGTTTATTTGACTTTTTTGTAAAAGCTTTTGGCATTGAATGGTTGCATTGGTGGCAAGCAGGTCGTCCCGCAACTGCTCAAGGTCTAGAGTTTAAACAACAGGAAGCAGAATATTTAACCCGTTGGCGCGAAATAGTACATCAGGTAGTGTGGGATTATTGCGATCGCCACAACCTCAAACGTCCAAACCGTTGTACAACAGTTCAACCTAGTGGCACTAAGTCTCTGTTAACAAACGCTGCTCCCGGTTGGCATCCACCTTTTGGGTTGCGGTGGGTGCGACGAATTACTTTTGCCAAAAATGACCCCGTAGCATTAGCTTGTCTTGACTATGGTTATTCTGTAATTCCAGGGCAGTCAAGCAAAGATGAAAATGGAAATTTACTGAACGATCCTTTTGACGATCGCGCTAAAGAATGGTTAGTAGAAATTCCAGTACAGGTATCTTGGATAGATTTACCTGGGGTTGAAGAGATTACCATTGAGAAGTTCAGCGCTACTGCGATGTTTGACTTTTACATGGGAGTACAACAACATTGGACAACTCATAACAGCAGTAGCACCATTTTATTAACGGAAGCAGAAATTGAACCTCTTGGCAAACGTATTTATGAAGCAATTCGTGATGACGAGGGTTATATTTCCTCAGCGTTGTTAGCGCGGTTTGATGCACCTTTCCCCCGGTTGCCATTTGAACGCATATCTCAGGAGGAATATGAAAAAATGCAAGAGGATGTATTGCGTCGTCGCAAGTCCGATAATTTTTCCGAGCTGATGAATGGTTATGTGTTAGCTAGTGAGTTGCCAGAGATGGGACCTCAAGACCCCGCTTGTTCTGGAATGGTTTGTGAGTTGAAAGCTTCGGAACCTCAAGTTAACTAAAATTTGTAGCTGTAGGGATTTATGGCTGGATATCTGTCATATCTGTCCACCCTACAATGTTTGGTATTAGTGCATTGTAATGGTATAGCCAGTGGGAGCATCTTGCTCCCGCTCTAATAGGGATAAGTAACTTATGATAGGATTTTATACTGACAGCAATACTTTTTTTATCCTTGATCGGTATTATCCCTAATGCTCTACTTTTATAGCAGTCGAAGGAAAGGAGAGGACATATCAAAAGCTGAAAACTCAGACAATGCCAGATTTTTCCTTCTGCCTTCTGCCTTCTGCCTTCTGCCTTCTGCCTTCTTCCTTCTGCTATAGCATCTGTTAAGAGATAGGTATTAATTCCTCTTCAAAAAACCAAGTACCTATGTTTTCTTCAAATTCGACCCAAAAGCCGATTCCACTACCGTCTACCATTTTGAATTCTTTTATTGTACCAATTGGATTTTTCTTCAGTTGGTCAATTATAGTTGCGGGTGGTATAGGTTGTTGTTTGATACCTTTTACTTTTACTTTCTGACCTATTTCCATTTTTATTTACGATGTTCTCCTAGTGGTATGAATCAATCCACAGTTTATATGAAATTAGTGCTTGAGCACAGTTCTATAGTATAAACCAAAAGTCTAATAGAAAAGGTCAAAAGCCAAATTATTTCTATGATTGAGGTATAATATTAATTTGATAAATGTTTGCTACAAATAACTAGGTTATTTATTAGGAGTCAGGTGGGGAAGCCGCCGGATTGGCGACGTACAGGAGGACCGAGTCAGCAGGGAAGAAGAAGGAAGAGGAGAAAAAGGAGAAAATTTTTTTATAACTAATTATCCGGACATGATATAAATTATCTTTTTCGTCAAAGGGACATCTCCTCTAAAATCTTTTGTTCGTCTCAGCAGAACTTAATTCTATCGCACTTATTATTCATAACATTCTTTTTTCACGCTTGGTATAAGAATTTGAGAATGTCCTAAGCAAACTTTGACCTGCAATATAGCACTGCTGCTTAAATTCTCATATCTACATAATTTGTGTCATCTCAATATTTAGAGCTTCTCCTAGAGTTTTGACGAGCAAAAATTATCATCAAACTAATCATAGAAATCTGGGTAATTATCATGGGCATTAAATATCTATGACAATTGACGTACTCCAGGTGAAGTGTGAAGTATTAAACTCAATAGTCAAGGAGTTAAACAGCAGTTATTCCCAATTCCCTATTCCCTACTACCCTCCACCGAAGATTAATAAAAAATGATAAATGATTTAAATAAAACTCAGATTCCGCACATCAATTTGTCATATAAAAAGTACCACAAACATCAGTGGGTTGCTCAGTATTTATAGTCTATAAATCATTATTTAACTCAGACAAAAGCCAAATTAAATTAAATAAATTAAGCAGAAATACTTGATGGAGCCAGATAATTAGCCACCATCATTCCCTACTGACTACTAACTAATGACTACTAAATAATGACTACTGACTACTAGCCCTTTATACTACACTTTCAAGTGCGGAATGTAGGATGAAAATTATGTTTGATCATTTTTAGAGAAAGCCTAAAACACTTGCTGTATCTAGGAATTTTTTAAATTCAGTATCTACGGGTGCGGCAGGATTCGAACCTGCGGCTCGCGACTTAGAAGGTCGCTACTCTATCCAACTGAGTTACGCACCCAAGTTTAAACTATGAGATTGAGATTACTCTTTATTATTCTACTTGGCAAATCTCCAAATACGCAAGTCGATCTTTGATATTTAGATTAATTAAGTACAAGTGTCTTGAGAGTAAATGGACTAGAAATACTAAATCCGGCGATCGCTAGTATTTTGATTATGAGGATCGGGCAGAATACACTCGTGCTGAGAGTAGAATTTATTATATATGTAGTCCATTGAGGTAAAAATACCTATAGCTTGTTCTCGAAGAAGCCCACACAAAAATTTCAGTAGAGCAGTTTCAGATGAATTATGGCCTTATTTCCCAGAAATTTGATCTAGACAGTTATTAATATATTTAGGAGCAAGATACTTGAAAACTTGTAAATCCAGTATTGTAATCGTATAAGAGAAAATCTGTAAAAATATACTATGTCTGGTGATGGAAAAATTTCACACACGGTAATCAGGGAAGGGGTGAGATAATTCTTAAACATTACACTACCGATAAAGTATGGTAAGTCTCTCATACTAACTTAATATATCTATACTTTATAAGTCCACAATTTTAGCTTTTGCTTAAGGGAGTTATATTATTTATAGGGTAGTGATAAATATGTAAGGATATTTATTAGTAGATCCTTGTCATAGTCAGGAGGTAAGCTGTAAAAATTATTACTTATTTACCACTACCATTTATAGATTGAAAAATCACAAGTTGTATCCGTACCAAGTATAACTTAAAGTTGTGCTTACTAAAATACCTGTAGTATTTTTATAGAAAATCATAGTTATTATATATATAAAATTAAATCTATGTCAGAGGATTCATTAATTAAATTATTGGTAAGAATCTACTAAATGCTTTGAAAGCTGATCAAACTTATTCTAACTAGGGAAAAAAATTTCTATCTTTGTCAGATTGTGTTTTTGATTGGTGGTCAGGTGTGACAGTTAAACCCTGTGAACTAGGTGGTGCCGACACTTCTAGCTAGAAACAGGAAGTATTTGTGAACAAATTTTAGCAAATATAAAACAGATTACAATTACACCAATAGTACCCCAGGTGATTATGGGAGTCGAATGTAAAGTGTCATGTTTATTCTGAAAAGGCAAGATGTTGAAATTACAAGTATTCAACACCCAAAAAAGGATCAACAGATCCCTATTCTTAGTTATCAAGGGCAAAGTTTTCGCTTAATCAGTCTTTTTAAGGCCGAGCAAGCTGAAGAAGCTAGATCCTTCTGGCGGGATTTAACAGATAATCGTGGTAAAGCTTGTGTTTTACTAGAGGAACCCGATCGATATAGTGTTTGGGGAAAAATCCGCTTAGAGCAACTTAGTAATGAAGACTCAAAAGATGAGGATGCCATTACTCCTTCTTTTATTCAAGGTTGTTTGTTGCTAGTGCAAGCTCTTTACTTTGATGTAGAAGATTTATTAGGTAATCGACAGGCAAAGTCCTTTCACAAGGATTTTACCAAACTTCTTCAGAAAAGAAACTTTCCTAACACTGATTCTCCTGATGCAACTAAAGCTTTGTTAACTGTCGATCCTGTGAAAAAATTACCACTACCTTCCTGGCGGGAAGTTCATCTATATACTTTACTGCAAGAAGTCCATCATTTAGGTGAAGAATATTTTGGTAATTCCAATTTTGCTGAAGGTATTGATGAAATCTTAGAATCTATGTCTAGTGCTGATAAAACTCAGTTTATGGCTTGGCTGAATCAATTTCCTGAAGGTAAACAATGGGCAATAAAGTAATTTAAAAAGTTTGCCAGTATCACTTCTGGAGTTAGGTTAAAAATTGATATTGGTCGCTCTAAATTAAATAAAATGTTGCTACATAATAAGTTTGGCATCAGATTGTATTTATATGTTTAAACAGCATTTAAAATCAAATAGTCTATCAATATTTTCTTTTGTCCAATCTTGATTAAGACTAGGTTAAATTCATTAATTTAAATTTGATTGATGAAAAAAGTCTATTTCTTTAATATTGATCGGTCAAAAAAATAAAGTAAGTCTATTTTTATCTCCTTAATACCTTTGATAAATCTCAAAAAAAGACTAAAAATGGTGAAAAATGGAGAGAAAATATGTGTTCAAAGTTAAGCTTGATGAGAATATTCCTATGAGCAGCACTTCAGAAAAATCATCTACCCTTACTAAGTCTTTATTCTCAGCCCAGACTATTGTAATTACTGGTCTTATTTGGGGTGTACTTGCCCTATTATTTTTTCTCCTGTTTAGTGTACCTTTACCCGGGGAAGAATTACCTTTTTGGTACTCTGTTGGTACTTACATATTTGAACTGGGAGCTTACTTATTAGCTTCTATAGTTTGCTTTAGAAATTGGCAAAGTCCTCAAATGGTTAGTGGGCGCAATGTATGGATGGGCATTGGTTTAGGATTATTATTCTACTTTATTGCTGGTGTGGTTTTTGGTTGTTGGGAACTACTTTGGGAACTAGACCCCGATGTTTCACTAGCAGATATTTTCTACATTTTTTCTTACCTGTTCATTGGTTGGGGTATGACTTTAGCTGTCACTTCTAAACGGCTAAATCTAGAATTTTGGCAGTGGGGAGTTTTAGCTGGAGTAGCAGTTGCAGGAGTTGCTTTGGCTATTTGGGTCGCTGAACCTTCATTTTTTGGTATATTATATAGTCCAGATACTTCAGTCTTAGAAGAGGTAGATATAGAAGAAGTATCGGCCAATTTGGCTCCGTCTTGGGTACTAAGTATAGATCAGAAGTTAGAACCATTTGCTTATAGCATAAACTTGTTTTATGTCATTGCCGATGTATTTTTACTAATTATTGCTACTGCTTTACTTCTAGCTTTTTGGGGTGGACGTTTTTCTCAGTCTTGGCGGATGATTGCTGCTGCTACATTTTCACTTTACATTGCTGATATGTATTTTAAGTGGTCAGATTCCCGCATTGAAGGAGATTATGAAAGTGGGGGTTTATTAGAGGTATTTTTTGTATTTACTGCGATTTTGTTTGGAATAGGTGCAGTTTTAGAATACGATATTTCAACTCGTTCTCGCCAAAGTAGACGTAGACGCAGTAGTTCTTAGTTTAAAGCAGCTTTTCTAAGCCATAAATTAGTTTGGTTAAAGATTGAATTTTACGAATGGCTAATAAAACTCCAGGCATATAGCAAGACCTATCTGTTGTATCGTGTCGTAAAGTATAAATTTGACCAGGCCCACCGAATATTACCTCTTGATGAGCAATTAAACCAGGTAAGCGTACACTATGAATCCGAATTCCTTCCTCTGCTAAACAACCTCTGGCCCCTTCTATTTTTTCTGTTTCTTCAACATTAGGTACATTGTAAGTTTTTCCTAGCTCCGATAACATTTCTGCAGTTTTAATTGCAGTACCACTAGGAGCATCAGCTTTTTGATTGTGGTGTAACTCAATAATTTCTACATGATCGAAATGCTGGGAAGCGGCGATCGCTGCTTGTTGGAGCAAAACCATACCAATAGAGAAATTAGGAATTATCAGTGTACCAATACTGGCTTTTTCTGCAAATTCTGCTAAGTCCTGAATTTGCTCTTGACTAAGACCTGTAGTTCCTACCACTGGTCTGACACCATAAGCAATAGCAGAACGAACATTTTCATAAACACTATCTGGGTGAGTAAAATCAACCATTACTGCTGGTTGTTTTTCCTGGGCGGCCATGACTAACATCCCCTGTAAATCATTAATCACTGGCACTTCTAGCTCTCCACAACCACACAATTCGCCAGCATCTTTACCAAGATACTCAGGTTGGCGGTCTATTGCACCAAAAAGAGTCATGTCACTAGCATTTGCTACTGCTTTTATTACTTCACGGCCCATCTTGCCCGCAGCACCATTAACAATTACAGGAGTAGAACTTTGATTTGTCATAATTTTTATCAATACTAGATACTAGGAGTGAACATAAGCATTTTAGATCATTTTATTTGCTAACTAAATGTCGCAAGGGGTCTGCCGTTATAATCTTCGATTTAACGGGAGGGGAATCGCGACCTGCAAAAAAAACTCATCTCTACAGTAAAGTAACTTCAATTATCCTATAATTAATGTTATCAGGAGTAGCGGTAATACGCACCTGATTGCAAAACTGAGACAACTCAAGCTCTGGGGTTCAACTCAGGAGTCCTAGTAATTTCCGTAAGAAAGTAAAATCTTGAAGGTAGCTAGGTAAGTACAGAACTGGACAGTACAAAACGGCGGTGGGTCTCATTGTTGCAGCCTTTGGAGGTGAAGAGGATGCTCAACCTTTGAAACAGGAAGCCCTTTTCCGTGAGCAAGGGAATCCCTGGTTATAGCGCTAGCTTAACGAGAGATAACGTCACGAAAGAATTATCTATTCAAAATTATGACCCCCATCAAATCATTGATTTGATTGTCTTGAATTTATAGTGGATACCGAGTTTTGCAGCTTCGTGTCTTAAAGACCTCTTACTAAATTAATTATTTCTCCTGACACCTAAAACCTAATATCTTCTTCAAGTTTTTCTCTAAATTGATACACTAGTACTTTATCTATAGCGCTACGCAAATATGGCACAGACATTTCTGTTCATCTATTCCCTTACATTATAGATTATAGATAAAAGTACAGTAAGAAGCTCTAATTGTCCGTCAATGTGCAAAAATAAAAATTAGTAATCAGAATTTAGAGTCTACTGTGAGTCCAATCGCTCAAGCCAATAATACGGTAAATACATCTGTTAAACCAGCCGTTCCAAAAATTCGGGCTGTTTTTCCCTTCACTGCAATTGTCGGCCAGGAAGAAATGAAACTGGCCTTGTTATTAAACGTAATTGACCCCAAAATTGGGGGTGTAATGATTATGGGCGATCGTGGCACAGGTAAATCTACTACTATCCGTGCTTTAGCCGATCTGCTCCCAGAAATTGACATTGTTCTAGACGATCCTTTCAACAGCGATCCTCAAGACCCCGATCTAATGAGCGATTCTGTGCAAGATAGATTGGCACAACAGCAAGAAATTGCCACAGTGAAAAGAAAAGTCCAAATGGTGGACTTACCATTAGGGGCTACTGAGGACCGGGTGTGTGGTACTATTGATATTGAAAAGGCTTTATCAGAAGGGGTCAAAGCTTTTGAACCTGGATTATTAGCTAAGGCAAATCGTGGCATTTTATATGTTGATGAGGTTAATCTTTTAGATGACCACTTGGTTGATGTCTTGCTTGACTCAGCAGCCAGTGGGTGGAATACTGTAGAAAGGGAGGGTATTTCTATTCGTCATCCTGCTCGTTTTGTGCTTGTCGGTTCGGGAAATCCAGAAGAAGGGGAATTACGACCTCAATTACTGGACAGATTTGGAATGCACGCGGAAATTAGGACTGTTAAAGACCCTTCATTACGAGTCCAAATTGTTGAACAACGTTCAGCTTTTGACCAAAATTCTCAAGAATTTTTATTAAATTACCAAACACAACAGGAAGAATTACAGGATAAGCTTGTAGAAGCTCAACAAAAGCTGAAATCAGTGGAAGTTGATTATGATTTACGAGTGAAAATTTCTCAAGTTTGCTCTGAGTTAGATGTGGATGGTTTACGGGGAGATATTGTAACTAACCGTGCAGCAAAAGCTTTAGCTGCTTTTGAGGGTAAGACAGAAGTGACGGTGGAAGATATTGGTCGTGTGATTACAATGTGTTTACGACATCGACTACGAAAAGATCCATTGGAAAGTATTGATTCGGGTGATAAGGTAAAGAAGGTTTTTAATAGAGTTTTTGGATTGGCAGATGTAGAAGAATAATTGAAGAATTAATCTTCGTTAATTGTAGTTGAATTTTTTAGGGAGAAGCAGATTGATAAAAGCGATTTTTTTGAGGTGAAAAATTAGCTATTTAACAATTATGAAAAACTTGTATCAGTGCTTCTCCTATTTTGATTAAATTATGGGTAATTTTTCCGATAATTAAAAATACTAAATCTTTTGATAGAGCGATTAGCAGTTATATACAATCAGAGTAATTAGTCACTGTATTCGTCATTGGGACTGGAACGGAGTGGAAGGAAGCAATCTCATGTGGGGCAAGATTGCTTCCCTTCGGTTGTAATCAGAACTGTTTAACCGGATTTCATATTAGCCTTCAGCATAGTCCTGCTGACAAAACGAAAATTTAGTTGTTAAAATATGGCTATGGCTATTAATGCTTTTTATAGCCATTTACTGCGAAGTTGCTGTCAGTAAATGGCTATAAAAATTTGTTTTTAAACTGACGGGAAAACAAGCTAAATATGACCTATTACCTATTAGTAGAACCAAAACAAATTAATAAAAAATCAGCGATCGCGTCAATTATGCCATGATAAAAGGAATAGAAATTTGACATGAAGACCGCCTGCAAACCGTGCAAGAATGTTTGAGATTACTTCAGCTTTGAACTCAGAGTATTATTTCTCAAATGTCTCAGGTTTTTCAAGCAATTATATATCAAATTGCTACCTTACATATTCCAGGTGCAAAACCTATTTCTCAAAATTCTGTCAAAAATTTTTATACAGGAGAAGCTAATGGATTATTGATAGGAACTGGTATATTCATATTTGTTGTTGTAATTTATATCTTTATCCCCCAATATAAATTTTTGGATAACTTCTCGTCCTCCAATAGATAAACAAATAGATTACACAGCTTTGGAAAACTTCTTGTCATCTGATAAATTTAAAGAAGCAGACGAAGAAACACTAAGAATATTACTTTCATTAGTAGGGCGAGAAAAACAGTATCGATTTGATTGAGAAGATATCAAAAATATCCCCTGTAAAGACTTAAATAAAATTAATCAATTGTGGATTAACTATAGTAACGGCAAATTTGGATTTAGCATTCAAAAACAGATTTGGATAGAATTAGGAGGTAAACCAGGGATTTTTGATGTCGCGTTGGCGGAGCCTAGCGGCAGCTACATCGCTGACATTTTTATCAAGCAAGTGGGGTGGGGTGATAAGGATAATAGATATAAAAATATTACATATAAAATTTCAGCCCCTTACGGACATCTTCCTTTTAAAACTACTACTCATGTTCGGAATTTTGGTGTTCCTTATACAGCGGAAAAACTGATAAAAAGTAATATTTGATAAGAGCTTATAATTTTATCCGATTCCCTACAACCAGCAAATTTACTATAAGAATCAAAAGTCTAAAATTGGAAAAATTAATTCTTGGATTAGACCCGGGTTTGGCAGTATTAGGATTTGGGTTAATTAAGTGTATTTATAATTCAAAAACAGACAAGATAGACTCTACTTCTCTGATTGATTTTGGGGTGATTAAAACTACAAAAAAACAAGAAATGGGCGACCGTTTAATCACAATTTATGAAGATTTACATACGATATTTAATACCTTTAAACCAGACTTAGCAGCTACAGAGAAACTATTTTTTTATCGCATGAGCAGTACAATTTTAGTTGCTCAAGCTAGAGGAATTTTAATGTTAGTATTAGCCCAACATGGAATTCCATTAATAGAGTTTACGCCTGCACAAATTAAAAAAGCACTAACAAGTTATGGCAATGCAGATAAGTCTGATGTGCAACAAGCAGTAGCAAGAGAATTAGATTTAGATGAGATTCCTAAACCAGATGATGCTGCTGATGCTTTAGCAATTGCTTTGGCCGCAAGTTGGTTGAGTTAAATTTAGACTTCTGCTACTTAGGGTTTGCTGAATAAATCTTTTAGTAGGGCTAGGAGACAGGAGACAGGAGACAGGAGACAGGAGACAGGAGAAATGGGAATTATAGAGGAGGTAGTCGGAAAAATTGTCCCCAGATTGTTCTGCCATAATCGTCCCAAAATACTAGCTTTATGCAGCTCTTTAGGCTGAAAAGCTGGCATTTTTTTAGACAAAAAAATGCTAAAACCAATATCAGTCAATGCTTTGATATTTAATCAGCAAGCCCTACTTAACTCTAATGTTAAGTAGGTGAGCTTAACGAAGTCAGAAGTCAGAAGTCAGAAGTCAGAAATCAGAAGTTATTTTTATAACGGGGATTTGAGCAACTCTACAAAAATATTTCCCCTTAAAAGGCTGGGTTTTAGACCCATATTATTTTAATAAAAAATAGAAATAGTGATCTTTAATACATAATTATATTCTTATTTGTATTACCAATAGTCAGTATTATTCAGTCAAAAGTTTCAACAATATTAACATTGGCTGCGCATTTTATATAAATGTGAGGTAAAGTAAATAAATGTAAAGAAATATGAGATTTTTCTGAACCCTTTTTTAATACAAGCATTTACTGTCCACTTTTGAGTTTAAAACTAAAGATAAGATGAAAAAAAACTTTTTAAAAAAAATTTCTGTATTAATTGTAGGAGTTTTCGCGACATTATCAATTTTTGCTCTAACTCCTCGAGTTGCCAATGCTTATGATAATCCTCAGTTACTCCCGGAAGAGCAAACACCAATTATTGACTTAGCAAGAACTTTAACGGACATTCAAGAAGATATATTAGCTAAAGATTTAGAGCAATTTGAAACTGAAACTGGCTGGAAATTGAGGGTTTTGACTCAATTTGACCGTACTCCTGGTAGAGCAGTTAAAGATTTTTGGGAACTTGATAATAAGAGTGTTTTGTTAGTAGCGGACTCCCGTGGTGGTAATATCTTGAACTTTAATGTGGGTCGCGCTCTCTATGAATTTCTACCTCGGACATTTTGGGTAGAGTTACAAACTCGCTACGGTAATCAATTTTTTGTGCGAGACCAAGGTGAAGACCAATCTATCATCCAATCATTAGAGTCTATCAAAACTTGTTTACGTCAAGGTGGTTGTAACGTTGTCCCTGGTTTACCAAGAGAGCAATGGATTTTAACTTTGATTACATCAGCGCTTGGTGGAGTAATTTGTGGTTTTGCAGCTCAACCCCGGAAACCGGATCAAGCTTTTTCTTGGCAGTGGGCGTTAATATTTTCTCCATTGTGGGGAATTTTGTTTATTGCTTTCGGAATTGGTCCAGTAGTGACGAGAACTTCAGATTGGTTGCCATTGACTCGTAATGTTGCAGCTTTTCTGATTGGTGCTTTGGTTGCTTATTTGACTCCTTTTCTCAGTCAATCTTCTGCTTCTGAAACGTGAGAAGAAGGAAGAAGGAAGAAAGACTGAAATTGGAAAAAGTGCAAGGGATTTAAACCTCAACCAATTGTAAAAACCGCTAGTGATGATGGGTTATTAAACCCAAAAGAAAAGGATAAATTTATAAAATATCAGTGGAAAAAACTAAGAGTTAGAGATGTTTTATTTGTGTAAGTATCTCTAGCTCTTTTTTATTGTCTGAAGTTAGTAGAAAGACGAGGGAAGAAGGCTTTAGTTATCTAGGATAGAAGGAAAAATTTTGTGTTGTCTGAGTTTTAAGCTTTTGATATGTCCGCGCCTTTTCCTTCGACTGCTATAGTTTTCAGCTACATTTATAGGGGCAAACTTTTACAAAATATTCTGGATAGTTAGTTATCGTATTATTCAGGAGAAAAGAGAAAGAAGAAAGGAAGAATAAGAGTGGGAATTATCTGGGGATATACCGACATTTTTTGTCTGCGTTGAATGGAAGTAGAGAATGCGATAATTGTATAACTGGATTTGGTAAAAAAAATCAGAAAATGAACTCCAGATATTACTTTTTGGTACTTGAGAGTAAAAATTTAATTGCTAAAATAGAGATAGCACAGAAAGGCGATCGCTACTTTCAAGTCTGTGAATAAGATATGATTTTTATCTCTACAAAATTACTATTGAAAAAATTAATCAAACTTGAAAATAAACTCAAAGAATTAAGTGGTGGTGAGTTTAAAAAATTTGCTGATGTTTACCTTCAAAAAAAATTGAACAAGTTAAGTAAATTAAATCATTAGGGTCTGTATCGGGAACTAAAAAAATCAGAAAAGGAACTCCAGATATTACTTTTTGGCACTTGAGAGTAAAAATTTAATTGCTAAAATAGAGATAGCACAGAAGGGCGATCGCTACTTTTAGGTTGACAAATAATATATTATTTTTATCTGTATAGAATTACTATGTCAAAAATTAATGAGATTCAAAATAAACTTAAAGAATTAGACGGTGGTACATTCCAAAAACTTGCTGATGCTTACCTTAATAAAAAAATTAAACAGCTTCACCAAATTAAATCATTAGGGTCTGTAATTGGAGCTGATAAATCAATAAAAGGAACTCCAGATACTTTAATTATTCTGGAAAATGGAAAGTATATTTTGGCAGAGTATACAACACAGCAAGAGAGGGTCTGTGGAAAATTTAAGAAAGACCTCCGCAAATGTTTTGATGAAGAAAAGACTGGAATACCAATAACAGAAATAGAAAAGATTATTTTATGTCATAATTCTACTCTGACTACAAAAGAAGAAAAGTCTCTGAAAAAGGAATGTCAGAAGTATGGAGTTGAGCTTGATATATTTGGTATTGACTCTATTTCTTTTGACCTTTATCAAAATTATCCTGGTATTGCTAAAGATTTTCTTGAAATTAAAGTAGATACTCTTCAAATAGTTGATATTGATGAGTTTATTACTACTTATAATGAAAGAACAAATGTTGTTCCTCTAGATACAAAGTTTTACTTTCGGGAAAATGAAATAAAGGAAATATTACAACGACTTGAGGAAAATAATCTAGTTATAGTTTCTGGTAAAGCAGGAGTAGGTAAATCTCGATTTGTTTTAGAGTGTTGTAGAAAGTTTGTAGAGAAATATTCTGAGTACAAAGTTCAATGTATTTTTAATAAAGAAAGAGATATTTTTGAGGATATCCATGTTTATTTTTCAGATGAGGGAAGTTATCTAATTTTTGTAGATGATGCTAATCGGGTCAAAGAATTTAAGCATTTTATTAATTTTCTTCTGGATAAACGTGAAAATCAGCAAATTAAAATAATAGCTACGGTTCGTGACTATGCAGTTGAGGAAATTAAAAAAGTAGCACGTTCTTATAATAGTAATTTAAACCCACTAAAAATCAACCCATTAACAGATAAGCAAATTGAGCAACTTGTTAAAGAAGAATACAAAATTCAGAATCAATTATACATAGAAAGAATTGTTGATATAGTTCAAGGTAATCCTCGTCTGGCAATAATGACTGCTTTGGTAGTAAAGGGAGAAAAAACTGTCGAAGCTCTTAAAAATGTATCTGATGTTTATGATATATATTATTCTTCAATTAGAGAAGATATTACAGGTTTTAAGGATGAAAGTTTATTGAAAGTTGCTGGTATAGTTGCTTTTTTCCAAGTGGTAGATTGCTCTAACGATGAAATGATGGAAAAGATTCAAACAACATTTTATATTGACAGGGAAAATTTATGGAAAGCAGTTCGTAAATTATATGAATTTGAGTTGGTAGATATATATGAAAATGAGATTGCTAGAATATCTGACCAAGTTCTAGCTACATATCTGTTTTATCTTACTTTTTTCAAGGAGAAATTGTTGAAATTTTCCGTTCTCTTAGATAATTTATTTCCTCAGTTTCAATATAATTTTGTTGATGCTCTTAATCCTGTTTTAAGTGCTTTTGATAGTGAGGAGATTATCAAAATACTTACTCCAGAGGTAGACCGAGTTTGGAAAATTTATGAGGATGCAGGAGATGAGAAGAGTTTAATTGAACTGATGAAACTTTTTTGTTTTTTTAAACAGACAGAAATTCTCATATATGCTAAAAATTGTATTGACAAGATGGAAGTCGAGTCAGTAGATATTTCAACTTTAGATATTCCGTCTAATTCTAATATTGACATTCCATCATATTCTATTCTTGACTTACTTAGTTTATCGAGTAATTTTGACGAACAAAATTTTCAGATTGCTATAGATTTGCTGTTTGAATATCTGACAAAAAAACCACAGGAACTATTACAGGTGTTTCGCCTTCTTATTGAAGTGTTTGGATTTGAACATGATTCCTACATAGCAAAATTTATTAGTCAGTCTATAGTCATTGACAAGCTACTGGAAAAAGTAAATCAAGGAAAAAACAAATTATTTGTCAAACTATTTTTTGGTGTAGCGGAAAAATATCTCAAACTTGAATTTTATACTTCTAAGCTTAAAAATAAAAGAGAGTTTTTATGGCGTCAATTTCCCCCACTACCTACACCAGAATTACTTAATTTGAGAAATAAAATTTGGCAGGGAGTATTTCAGCTCTATCAGATTGATATTTTTGAGAAAGAGGTAATCAATATAATTTATCAATATAGTAAATCATATTCTAAGTTTCCTGTCGGTGAAATTATTAAGCAGGACGCTGTAGAAGTGCTTGACTTTATTGAAACTCAGTTAAATCCTAAAGATTATTATCATTGTCTTATTGTTCAGAAATATTTGGATTTTCTAGAGTCTCACCAAGTTGAATTTAAGAATGAACTAAGAGAACGATTTGTCAATGAAACTTATAAGGTGTTTAGGATACTTTCAGATAATTGGAATGAGAGAAACAACTGCTATTTAGACGGGAAAGAATATAAGCAATTTAAGCAAAATCAAATCAAAGAATATTTTGCCAATTACGATTTTAAGGATTATCAGGATTTCTTTGAGAAATGCCATGAGATAAAAGCTGTAACAAAAGAGAAAAACCATTACTCTTCTGAATTTCCCAGTGGTAGAATAGCTGAAGTTATTTTTCTCACCTGCGAAAATTCAGAGCTTTATTTAGATGTACTGAAATATTATTTCAATTTTGGCGACCCATTTCAACTTAATTATTTTCTATTAATTGAGAAATTAATTGAAATTTCTGGAGTTGAAAAAGCTTTTGAATTGCTCAATCAATTTGATTTTACTTCAAAAAGAAAATGGTTATTTGGATTTTACAGCTTACTACCTGAAGACAAAATTACATCCGATTATTTGGAGCAACTATATCACTTATATCGGCAAAGCGAACTTGATGAAATACCACAAAGATTTGACTTTCTTCTCAAATATCGTGACTTAGATAAAAATGTGGTTGCTCAGGTAACAGAAATTATTCTGAGTAAAATTAATGAACAGACAAATTATGCCGATCCTTTTGATTTTTTATTTAATCCTTACACTCAGGTCAATGAGCGTTTAATTGAGTTATTCACAGAAAAACTTGATGTACTAAAACAAGCATATTTATTAAGTCAAAAAATCAAGGGATACTCATCTAACTCTGAAGATATATTTACTCGCATTCTTGCTGCTGACCAAAAAAATTTCATAATTGAATATATTGACTGGGTATACGATGAGGAAAGAAAGTTCTCAAACTTCCGAGATGATTTAAACTATACATTTCTTTGGAAACATGAAAATTATCAGGAACTAATCACTCAAGTAGTTGAGCATATTTATCAGAAAGAAAAGGAATTATCTATCTCTATATCCAGAAATACTATTCTCGAAAGAAGATTTTTTTTGGAAGTAACAGAAGAAGAGAAAGTTGTTTTTGAGGATAGACAAAATAAACTGCTAAAAAGTCTGATTGAAAATAGATATACAGATATTGATTTGATGCAATTATTGTTTAGCGTAACTACAACATTTCCCTACGAAAGACGTTATCAATTTATCGATCTATTTTGTCAGTACAATCAAAATTTTCAGGATTTTAAGAAACTTCCCATAGAACCTGATGTTAAGAATTATAAGGAACTTTCCTCAGAAGATTATATTTTGAGTAGCTCTAAGAATATTGAAGCAACACATAAAATCGTAAAATATCTTAAATTACTACTGCCAATTTTTAATACAATAGAACTTCTGGAACACAAGCAATATCTAGAAAAAGAAATTAAGTATTTTGAGAAGTGGATTGAAGATGAAAAAAAGCGTAATTTTATAGAAGACTAATATCATATTCCCCCTCCGGGGGAGCTACGCTAACGGACGGGTCAGTTATAAATAAAATTTCAGAACTGACAGTACCAAATAAATACTGAAATTATCTTTACTTTTGTTCTTTTCGCTCAATCAAGAATTATTTTTTAAATGAAAATCTCCACAACTTCACCCCAGAGAATATATCAATCTTCCTTAGTAATTTTAATGACATAGGGATAATATTTATTTCTTTGATAAGAACCTACCCAAACTTCATAAGTACCTGAAAACCATTGACCCATAATTCCAGGATTTTTTCCTTCAAAGTCATCATTACACCAACTACCCCCAGGACCTCTAATTACTAAAGTTGTATCTTCACTACTTTTAACTTCAAGTTTAAGGGATTGAAAAAAGCCATTTAAAATTAATCTATGATCTGGTTTTCGATCGATAAAACCTACACAAGGTCCAGTTACCGTGTCATTTCTGCCTGTTGTTTCTTTTGCAGATACAGGACCTCCACTTAATCCTCTAATAATCATTCGGTTTTGAGGAGATTTTGGATACAGATTTACATCTTCAAATATAGGTGTCAATTGTAAATCTTGGGATAAAACAGGACTGATTTTCTGTATCCCAGCTAATGAAAATAATACTACTAAAAATAATATTGTTTTTCTTCGTTTATTTTTATTCATTTAGAGTGCTGTTTTCGGATAAAGAAATTCAAAATAATTAGGTCTTATATCATGTTCGGTTGAACAGTGATAAATAAATAACTACGGAGTCCTCAGGAGTCAGTCCTCAGGAGTCAGGAGAAAAGAGGGAAGAAAGAAGAAGAACTGGAGTTGAAGGAGAAAGTTTTTTTATAACTAATTATCCGGACATGATATTACCGATTAAATATCAAAGCATTTATATAGTAATTTCATTTGATTTGCGTAAAAAATCTGGTCGCTTTTAGACAACAGGTAAGAAGGTTTGCCGAACTTTTTACTCTTAGCAAATAACTAACTCTTGTTTGACATTTCATTTGAAAACGCTATAGATAAAGGTTAAAGCCTTTTTTAGGTTGAAAAAAGTGCCAGATTTTCAGTTCAAAACCATCAAAAAGTTAGCATGAAAGGCAGAATAATTGCATAAAAATCAACAGACAAATATATATGAATACCTCCTATTTAAATTCTATTCCCCCTTCCTCCTAACTACTATCTACTCCCCTACTCCCCCACTCCCCTACTTCCCTACTCTTTAAAAAAGACTTTTTCAGCAAACCCTAATTATTGGGGGAATTTGAAACAAACATTTTTCTGGTTTACTTCGATTTTTAATTTCCCCCATGTTGTTTTCAGTATCTGAAACTATTAGAAGTTTAAGACTTTTTGCCCACAATTTCTGCTTTGATACCTTGAATTTTATCTAATAATTCTTGCCGATTAGATTTCCGCAGCAAATAACGGTAAACAAACCATACTGAATATCCCATACCTATCAACTCAAAGCTAATTGATAAAGTAGTAATTCCTTCTAAAGCTTCTAGGAAACCAAGAATTAATCTGAAGGTTAATATGATTAAGATCAGCGAACCAATTACTTTAAGCTGACGTTGATATGTTTGATAGAATTGACTAATGTAATCAGGAAAGTTAGCAAAAGTATTAATCAATTTTTCTTTAATCTTTTGTAGTCGATCACTCTCAACGGTTTCATTAGTTGTTGTGTCTACAGACTTTTGGTCATCCAAGGTTGAAGTTTCAACTTGAGCAGCAACTTGTTGTTCTACGGTTTCCGGTTTTGTAGTAAGAGTTTTTGCTGTTGATGTTTGTTTTTCTACAGTTGGTTTTACCGTTCTAGTTTCTCCCGTAGGAGTTGTGGGAACTGTAGGAGTTTCTGTTGATGTTTGCTTTTCTACAGCAGGTTTTACTGTTTTAGTTTCTCCAGGTGGAGTTGTGGGAACTGTAGGAGTTTCTGTTGATGTTTGCTTTTCTACAGCAGGTTTTACTGTTTTAGTTTCTCCAGTTGGAGTTGTGGGAACTGTAGGAGTTTCTGTTGATGCTTGTTTTTCTACAGTCGGTTTTACAGCTTTAGTTTCTCCCGTAGGAGTTGTCGGGACTGTAGGAGTTGCTGTTGGTTGCTTGTCTACAGTCGGTTTTACCGTAGTTGGAGTTGTGGGAACTTTGGGAGTTGCTGTTGCTTGCTTTTCTACAGCAGGTTTTACTGTTTTAGCTTCCCCACTCGGAGTTGCTGCTTGTGCCTTATCTATAGTTGGTTTAACAGTTTTAGACTCACCTTTGGGAGTCGTAGTTTGTTTCTGTTTCTCTACAGTAGGTTCAACAACTTGAGACTTACCCGTTGGAGTTGTTGCTTGTGCTTGATCTATAGTTGGTTTAACACTTTGAGACTCACCATCAAGAGTAACTGATGCTTTTATTTTCTGAGCTTGTTGTTTTGGTGGAACAGACGTTTTTGAAGTTGCTGTTTTTATTTCAGCAAACCCTTTATTACTATTAGCAGGAGCATTTACTTTTTTACTTTCTTCAACCTCCTGACCTATAGCTTTTTTGAAGCGTAATATATCAAAACCCCTTTGATGCAGAAGTAACCATGACTGAATTAAATCTGGCCCTTGCATGGCACCAGTTAAAGACGCCCTTAGAGAGCGCATGACAATGCCTTTCTTCACTTTAACTGCCTGAGTCACCCTTTTAATAATTTTTTGTGCATCACCCACTCGCAGAGGTGCATCACTATCTATCCCCTCAATAATAGAATTAATAGATTTTACAGCATCTTCTTTCTGCATTTGTGCTGCTGCTTCTGCATCCAGTTCTACAGTGGGGGAGAAAAATAACTTACTCATTTCTACTGCATCTGTGAGGCGAGTCAAGCTAGGTCCAATCAATGCGGCCAATTGTTCTAACCAAGGGCGATCGCTCTGTGGGTCTACTTCATATCCTGCTTTTTGCCATACGGGAATTAATCTATCAGTCAGTTCTCCTACTGGTAAATTATGTAAATATTGACTATTTATCCAATCCAACTTATCCCAGTCAAACTTACCTCCCGCTTTATTCACTCTCTCAAAAGTGAAGTGTTGAGCTGCTTCTGTCAGGGTAAATATTTCTTGGGTTGAGTCTGGAGGCGTCCACCCAAGCAAACACATATAATTTGCTAGCGCTTCCGGGATAAAACCTAATTCTTTAAAATCAGAAATTGAAGTTACGCCATCCCGTTTTGACAATTTGCGTCCTTCTTGATTAAGAATTAGAGGTGTATGAGCAAATTCTGGTACTTTTCCCTCTAGAGCTTCATAAAGTAATATTTGTTTAGCTGTATTAGCAATATGGTCTTCACCACGAATTACATGGGTAATTTCCATATCCATATCATCTACTACCACTGCCATATTGTAGAGGGGTTGTCCCACTGTCTTTACACTAGCAGCACGGGAGATGACCATATCTCCACCCAAGTCGCTGCCCTTCCAGGTTACTGTCCCTCTAACCAGGTCTTTCCAGTTAATTGTTCGGTCATCGTCAATTTTAAAACGAATTACTGGCTGTCTTCCTTCTGCTTCAAAAGCTGCTTGTTGTTTAGGTGTAAGGTCACGGTGGCGGTTGTCATAGCGGGGTGCTTCTTTTCTAGCTTTCTGAGCTTCCCGCATTTCCTCTAGTTCTGCTTCTGTACAATAGCAGCGATAGGCTAATCCTTTGTCTAGTAACTTTTGAGTGGCTGTTTGATATAATTCTAACCGTTGAGACTGGTAGCATGGCCCTTCATTCCATTCTAATCCTAACCAGGTCAATCCCTCCATAATATTTTCTGTATATTCTGGACGCGATCGCTCTATATCTGTATCTTCTATTCTGAGGATAAATTTTCCTTTCTGGTTTTGGGCAAATAACCAGTTAAATACAGCCGTTCTGGCTGTACCGATATGTAAATTTCCTGTTGGACTTGGGGCCAGACGAACTCTAACACTCATATCAATTTCTATTTTAGTTTTTTGTTTTTAGATTCTTTTCTACATCCTGGCTCAATCTGAGAAGATATCAATTTTACCAGAGTGATATTAAAATCTATAATTTTGATACTGATTTGATTCCCTACTTTTATCATAAAATATAGAGTTTCACCAAACAGCAGTTACTGTTCGTATGATGTTCAGTATATTCTGAGGTTTAAGTTGTCTCTCTACGGGACTGACGGGATTCGAACCCGCAACTTCCGCCGTGACAGGGCGGTGCTCTAACCAGTTGAACTACAGTCCCTTATTTTCAAGCCATGTACTATTATGGGGTTTTTCTTTTTATTTGTCAAGCATTTCTCTAAATTTTTTTTCTCTGTATTGTTCTAAGAGCTGAAACCTGAGACTATAGTAAGGTTTTGATACTTAATCTTTTAACGGAATTGCCGAGGTCAGATATTAGGGCTGAAACAGTAAATCTACTGACTACTGAATAGTTAAACAGGTAGTTTACCCTAAATATACTATGGCACTATAGTTTTTATTTTGCTGCTTGATATGGTTGGTCGGCAAGTTCTATAAATTTCCACATCACTAATGACTACTGAATAGTTAAACAGGTAGTCTACCCTAAATATACTATGGCACTATAGTTTTTATTTTGCTGCTTGATATGGTTGGTCGGCAAGTTCTATAAATTTCCACATCACTACTGACGATTAACTACCAGGGTCATTTCATTCTAGATTTTGACAATGAATTTATTGATTTTCAGACAGCGAAAGATAAATTTCCTAAAGCTGTAAATAACGTGGTTTCGTCAATACATAAAATGGCACAGTTTAGAATGAAATAGCCCTGATTAACTACTGAATAGTTAAACAGGTAGTCTACCCTAAATATACTATGGCACTATAGTTTTTATTTTGCTGCTTGATATGGTTGGTCAGTAAGTTTTAAAATTTCCACATGACTACTGACTACTGGTACTTACACAAAATCAAGCCAGAAAATAGGATCAAATATAGATGGGCAGAGGCTTTTACATCAAAAAGGCATAAATCCTGAATAACCAGGGGTTCTAGCCATTTTTAAGGCATCGACGTAATTCCCTTGTCTAGACTGAATTTGACGCATTTTTCCTACGATAAAATGTCTAAGTACCACTACTGAATAGTTAAACAGATAGTCTACCCTAAATATACTGTAGCACTATAGTTTTTATTTCGCCTACTGACTGCTAACTAAAGATTAGTGCTAAATATCAAAATCTGAGTAATTTGTAGAGGGTTAAAATTATTATCGCTAACTAGGATGAGCGATCGCTGACCGTCTGCCAATTTTGGGCCAAAAGTTATACCTTCAATATTGTCTAAGACTATTTCTAGAGTGCTGAAATCTAAGAGTAATTTTTTTTTGCACTGGAGAAATATCAGTAATTTGATTATTTAAACCATCAATTTTTTGAATATTATCTGCATCTGATAAATCTATTTGGAAAAGTTTAATTACATTTCCTGTTCCTAGGGAAAAAGATCGTTCTAAACTTAAAAGATGAGTATCATCTAACGCAAGTAAATCGACTAAACCATTGGTACTAAAACCACCTAGATTATTAGAATTAGTAGCAATAGGTTCTGTGATGTATAGAAATTCTGTTTCTGGCTGACCTTTAGCTAAATCATACCGTATAATTCGACAGTAGCTACCCATACTAAAAGTTGGTTCTTCGCCATCTTGAACTAAAGCATTTTCTGTAGCGGTGAAGAGATATTTTTGACTAGGAGTAATAGTTAAACTTTCAAGAGCCAGATTATTTCTAATTCCACTGTTTGATTGTATGAAAAATTTTTCAGGGATTGGCAAATTTCGTAGTTGTTTTCCTGTGAGAGAAAATTCTCTAATAAATGGTTGTATTTGACGTTCCCTATCTCCTTCAGAAGAAATAAATAAAGTCTCTCCTGTAAAAGTCATTCCTTCTGGGTCAATACTCAAAGCTGGAAATGGTTTACCTGTTTCATTTGATAAAGTTGTGACATCTGTAAAAGTTACAGTTTCCTCTGAAATTTCATCTTGCTGTAGGTCAATTTTCAGAGTATAAAATCGAGCTGGTGCTTTGCTACTACGGTCATCAGAAATTGCATAAAAAATTTGTTTTTCTGGATTGTAAGTTATGGCAGAAAGCCCACCAACTTCTGTATTTTTAAATTCTAATCTTGTGGGAAAGTTTACCTCTTCTAAAAAAGTTATTTGAGGAATAGTTGCTTGAGTTATTGAATTAATTATTCTGTCTGTAATTACAGTAATAATCAAACAAGTAATTAAGGTGATAATTAGGTATTTATAAGTTCTATGTTTAAAGATATTCATATATAAAAGTCTGATAGGGAACAGGGAACAGGGAAAGAGAAACAGGGTGCATCTCAATTTTGAATAAAGCCAAAAATTTATCGCTTTTAGGCAACAGGTAACAGGGAATATATAGGAAAAAATGGCGTTGGTGAATCAAGCTATGAAACCTAAATTTTGCTAAATATAAAATGCTTTTCAGTTAATAGTTTGGCAATTGCCATTAAAGCACAATCATAGCCAAAATCACCAATGCCGAAAAAAGTATTTTTGCAAATATGATATCCACCCGAAAAACATAATAAAAAAGAGGGAAAAAGTTGAAGTTTTATAATTTATGGAACGTAAGCATTCAGCTATTAGCTGTCAGCTATCAACAATAATAACTTGCCTTTAAGGAAGGAGTTTAAATGCATATAGAATTTAACAACTTTTGTCATAAGATTTAACTCTGACTAGATTAATACAGGGCATTGCTGAATTAAGGTATGAAAGTAGGTTTATAGGGAACAGGGAACAGGGAACAGGGAACAGGGAACAGGGAAAAGTTAATATTAACAAGTAGTTCAAACCATCCAAAATCAAAAATCCCAAATACAAAATTATCAAATCATACCCACCAGTCAGCAACGCCTAATACAGCTTTGAAACTACACCAAAAGCAATAGCTGATAGTTAATAGCTAACGGCTGAATGCTTACTATGGAACTTATCATTTTTTTATTGTACGAATAAATCACAAATTAAGATGTAACGAACTTTTTTGAATTTGGTATTATTTTCTATTGATATAGATAACATAATACTTTCTCACCTTCCTTCTTCTTAATTATGAATAATTGCTTCTTCTTTCTTCCTTCTTACCGAATCATTAAGGTTTAAAGCCTCTCCTTTAAAAGAGAAACAAGCGGTCGTTAGCGCAGCTTCCCGAAGGGTGGGATGGCCATCTTCGGAGCGGGTCTGTAAGAACGGGTCTCCTCGCCATATCCAATCGACCAAGAGAGAAAAAATTTTCATGATTAGTCAATCGTCTTCTTTTCAAGGAGAGGTAATAATTAATAATTAATAATTAATTGTTGAACTCTTCCTTCTTCCTTCTTCCTTTTTCCTTCTGAAGACTTTACCTTGTCTATTCGACGGTTCCTATATCTAACTCCTGACTCGGTCCTCCTGACTCCTGACTCCTTCTTCTAAAAATTTTAACAACCATTCTTTAATATCATAAGTAGCATAACAATCGTCTTGATTATAAACAATAATTGCATCTAAAAAAGAGCGATCGCCAGTTTTCAACCATTCTTCATACCAACAGACAGATTGAGCGCCATTAGCTTCGGGATTCCGCCATTCAAAACCTAACCAACGAGCAATATTTTTGAGGGAATAACTTTCTACAGGCAATATAACAGTTTGAGTAACAACTTTATGAATATCCACAAATCTTTTCAACAATGGTTTCCACAGATAATCTGGAGTGTTATAAAGTTTAGCTAATTTTTTGACAGTTTGAATTTCATATTCACAGAAGTGATAAATTGGAGCTATAGGATATTTCCAAACTAAGTTTAAAAATTGATACCAAATAAATTCTTCATCTAAGGGATTTTCGGCTAAATTAACATAGAATTTTTCTGTATTTTTGCGTTGATCAACTACTAAGACACCATGTAAATAATCTAGATTAATATCTGGTTGAGCTTCAATATCAAAATATATTTCTACAGGAGCATTGACTAGCCTAGTTAATTTGTAATAATTAATTGGTAAAGTTTTACTATCTATTTCTTCGGTCAACTTTTCATTTCTAATAATTACTTTATTTTCCCAGACAGATTGAGCTTGCTGCACAACTTGTGTACCGACTCCATCAGCAAATTCAGGATAAACTTCTAAGTCATTAGGATTAGCAGAACTTAGGGATTCTAAAGTTGTCAAATCGAGACTTTTCAACACAGCATAACGATTAGGAGTAACCCCAGGCAAAAGAGATAAATGTTTTTGAGTTTCCGCAACAGTATGACAACTACTATACCAAGTACAAATACTACATTTTTGCCGTGTCATAAATACTTCTGGTTCTAAGGGATTTTGCAACATTGAAATTAACTCAGAAATAGTTTCCTGCATTTGCTCAATTCGCTTTTCTAAATTAACCTTATATAACCCTTTCTTTCGGAGAATCAACCAAGCAGTTTCTGGCCAAACTTCTTGAATACTTGCTAATATTTGAGCGTGGAAAGTAGCAACTATTTGATATTCTAATTTCGGACGTTTGCTTAACTTAATATCTGTGGGAATATAAACCCAATCACCAAACCGAGAATATCCAGGCTGTTTAATCAATAAAGCTGGATGACTGACCAAATTAATAGTCTGATTTTGTGAGAATGAGTTGATTGAAGATTGCTGAATAATTAATATTCCCTGATAAATAACATCAATACCTGCTGCCATTAATACTTCTGTAGCTTTTCCTCCTGCAATTAAATCTCCACGAGGATAATCAGGCTTTTGATAAATATAATTCTTGATAATGCTCGACCTAAATTCCGAACTATCCTTAATTAATTTCAGCAGAAAATCATTAGGAGAATCTTGTTGCGTAAAATCTCCATAGGTATCTAAAAATACTTTTCTAGAACAACGTTGATAAGAAAGTAGCTGAGAGTCAGTTATAAACATTAATTATTTAGTTAGTGAGTCAACCACTTTGCGGAAGTTAAAAATCCAAAATAGCACAACTAACTATATATATATAGTTAGTCTAGTCCACTTGTTGAATTGAGATAAAATCGAGATATAAAGACCAAACATTTCTGATTATTCCACAGTGAAATATAGACAAAATTCACTGCAACAATAACTATAAAAATGTCAAAAAAGCTACGCCAGCCATCTCCAACTAATCGCCTGACGGTACTTTATATTGCCGGGCTCAGCGTAATAGCCGGATTATTTATATTTGAACAATTTTTAGTAGAAAGATCCCTAAAATATCAGTTTACCAGTTCTCGGGTAATTAACATCGCAGGTCGTCAACGAATGCTGAGTCAAAAACTTAGCAAAGCAGCATTAGCTATCCAGTCTAGCTCCAACTCAAAAGTCAGAAAACAACGTCAACAGGAACTCGAAAATGTTGTCCAGTTGTTCCAAACCTCCCATGAGGGACTACAAAAAGGTGATTCAGACTTAGGATTACCCAGTAATAAAAATAGTCCTACGGTAAAACAAATGTTTGCGGAGATGGACGAATATTATCAAGCAATAGTTAAGGCCGCTCAGGGTTTGCTAGTAATCATTAACTCACAGTCACCACAAGCAAATACTAGCCCTTTTGTAGAAACCATTCTCAAAAATGAGGCCCTTTTTCTTCCACGGATGAATCAAATTGTCTTCCAATATGATGCCGAAGCTCGACAAAAGGTTCAGCAAACTAGACGAATCGAAAATTTATTATTAACAGTTGCGATATTACTACTAATATCAGAGGGAGTATTTGTATTTAGACCTGCAGTCAACAAACTTCAAGTTTATCTGGAAGAAAAAGTCAAAACTCAGGAACAAACGACCAAAATAGCAGCAGAATTAGAACAAAAAAATCAGGAATTAAATGCGGCCTTAAAGGAAGCTCAATCTATAGCCAAGCTGAAATCAGAATTTATGGCCAACATGAGTCACGAAATACGTACCCCAATGAATGGAGTAATTGGGATAACTGGTTTGCTACTAGATACTAATCTCAATCCCCAACAACGAAACTTTGTGGAAATTATTCGCAGTAGTGGAGATAACTTGTTAATCATTATTAATGATATTCTCGACTTCTCAAAAATAAATGCCGATAAGTTAGAGTTAAAAAGCCAAGCTTTTGACCTCCAAGAATGTGTAGAATCTTGTCTAGATCTGCTAGTGTCTCAAGCTACAGATAAAGCATTACACTTAGCCTACATTATAGACGATCATACTCCCTGCAGAATTATGGGTGATGTGACTCGGCTGCGTCAAATTCTGGTCAATTTAGTCAGTAATGCTGTTAAATTTACTCATTCTGGAGAAGTAGTAATAAATGTTACTGCTGAAGAAGTTAACTCAGACAATTCTCAATCTCCCACCCACCAAATCCATTTTGCTGTCAGAGATACTGGTATTGGTATTCCACCAGGAGGTTTAAAGCGACTTTTTCAGCCTTTTTCTCAACTAGATTCTTCAACTACTCGTAAATATGGGGGTACAGGTTTAGGCTTAGTTATCAGTAAGAAACTGTGTGAAATGATGGGCGGACAAATGTGGGCAGAAAGCGGGGGTAATGTCGCTGGAAATCCCTTGGTAAATCAAAATAATTTAGCTTCTGCAAATTCTTTTGCTGTAGGTTCAACGTTTCACTTCACAATCTTAGCTCAAAGTGCTCCCAGTATTCCTAAAGTTTATCAAAACCCTCAGCCTCAACTTAATGGTAAACGAATATTAGTAGTTGATAATAATCCTACTAATCGACTGATTCTAAAAATACAAAATAAAAAATGGGATATCATATCTACAGAAGTAGATAGTGCTGCAAAAGCTTTAGAGTTGCTGAAGAAAGGTAAAAAGTTCGATCTAGCTATTTTAGATATGCAAATGCCGGAAATGGATGGTCTAACTTTAGCTGCTGAAATTCGTAAGCTTCCTCGACTAAAAACACTGCCAATAGTGATGTTAACTTCTATAGGTTGTCCTAAAGGTGATAAAAGCAATTTACAAGCTTGTCTAAATAAGCCGATTAAGCCAGATCAGTTATATAAAGTACTGATGCAGATTTTTACTAATCAGGTAGTCAATATGAAAAATCAAGCTGATATCAAGATTGATGGCAATCTGGCGACACGCCTACCTTTAAGAATTTTACTAGCTGAAGATAATGTAGTTAATCAAAAAGTTGCATTGTCAATGTTAGCACGAATGGGTTATCGTCCTGATGTGGTTAGTGATGGATTAGAAACTTTGATAGCTTTAGAAAAAGTACCCTATGATTTGGTGTTGATGGATGTGCAAATGCCAGAAATGGATGGTTTGGAAGCAACAAAACATATTTAAATAAAAATTTATGGTATAATCCCAAAGCACTAAATGATTAGATAATCTGCAATATTTATATGAATCATCATCCCTCTCAATTATCAAATTATCAACAAAATTTTCCGGCTTTAGCTAATAAAATTTATTTTAATTATGGTGGGCAAGGACCAATGCCTGAAGCATCTTTACAGGCAATTTATCAGTCTTATCAAGAAATACAAAATATCGGACCTTTTTCTGGAAAAGCCGGAATTTGGGTAGAAAAACAAGTAGCTTCAGTCCGGGGTGCAATCGCTGCTGAGTTAGGAGTTTCTCTAGATACTATTACTCTGACAGAAGATGTTACTGTAGGTTGTAATATTCCACTTTGGGGGATTGATTGGCAAGCAGGCGATCATATATTACTTTCTGACTGCGAACATCCAGGAGTTATTGCTACAATTGAGGAGATTCAAAGACGTTTTAATATAGAGGTTTCTACTTGCCCGATTATGGCAACTTTAAATGAAGGAGACCCTATAGAAGTTATTGCTAATAATTTACGGCCAAACACTAAATTATTAGTAATTAGCCATATATTGTGGAATACAGGTCAGGTTTTGCCATTAACTGAAATTGTTAAAATGTGTCACAGTTTCTCTCATTCTCCAGTGAAAGTATTAGTTGATGCTGCTCAATCTGTAGGTGTTTTACCTTTAAATTTAGCCGAAACAGAAGTTGATTTTTATGCTTTTACTGGTCATAAATGGTGGTGTGGACCAGGAGGTTTAGGAGGACTTTATGTAAGTGTTGAAGCGAGGAAAAATTTAAGGCCTACTTTTATTGGATGGCGGGGTATTATTAAAGATAAAAGTGGTAAACCGATTGCTTGGCAACCTGATGGTAGACGTTATGAAATTGCGACTTCTGCTTATCCTTTAGCTCCGGCTTTAAAGGAGGCGATCGCTCTACATAATCAGTGGGGAACTGCTGAAGAAAGATATGAAAAAATTAAAGAATTCAGTGCATATTTATGGGTAAAATTACAGAAAATTCCTGATATTAATTGTTTGCTAACTGCACCTCCAGAAGCAGGATTAGTTTCTTTTCAGTTAACTAATGGTAAGTCTCATCAGCAGTTAGTTGAATATCTAGAAAAGCAGGAAATTATGGTACGAACTATTCTCGATCCAGATTGTGTAAGAGCTTGTGTTCATTATTTTACTCAAGAAGCAGAAATTGATAAATTAGTTGCAGAAATTAAAGCTTTTGGGTAACAGCGAACCGAGGAGAAAGTAGGGAAGTTCTATGGAACCTCCCTAGAGCAAGATTTTATAGAACCCATTTGAGATCTATCTATATTATATTTAGGCTTTGTTGCATGAAAGTGGCGATCGTGATAACTCCCCTGAGTTGAGTTAACTAGATTTCAACTTTGTAGCTTTTGGGTTTACCTATTTGAATCATTCGATTAAGCATGGCACATTGTATAAACAACTCCACGGCTTGATTGTCGAATTTTCGTCGTCGCAACTTCCCTCCAAATATCACTTTGAGCCTAAACATTGTGGTTTCTGATAGGGAGCGTCGATGGTAGCCACTTTCACGCTTCCATTTTTTTCGTCCCACTTGCCTAATGCGTCTCAAGTTTTCATCTCTAGGATGGGGAGTTCCTCTACAGTTGCCATGTTGCCAAATCACCGCATCTTTTCGTGGTGGAATCGTCGTTTTCGCCCCCAACTGACTCGCTTTTTCATAACACTTGCACTTATCATAAGCTCCATCACCTGATACTTGGTTAATCTCCCCTTCTACTCCATCTAATAGGTCACCAAATACTTGGTCGTCACTTACATCATTAGTTGTGGCAACTGCTGTGACAATCTCTCCTGTGGCTTCATTGACACCTAAATGTAATTTACGCCATGTCCTACGCTTACCTACACCGTGAATCCTGGTTTTCCATTCCCCTTCACCATATACTTTAACCCCCGTAGAATCTACTACTAAGTGCATCCCCTCACGGGTTGGCATTACTGGTATCACAATCTTTAATTTCTTGACCCTACGGCATACTGTGCTATGGTCTGGTACAGATAAATCTAGTCCCATTAAGTCAAATATAGATTCTACAAACCCCTCTGTTTGTCCCATACGCTAGTCCAAACAAACTACTGAAAGTTACCATTAGTTCAATAGCTACATCGCTATAAGTATTAGATGCTCCCCTACGTCCAGTCCTCTGTTGGTTTACCCACTGCTCTATCACTTCGTCATTTAGCCAAAATGTCAAACTCCCTCTGTGTTTTAAGGAATCATCATACTCTGACCAGTTGCTGAGATGGTACTTAGACTTAGACTTAGATTTGGACTTAGACTTGGACTTGGATTTACTCATATCTACGTTTAGTGTAGGTTTGTTGTACCATGCACTGTTATTTTTACCCTATTTACTCTCTTTGTGCAACAAAGCCTTATATTTATATAGTTAAAGATGGGGAGATGGGGGGATGGGAGCATTTTTCTACCTGCTTGGTGCGTGTTCCCTCACAGGAGTCAGCATTCCCTTGCGTCATATCCCGCGACGACGCTAGTCGCATCTAGTAGCGCACCAAGAGAAAAGAATGATTTGCGACCTGAAAAATGGTATTGAAACAATTCCCATACGACTCGGTCCTCCTGACTTCTCCTCCCAGGAGGGGTTAGGGGTGGGTTGACTCCTAAGAAAGATCCTAGCTATTTGTAGCAAATATTTATTAATTTGGTATTACTTATATAACACAAACACCTTTAACTTAATATATAATATAAAGTCAAATTGACTTCTGGTTATAGGTGAGACACTATGAGATTTATATTAGGGATCGTTGCTGTTTTAATAATTTGGGTAATGCCAGCAAAAGCACAGATATCAAATACTCAAGTTCAGGCATTAGTTGAAGCACTCCGACTAGCGGCACCGCAAACAGGAACAGAAAATGATGGATTGTATAGCGACTGGCAAATTAAGCCAGATAATATTCCCAGGTGGTCGAGACTTTGCACTGGAGAGGAAATGACTGTAAAAGAGTTTGAAGCAAATACAACAAAAGCAAGGGAAATTTTGGGATGCGTAATGGAAGATATTTTGAAAGAGCAGTATGCTGCTAGTGGTAATGATGAGTCATTAGCAGTGCGTCGAGCAGCAGCATGGTGGATGACAGGAGATCCAAATCAATATAATCAAGGTGAGATTGGTAGCTATACTGATAAGGTTTTAGGTTTCTATAGAACCCATTTGAGATCTATTTAAAAAGAGATGGGGAGGTGGGGAGTATTTTTCAACCTGCTTGGTGCGCGTTCCCTCACAGGAGTCAGCATTCCCATGGCGAGGAAATCCGAAGAGTGCAGATCCGCTCTGCTTTTCATGTGGGCGTTAGCTTTAGCTCCTCTGTAAGAGGCTAGCCGTTAACGTAGTTATGCGCCAGCAAAACGCCGGGGTCTGACTGCTTGCGCCGTGGGACGGCGCGGGGTTGCATCCGCTTTTTCCCATATTCCTTCCCTCCATCTCCTAACTTCTGAGCAAAAATTTAATTGCGGACAAAGATACCAAATGGGTTCTATAAACTGCTAACAAAATTTTCAAATGATGTTGGCGCGGAGACTAGGATTTAAAGCTAGATCGTCGGTATTGGAGGCCAAAATATTATCGTTACACCATCTCCACTCATAAAAGTTTTCATGTACAACAACTAATCAGCTCCAGCAAACAACTAAATAAAAATTAAAAAGCCGATAGCCAATAGCTAACTGCTAGTTGCTATAGTTGCAGTGGCAGGATTTGCACCTGCATCAACCAGGTTATGAGCCTGGCGCTTTACTGTTGCTTACTAAAGCTGAAAAACATGGACTATCCAAGACTTATATCTACAAAATGTCTATGTTTTTACGCCATTAATCTATGTTATTATTACATCTGTCTGCTAAGATCAGAGGATTTTAGCAACAATTATGGAGTGTTTGGCACTCGACTTTTCGTGTTTGACGAAAACCCGCCTAGGGAATCCTAAACTCAATGCGTTTGAGCGGAACATTAACCTTCGCATGCCAGTAGACTTATGGACAGGTGATCAGGAATTTCGCTCTTCATCGGTGATGTTGAGCGTGTCTAGGATTGTCTAGATTTTTAGAAGGTAAGAAGTTTAGGAGTAACTTTTTTACTTACTTCCTAAACCTTTTGGGACAACTATAGCGATCGCTCAATTAGTACAATTGGCCTTTTTAAGCATTAGCCATAACCTTCTAAGAGCAAGGCTAATTACTTTAAAAGGAATTAGAGTTTTGAAGCCTTTAGCTTTTTCTGTGTTTATAGCCTCCAGTAAATCTACATTTACACCCGATTCAGCAGCCAAAAGAAAACTTTTTTTAGCTTGAATTGCACCAATTTTAATTGCCTTAATTTGCAGAAGTGCAGGAATATTAGGAGTTTCAGCCATGGACTTCTCAATAAGCGCTATCGCCTCAATCTGCCTATCAAAATATTTAGTAATAGCTTGGACTTTGCTTAGACTTTCATCACTAGAATATTTAGCCAGCAACTCATCATATTTAGTCCCCAATTCCCTACCAACTAGAGTGGTCAGGCGATGCCGAGGATAAACAATACATTGCCGACACCATAGTAATAACTGACTCCTAGCTTCAGAACTACCAGAATTTCTAAAATATTGAACATCTCCAGATTGTTACTGGTCTTTAATAAATGACTCCAGAAACTATTGTGACGGTCGGCATGGTTACTACTATTTTTTCTGTGATAGGTTGTAGCTGGATTGTTTTTCGGTATATCGGTCGGATTGAAAATCAAATTAGAAAAAATGCTGTTGATATTAATAATTTAGGCAATTCAGTTCGACGTAAGAATAAAAATCTTCTCCGACACATGAATAGTCACTGCACTTATATTGGAGACATAGAGAGCTTTTTAGAAGAATATTTAAACTATCGACCTCACACCAAAATTTATGTTGCCGATGAAGATTGATAAAACTTTCAGAAAATTGCAATGTCCAGCGTGCGGAAGCACTAATATCAGAAAAGGACATCACGAATACTGGTGTCAAGATTGTGGTCATCACTGCCTACGGACAAAAACAGTGGGGATTCGCTTTGACAGATTAATTATAGATATTATGACTTTTGACTTTTGATTTTCAAATTTTGACTTTTTGAACAATAGTTGAGCTAAAGTAATATTCTGTTAAGTGGGATAAATTAAGGGCCTAGGGAGAAATTGTGTTAGATATTAGACAAATTCGGGAAAATCTGCAAACTGTACAAGAATTACTCAACCGTCGTGGAGACTACGACTTACAGCCAATTCTAGAATTGGATCAGCAACAACGAGAACTGGAAACAGAGCGATCGCAACTCCAAGCTCGCAGTAATCAGATCGGTAAACAGGTAGGAGAAAAAATTAAATCAGGCAGTGACCCCAAGGGTGCCGAAGTTCAAGCTTTCAAAGATGAGGGAAATCAAATCAAAACCCAACTCAGCGAACTAGAGCCCAGGGAAAAAGAGATAAAGGCCAAAATAGAAGCCTTGCTCTTACCTCTTCCTAATTTGCCTAGTGAGTCTACACCTTTAGGAAAAAGTGAAGCAGAAAACATCGAAGTCAAACGTTGGGGGGATGAATATATTCCCCAAAATCCAAAAATTATTCCCCACTATGAAATTGGGGAAAAACTAGGTATTCTCGACTTTGAACGAGGGGTAAAAATTGCTCAAAGTCGCTTTGTGGCATTAATGGGAGCAGGAGCAGTATTAGAGCGTGCCATCATTCAATTTATGCTCAACCGCCATATTCAAGCTGGCTATGTTGAAGTTATGGCCCCATTATTGGTAAATAGTCAGTCTTTGACAGCTACAGGTCAACTGCCAAAATTTGCTGAGGATAGTTTTAAGTGTGAAGCAGACGATCTATGGTTAATACCTACCTCGGAAGTTTCAACGATGAATTTGTATCGGGATGAAATTTTGACTGCGGAACAACTACCTATTTATCATTGTGCTTATACTCCTTGTTTTCGTCGAGAAGCTGGTGCTTATGGCAAAGATACAAGGGGGTTAATCCGACTCCATCAATTTAATAAGGTCGAAATGGTAAAAATTGTGCATCCTGATCGCTCTGAAGAAGAACATCAAAAATTGGTGGCAGATGCAGAAGCTATTTTACAAGCACTAAAATTACCTTATCGAATTATAGAATTGTGTACTGGAGACTTAGGTTTTTCTGCGGCTAAGTGTTATGACTTGGAGGTGTGGTTACCATCATCAGGAACATATCGAGAAATTTCTAGTTGTTCTAATGTGAAAGATTTTCAGGCACGTCGGGCAAATATTCGGTTTAAGGAAGGAAAGAAAAAAGGTACTCAGCATGTTCACGCTCTGAATGGATCTGGTTTAGCAGTGGGAAGAACTATGGCGGCTATTTTGGAAAATTATCAGCAGGTTGATGGTAGTGTGAAAATACCGGAAGTCTTGCAAGCTTTTATGGGAGGTGAATTTTTGTAATTGCGATTAAGTAGGGAGTGTTGATACGCCCCCTACTTTTGATACTCTCACAGTTAAATCAAAGATTATTGCCAGAGGACTATCGCCATATTTTTTACCGAAAATTATATGTGTCTAAAGTTAGCCAACTTTATTGACATAATGTAATCAAAGTAACAGAATTTATTTAATTGATGACTACCTTTATATGTAGTAAAGTTCAAATTATATTTGAATATAGAATAAAAACTATAGTGCTATAGTAAAAATGACTATTATTGGAACTAGAGAAGCAGCTTTTTTATTGGGTATCTGTTGCCAACGAGTTAGGGTTTTACTTTCTCAAAACAGAATTAAAGGCGCTTACAAACATAATGGATTTTGGCGAATTCCTCTTTATGGGAAGATGCCTATTGTGATACCAGGTTCTAGAGGACCTAAAGGTGTATGGTGTCATAAAAAGCGAGAGAAGCCGACGATCATTCATGTCAATCAACATATCATCAAAGCAAATATCGACATCATTAAAGAAAATCCTCAAGTGTCTATTGAGGAATTGATACCTGTAGTCTCTTTGAAGCAAACAAATCACAATGATATGGGGCATCAAATGGAAATTCATGGTCCGTGTCGTATAGTTTATAAACCATTAGAACCATTGCGCTGTGGAGCTCATTTGTGGATTGAGACATACCATCCGGTGCAATTTGTGGATACTCAGTTTAAACCTGTGGCTGCTAGGCAAGCTTACAAAAATATCAAAGGTAAATTACAAAAAAACGCTGTTTCTTAAGTCAATTTTTTTCAGCGGTTAATACTTGTTCTGCTGTTAAAGATAATTCTGGAAATGTGGGTGATGTAATCTGTTCAGCACCTCTAAATTGAGTTTGTCTATACTTAGCATTTTTATCCAGATAAAAAACAAAGACAGTCGGAACTTTGGGATTTCCTAAATATGCTCTTGAGGCAATAGCTAAATAATCTACAATCCAGTATTCAGTAATTCCTAAACGTTGATATTCATCTAATTTGTCTACATAGTCATCTTCCCAGTTTGTAGAAGTAACTTCTACTGCTAATTGAATGGGCATTTGTAAGGCATTATAATCAGAACGATTGGAACGCCAAATAGTTCGATAAATTACACTAACATCAGGATTTATTCCTTGTTCTACGCCGTCTTTTCTTAATTTTTTGATGACTACTGTATTAGTGACAACCAAATTCAGATTAAGTCTTCTAATTTCATCATTAAAAGAGAATAAAAGGAAGTTAGCTACATCATCATGGTTTCGGGTTGCTCTCACTTCTACAATTTCTCCATTCACAAATTCGTAAATACCTTTTTCAGGACATTTTTCTGAGAAGTTATCAAAAGTTAGTTTTTGTGTTTGTGCTGTGGTCATAATTTAATTTTCAAACAATAATAAGGTATAAATATTTGCTTTATATTCTTCAATTTTCTCGACCCTGTTTCCAAACTCTTTTTTAATTCTCTGCCGAAGTACAGGGGAAATAGCTGCAAACTTGGGAATATTAATAATCAAGCTTCTTCCAACTTCCCTTCTTCCCTTTTCCTTCTGCTATATTCTATCTTTAGAGCTTAGAAATAGAGATGAGGAAAAACTTTGATTAATCTAGCTCTCAACCCAAGATTATCTCCCCATTTTAGATATTGTATTAGTCAGAAAATGCCTTATGGTGTACTATGTCATCTGAATGTTAGTTGTATTTAATCCAAAGTTACTAGAAATATAGTTAGTTCTAGAATCAGAGATAAAGAAAACAAATATAAAAAATATAAATTGTTAATATAAGGCCAAAAAACTACTATGAGACTTGATGAAGCAGTAGAATTTGCAGAAAACCCTGAACCCCGCTGTCCTTGTGTCCTACTATTGGATACCTCAGCATCAATGACAGGCAAAGCTATTCAAGCTTTGAATGAGGGGTTAGAAACTTTTAGAAATAATTTAATTACCGATGACTTAGCTAAAAAACGAGTAGAGGTGGCAATTATTTCTTTTGACAACCAAATAAAAATTTTGCAAGAGTTTATCACTGCAGACCAATTTGAAAACCCGGTATTAACAGCCCAAGGACAAACTTACATGGGTACAGCTATTAACAAAGCGCTGGATATGATTGCAGCTCGGAAGTTAGAATATCGGAATAATGGCATAACTTACTATCGACCTTGGATTTTTTTGATTACTGATGGCGAACCTCAAGGTGAATCAGAAAAAGTTGTTAAGGAAGCAACAGAGCGCATTAGAGAAGAAGAAGATAACAAGCACGTTGCCTTTTTTGCAGTGGGTGTAGAAGGGGCAAATATGGATAAGCTTGGAGAAATTGCGCTCAGAACACCGCTAAAACTGAGAGGACTTGACTTTCGGGAAATGTTTATTTGGTTATCTGCCAGTATGCAGCAGGTTTCCCACTCTAAAGTTGACGAACAAGTGGCCTTGCCTCCTCCTGGATGGGGAACAGTTTAAAGAAGCACCTCAGCGGTCAGCTTTCAGCTTTCAGCTTTCAGCAGTCAGCAGATTTTTTTTGACACACCCCCGTTTGCAGATAATTCCGGAACCGAAAGGAGATTTCGACTCCTCCTCAACCATCTGGATGATAAGAACCCGGGGATTTTTACCGAAAAATTGTGCTCTAAAGTCTCCCCTTTTAAGAGGATAAAAAAAAGAGCATATTCCTGATGTCAAGCCTCGTTATTGCAGAGGTACTGATAACTGATAACTGATAACTGAAATAACTCAGAGCGATAAAAGCTGATAGCTCGTTAATTATAGAAGAAGGTGTTATAGCAATTAGTACCTAAAGCAGAACACCTAATATCTTGCACAAATGAAATAAGGAAAGTTACCAAAAGTTAGGTTATGTCAACAGAAGAACAAGGTCATTGGCGAGTGGTATCGGTGTCAGTGGCAGGTACGAGTCACAAAAAACGTGGACAACCATGTCAGGATGCAAATCATTGGGAGATTTTACCGGAAGATATTTTAGTTGCAGCAGTTGCTGATGGTGCTGGTTCATCCAATTTTGGGGAGGTAGGAGCAAAAATCGCTGTCAGTGCTGCAGTAGAAACTATTTCTAAACAAAAATTGCTGTCTAAAGATAATAATGTTGATTGGCAGTATAAATTAATTGATGCTTTGAGAGCCGCGAGAACAGCAGTTTTGGCTGAGTCTCAAGTGAGGAAGGTTGAGGCACGGGAGTTTGCTGCAACTTTAATTTTGGTGGTGGCGACACCAGAGTTTGCTATTGCTGCTCAGGTGGGAGATGGTGCGGCTGTGGTGGGAGATGGTGAAGAAAATATCTTTCCGCTGACTGCTCCTCAAAGTGGAGAATATATTAATGAGACAACTTTTTTGATTTCAGAGCAAGGTGTGGAAGCTGCTCAAATCAATATTTGGCAAGGAAAGCCTGCTCATTTAGCAATTTTTTCCGATGGGTTACAAATGCTGGCTTTGAAGATGCCAAGGGGGTTGCCTCATTGTCCGTTTTTTGCACCATTGTTTAAGTTTATGACTGTGGTGACAGATGAACAAGAGGCGACTAAACAATTGGAGGAATTTTTGCGATCGCCTAAAGTTACAGGTAGAACTGATGATGATTTAACTTTGTTGTTGGCACAGTTTCATTAATGGATAATGGATAATGGATAATGGATAATTGATAATGGATAATGGATAATGGATAATTGATAATTAGAGTTTGCGTATGGAAAGTCTTTTGGTAGGGGTAGGAGACAGGAGGAACGGGGAATGAGCGAGGAGGTAGGAGTAAGAATTGTAAGAATGATTTTTCTGCCCAACTATGCGCCTAAAATACGCTCCTTTTTGAGCGTTTTAGACTGAAAACCAGGCATTTTTTTCGTCCCCAAAAAGACTAAAGTCTTTATATGTCAATGTTTTTAGATTTAATCTGCAAGCCCTAATTACCTCTGGTTAAAACCGTTACGGAATTGAATATAGCAATGTGCGCTAGCAGATTTACAAATTACAGGAACTGTCTAATAGCTAAAAGTCTTATATTATCAGCAATTTATTCCTCCTGTTGCCTGTTGCCTGTTGCCTGTTGCCTGTTGCCTGCGCACAGCGCCATAATTCAAAACTTAAATTTATCACCCAAATAATACTGACGTACTAAAGGATTATTATAAAGTTCTTCTGCTGTTCCAGATGCCAATATTTGTCCATCGCGCATAATATAGGCTCGATCAGTAATTTCTAGAGTTTCTCTAACATTATGGTCGGTAATCAGGATGCCCATTTTTCGTTCTCTTAATTTGGCAACAATCTTTTGAATTTCAGAAACGGCAATTGGGTCTACTCCTGCAAATGGTTCATCTAAAAACAAAAATCTTAGTCCATCTTTGCTAGAGGCCAAGGCTCTTGCTAGTTCTGTTCGCCTCCGTTCTCCACCGGAAACTTGGGAACCTAAAGTAGAAGCAACTTTTTCTAAGCGAAACTCATACAATAGAGAATCTAAGAACTTTTTCCACTGGCGACGAGGAATTTTTGTTTGTTCCAAGACCAGGAGAATATTATCTCTAACACTGAGGTTGCGAAAAATACTTGGTTCCTGGGCCAGATAGCCAATACCCAGTTTTGCTCTCTTGTGAATTGGTAGAGTTGTGATATCTAACTCATTTAAAAAGACAGTGCCAAGGGAGGGTTTTTCTATACCTGTAGCGATATAGAATGTAGTGGTTTTACCTGCGCCATTAGGACCGAGTAGGCCAACAATTTCTCCTTGGGCAATGAATAGATTAACTCGGCTAACTATGGCACGTTTACCATAGTTTTTATGAATATTCTCAAGAACAATTTTCATATTTGGGTTAGAAGCCAGCTCTCAAAGATTAACTAAGGAATAAGAATTAAATAAAGTCCAGATTTTTTTTAAAGCACTCACACAATAGTGAGCTTAAGCAATTCAACTTATGTAGATAATAAAATCCTCATTCCTAAGCTTTAGAAACAACAAATATCTTACCAATTCCAGGCTGCTTCAATATACACAAAATATTGTTATTGTCAATCATATTATTACCTGTGCAAAATTCATTTAATACTTGGAGGTACGGAAAACCTTAACAGGAAAAAGAAAATATACCTGAATATTTTGTAGATATATAGCAGTCGCCATTACTGTATTTGACTTATGAAATAGCTACAAACTTGGGAATAAAACTTCTTACTTTTTCCTTCTGCTATACAAACAATTTTGTTTGGTAGTTTGCTGTGTAAAGATTTCTAGAGTTTTCGGGAACAGAGAACAGATACAAAAAATCAGGCACACCACATTAATTTGTAATATGCGATAATTTTTAATTATATATAATATAGTTATGGGCTTATTGGACTTTTAAAGGCGGGTTTTGGATTGAATGGAGCAGTAACATTGCTTCCCCCATCTGCATCTTCACCTGTAGGCACTAAATATACAGATTCTACTTGCCCTTGAGACTGAGGTAGAACAATAAAGCGTCCTTCATCTATGAGATAGGTAACTGTTTCTCCACGAATTGTATTACCATCCTGTAGGATAAATACATCTCCACTGAGGACAATTCGACGTTCTCTACTAAAGTATTGAGCTTGAGCTGCTGTGGCTTGAATTTGGCGAGCTGGATAGTTAATTTGGACATTACCACGAGCTGTAACAACTCCTGTTCGAGAGTCTGCTTCTTGAATGTCGGAGCGAACAGTCATGGTGCGCCCTGAGGAGTTTTGATTATTTGGGGGTGGGTTAGGATTAATTTGGGCAGATGTAGGATATGTTACGGCATTTACAGCCAAAGGTATGATTAGGGCAAGTCCTTTTAAGATCAGTAATTTTGATATTTTTTTGTTTAGTATCATTTTTAATTTGGTGAAAGTTGTCAAGGATTCTATTGTCTTGACTCTTGGGTAAAAGTTAGGTACTTGTACTATTTTACAGGAAACCGAAGGGACTTATCTATATTTTGAAGTTATTGTGGCATTAAAGGCAATCTTTTTCAACTCAAAAATTTGTTTCAACCTGTAGCAAAATTCACGGGCTACATTCCATTGTTCTCTTGGTATGCTTTTCATTCTAACCATAAGTTCTACTTCAGTTTTAGAAACACTATTTACACCTAAAATACTGGCAGAATCTAAAATTTTCTCTCCCCACTCTATATCATTTTTTAATTCATTAGCAACTTGTTTAACTAATTGTACTGCTTGGCTTAAATTAGAATCTAAATTAACTTTTATTCTTAAATCAATACTTGCCCAATCTTTCGTAAAATTATGAACTATAGAAATATTGCTATTAGGAATTGAACTTAAACGTCCTCCTACATCACGTAATTGTGTGACACTAAAACTCATATCTTCTACATAACCTATAGTATAATCTAGGTCAATCAAATCGCCAATTGCATACTGATCTTCTAGCAAAATTAAAATTCCACTGATGATATCTTTAACTAGATTATGACCACCCAAAGAAACTGTAAAACTAATAATACCTAAACCTAATAATACTATAGTTATAGAAAAATTGAAATTTTGAAATATCCCCAGCATACCAATACAACCTAATGTAAACATCACAATTCCTTTCAATGTATGAGAAAAAGTAATTGCTTGTGGTATTTTTCTATGACCATAACTTTGATTTTCTAATCTTTTAAAACTATTTATAGCAAACCAGTTGACCATCACCGGACTACCTTTAATTGCTAAATAAGTACCAATTATAATAGTGAACACTATGACATGAGAAACTAAAAAAATCTGTAGCCAACGACTATGAGGAAAATTACCTAAAATCCAAATAATACCACTTAACCATAAAATCAAGTGACTTACTTGCAGAAAACTTCTAAAAAAAGAATTTTTATCTTGCTGTTGTTCCCATCTTAACTGTTGTTTTTGCCCTAAAGCTAACTCTGTTTTTGCTGTAGTTAATTCTTGATAATTTCTAAATTCATCTATCTGTGGACGAGAGACTATTAAATTTTCTATAGATTTTTGGATTTTTTGGTACTTTCTGAAGCAGTATTTTTGCCAAATTGATATGAGAAAGCTCAACAGAATCAAAACTAATATTATTCCGAAAGAAATTAAAAGTCGCCTCAATAAATAGTCTGCTTGTCGTTCTCTCTGTGCTCTAATTAAGGCATCCTTCATAAAACCAATAATCTGATTAGTTAAATCTTCTCTAGATATGCCATGAATTTGAGCATCTAAATCTGTGATGGCAATCAGAAATTTATTTTTTAGTTCTTCTGCGTCTGAGGCAAATACTAAAGTCTGGTTTTCTCGGGTTTCAAGAGTTAATTTTAAAGTGTCAGCATCAAAGCAATCTTTAATTGTTTGTTTAAGATTATTTTCATACAGTCTAACTCTAATATTTAGGGGAGATGTATTGCTATTTCCTTGGATTTCTTGTCCTGCTACTGCGGCTACTTTGAAAATTTCTCTACTGTCGATTTTGATTGGTTTATAAACTATATTACTGATAGGTGTTAATGATGGAACTTGAGTAATATTTTCAATATTATTATTCTGTAATGTTTCTGAAGTCTGGCCTAATGCTAAGAAAGTTTGATTAGTTATCAGAATAAAGGTTAAGAGGCTAAAAATTATAACTGTGATGATTTTTGAGATTTTATAGCGATTAAAGAAGTTATTTTGCTTGATGAGTAGTTGTTTGAATGAAATAAATTTATAAATTTGCATAAGTCAATTCAGTTATAGTAATTTCATTTGAGTTGCGTAAAAAACCTGGTCGCTTTTAGGCAACAGGCAACAGGTAACAGGCAACAGGTAAGAAGGTTTGCTGGACTTTTTACTGTTAGTCAATAACCAATTCTTTTTGACATCTCATTTGAAAACGCTATATAAGTTATCATTTAGCCTCAGAAAGAGGAACTGCGTTATCAAAATAATTGGGTCGTGCAACCCCGCCTTTTAAGGCAAAATATTTTTGGATCCTTGCTCAAATCCTCGTTACAAAAATAACTTTTGACTTCTGAATTCTGACTTCGTTAACAGTACCTCCTGCAATAGGGAGACGAGAAGATGCAGAATTTTCTTTCTTTTTTATCCCCTTAAAATGGAAGGCTTGAGACCTGATTTTTTTGGTTATTGAAGATAAAATTAGTCTATTGATTGCTTTCTGGCTAAAAGGATAAACATCCGGACAGAAATTGTAATGTTTTAGCAATTAGTAAGTCGTATATCAGCCTATTACTAATGTAATGCTATGGGAAAAAGGCTTTTATTTACTGATATTGCTTGATTTTAAAGCCTGATCTGATAACATTTTTTGAATAAAATAATATAAAAATATGCCAAATAATATATACTTATTTTTTCCACAAATAGCTTTTAAATAATCAAAAAATATCTGAAATAGAAAATAATTAAGCATATTTTAGTTGAGATTAAATAGTTTTAACTGAGTGTGATTAATTTAGAGTATAGAGCAAAACATTAATTTTGATTGATGTGCCACACTTACATTAAATATCCTGTACTTTTATCCCCTCAATTTTTTTTTTGCTCAATAAAATTCATTTAAAACTTGAGATATAAATTTAAGAATTAATATCAATCACAAGATCATTAATAATTATTATACCAAAGCAGTATAATGAGAAAATAAGTCGTAAAAAAATACCAAAAAGACGATGATTATAGAAGTTTCTTTGACTGAAATAGCCAAAACAACCCGTCAAGCAGCACAAAAATCGGCAGGTTTATCCACAGAAGCAAAAAATCAAGCAATTGAAGCAGTCGCCCAAGCACTGGAAACCGCAGCACCAAAAATTCTAGCAGCAAATAAACTTGACTGTCAGATAGCTCAAACCAATGGCATTGCTAAACCTCTTTATAATCGATTGAAAATGGATGAGGCCAAACTTAACAGCGCGATCGCAGGTTTACGGAATGTTTCTATTTTGGCTGACCCAGTTGGTACGGTGCAAATACATCGAGAATTAGATGAAGGATTAATTCTCAAACGTATTACTTGTCCATTGGGAGTTATTGGTGTAGTTTTTGAAGCTCGTCCTGATGCTGTAATTCAAATTTCGGCTTTGGCAATTAAATCAGGAAATGGCGTCATTCTCAAAGGAGGTAAAGAAGCAACTAATTCATGTCAAGAGTTAGTTACAGCAATTCGCCAAGGACTGGCAACAACTTCTGTTAATCCTGATGCAGTACAGTTGTTAACTACGCGAGAAGAAACTCTGGAGTTACTGAAATTAGATAAATATGTCAATTTAATTATTCCCAGAGGTTCTAATTCTTTTGTGAAATTTGTGCAGGAAAATACTCAAATTCCTGTTTTGGGTCACGCTGAAGGAATATGTCATGTTTATGTAGATAAGTCAGCGGATATTCAAAAGGCAGTTGCAGTTACTGTGGATGCAAAAACTCAGTATCCTGCTGCTTGTAATGCAGTGGAAACTTTGTTAGTTCATACTGATATTGCTGACAAGTTTTTGACAGAGGTTTTCCCAATGATGGAAAAGCATCAGGTAGAGTTACGAGGTGATGCAGCTACTCGGAAGATTTTACCGTCGGTAAAGGTGGCGACAGAAGTAGACTGGGCAACAGAATACAGCGATTTAGTATTGTCAATTAAAGTAGTAGATAATTTAGAGTCAGCGATCGCTCACATCAATACTTATGGTTCTGGACATACAGATGCTATCGTAACTGAGGATAGACAAACTGCAGAGTTATTTCTTGCTCAAATAGATGCCGCAGGTGTATTCCATAACTGCTCGACTCGGTTTTCTGATGGCTTTCGTTATGGTTTTGGAGCTGAAGTAGGAATTAGTACACAGAAAATTCCACCAAGAGGTCCAGTAGGTTTAGAAGGGTTAGTAACTTATAAATATCAAGTTGTAGGTGATGGTCATGTTGCTGCTACTTATTCTGGCGATCGCCCTAAGGTATTTACTCACCGAGATTTGTAATATGGCAGAGATGGTGAATAGGGGAGTGGGGGAGTAGGGGAGATGGTCTGATTTAATATTAGAGTTGTCGCTAAATAGAGGGAAAAAATTACTCCAACCTAGACAGAGCAATAATTCTAAGCATTTTTTCCTAAATAGCTACAATCCTTACATACCATGGTTTTTGGGAGTTTTTTAAGTTATAAAGCGACAAGTCTATTGAAGTGTTGATAGAATTATAAACATATACTGTATAACCTGATTCTATATGATACCTAAAACCTACCACTTACCGAATGATTGAGGTTTAAAGCCTCTCCTTTAGAGGAGAAAAAAGAAAAAATTTTCACGCTCCCCGTCAATCTTCTTCTTTTGGCGTTGGTGATGCGTGGCTATGATTTTTTTAAATGGCGATCGCCTAAATACTAATTAAAAAGCATTTTATACTTTATAAATTTAGCTTTCATAGCTTGATTCACCAACGCCCTTCTTTTCAAGGAGAGGTAATTATTAATTATTAATTATTAATTATTAATTGTTGAACATCTTCTTCAATTTTGTTGCATTCGAGCTACCAGAATAGACCTGAAGTTTTCAAATGCTTCTGGTGTGGCCTCAGAAGCTTGCCATGTTGGACGTGCCATTAAGCGATCGCACCAAGCACTTACTTTAGGATATTCAACCAAGGAAATACCACCTCTTACTAAGAATAAGGGAACAATTGTTCCAGCAACAACATCAGCTAAAGTTAAATTGTCACTACCAAAATAAGAGCGATCGCCCAATAATTTCTCAAAAAATGTTAGTGCTGTAGCAATTTTCTGTTGCGCTTTCTCAACTTTTTCTAAATCCTCTCCTGGTAAATCAAATATTCTTGGTACTAATGCATCAATGGAAGGCAATAATTCATTAACACTAACCATTTGTACCATTCGCACAATTGTTAGGTCTTTGACATCTTGAGGCAACATAGTAGGAGTAGGGTACTTGGCTTCTAAATAGTCCAAAATTGCCAAAGATTCCACTACATTAAAGCCATCATCTACCAAAGCAGGAATGTGGTGGAAAGGGTTAATGGCCAAATAATCCGGTTGAAATTGTTCTCCATCACTCAGTTTAAGTTCTACCAGCTCAAACTCAAGTCCTTTTTCTAGCAATGTCACCCAGACGCGACGGGAATTAGGAGATATTGGGGTGTGATAAAGAGTCAACATCAGAAAACCTCACAGTTTGATGAATAGGATATGTTCTGCTAATATTAACATTTTGGAAGTAGGGAGTAGGGAGTAGGGAGTAGGGAGTAGGGAAGAGGGGATATAGATTAATATTGAACTGTACCTCACCATCTTAAAAAGTGCTGTAAAATTGTTGCGAGTGTACCTCATAAACCTGAAATACGCTGTAAGTAGTCAAGTAATACCGTTTCACGGAAGTCAAAAGTCAAAAGTTAAAAGTTAAAAGTAAGATTTTATCAGCTTAAAACTTTGACGCTACAGTAATTTCAGGGAATTATTTCACACAAAGAATAAGATAAGTAGTGTAGCCTAAGTTGATGAAATTGGTATAAAATTAATTGTATATTTAATTGTATATTTAATAGTCAGCCTAAATAAGTAGGAAAAATTGGCGTTGGTGAATTTAGCTATGATTTTCCTGCTTAGGGAACAGGGAACAGGGAACAGGGAACAGAGAATAGTAGGGACGTTGGATGCAACATCTATATAGATTACTAAGGGTGAAAAAAGAATGCTTTTCTTAGGTGGAACTTCAATTATTAAGTAATTAATATCATGTCCGGATAATTAGCGATCAAAAAACTTTCTCCTCTTTTTCCTTTTCCTCCTCTTTCTTCTTGCTTCTTTCTTCCCTCCTGACTCAGTCCTCCTGACTCCTGACTCCTTCGTCGTTTATTTATAAGTATTCAACCGGACATGATATAACACAGGTGGAATAGCATTTTTGATAATTATTAGCCATTTAGTATTAATTACTCTTATGTTTACTACTCCCCCACTCCCCCACTCCCTCACTCCCCCACTCCCCTACTCCCCTACTCCCTTTTTTAATTTAATCCAACTATTTTAATGCCACAAACGAGATGAAATTATGAAATTTAATCAGCGATTCTACTTGTTGAAAACCACTGTCATTCAACATTTGCAATTGTTGAATTTCTGTCAAAGGAACTAATACATTTTCCAGAGCCTCTTTTTTTCGTTCAATTTCATTCTGAGCATAACCATTTTTAGCTTTAAAAGCTTCATAATGACGGGCAATTTGTTCTTGAAACTGAGGACAATTAGACCTGATTTTCTCACTTATAAATAACAAACCACCAGGAACTAAACCTTGATAAATTGCCTGCAATAATTTTTGTCGTTGAGGGAGAGATAAAAATTGTAAGGTGTAGTTCATCACTACTACACTACTATTTTCAAAGGAGTAATTTTCTGCATTTTCACAAATTAATTCTATCTGATGAAAATCTTGAATTTGAGCTAATTTTTCTCTGGCTTTATCCAGCATATCTTGAGAATTATCAATTCCTACTAAAATTGCTGGCTGTTTCAAAAATCGCCCCAATAATTCTAGGAAAGTACCTGTGGAGCACCCCACATCAATAATGCGTGTTTTTGGTTGGTAATATGCTCGCGTCCAATGCACTGCACCTGCTACAACTTCTCGATATAGAGGCACTGAACGAGATACCATATTATCAAAAACTTTGACTACTTCGGCATTAAAAGTAAAAGGTTTCGGCCAGGGGCTTTTTTCAAATAATTCGTCTTTTTCTGAACTTAAATATAGTTCTGTCTCTAGTGGTTCAGTCATATTAAATCAGGAAGAAGGAAGAAGATTAATATTTTAGGTAAAAGTCTTTGATTAATGCGATAAATTCAGGGGTGTATAAATATTGTTTAGTTTCAATAATAATAGTATTTTCTTGAGGGGGTAATTGATTTTTACTTAGTTCCATCAAGATTCGCTTTGTCGGAATTTTTGGCATGGGTTTTACATATATTTTTTTGTGACAAAATAATCCAAAATATCGTGCTTTTATCTGAAAATTTTCAGCTTGCTCTACCGGATAAATTACAGCTATTTTACCTGTATCAGACAAAAGTTTAACTGCTGTTTGTAATAAATCAGTTTGCGAAAGAAAGTCTGTATGTCTGGCAACTGTCCTGGCTTTTTTAGCAGCTTTAGAAGCATTTTCAAAGAAAGGTGGATTTGATACTATTAAATCATACTTATTTTGACAATATTCCGTATATTTCTGAATAGAGGAATTGTAAATTTTAATCCTATCTGACCATGGCGATCGCTCCACATTTTTTCTAGCTTGAATAGATGAGTTAACATCAATTTCTACAGCATCAATTTGAGCAAGGGATAGTGTTCCACACCGCTGACGTGAACGCTGTGCCAGCATTAAAGAAATTAAGCCCGTACCAGCACCAATATCCAAAATTTTTTCTGCTCCAGAAATATCTACCCATGCTCCTAATAAAGTACCATCAGTACCGACTTTCATTGCACATTGGTCTTGTAGAATAGTAAACTGTTTAAATCGAAATTGATTTCCTCCCATATTCTAATTTCTCTCCTTAATATATATCATTGAAGAAGGTGGTAGGTAAAAAAAGGCTCTCCTATCTAAATTTTGACTTCTGACTCCGTTAAAAACTTGCTCCTTTTCTTCTACCAAAGTATAAATATTTAACCAAACATAATATAAAAAATTATACCTAGTATATCAGCTCACTATCTCCATATTTCGGAAAAATACAAATAATATCTATTAAGTTTATATTTTTCAGGATTAACCTGCAAAATATTTATTTTTTCTTCATTCTGGAAATTTATCAATTCTGATTGCCTAGTATAGCAGTCGAAGAAAAGGGCGCGACATATCAAAAACTTAAAATTTATTCCTTCTTCCTTCTTCCTTCTGCAAGGAATTTATAAAATATCTAATTTTGACTAAAAGTTCCAGATTTACTACCTAGATGACTGAAGCTTCAAATGTAGAAAAAATTAACACCAATTATTATATAGTAGTTGGCAATTAGAGGTTTCATTTGGTGAAGACTATCTATATTGAATAAGTCAAAAGTAAAAAATAAATTTTTAGCGGACTCAGACTACAGACTACAGAAGAATATTATACTAAAAACTTTCAACCAAAAGTCATAGAGAAACTAATAATTACCATTTTTTCTACAGGTAATCCTTACAATTAATTTTATATATAGGAGAAGAGCTATCGATGTTAAATAATTTTAATTGTGCTGTCAAAACTTATAGTACAAATAACCGATATTTGTTATCCATGACTAAAGAGGCAATAGTTGATGAAATAATTCGACCAAATCAACTTGGTAGAGTTCGTTATCGGGGTAGTTTATGGAATGCTAAATGTATCCAAGAACTTACAGTTAATACAGGAGAAGTTGTATATGTTTTAGGTAACCATGGTATCACTCTCATTGTAGATACTATTCCCAATAACGATAATATCGCTCCTGATATAAGCGATCAAAAATTACCATTACCAACACCTTTATTATTTGCTGGTAAATTTTTACTACTATTATTTATTTTGTTGTAATATCAAATCCTGTTAAACAGTTATAGATTGGTTAAGTCTCTTGGAGTCAGGAGTCAGTCCTCAGGAGTCAGTCCTCAGGAGTCAGGAGGAGAGAAAATCACAAAGATTTAGTAGTTATGAAAATTAGAGAATTTGAGTGAAAAAAGAATGCTTTTGTGAGGTGAAACTTCAATTATTACAGCACTTTTGAGGATAGTAAGGTACACTTGTAGGACTATTCTTATATTTCCTATTCCCTGTTCCCTAGAGCAATAAAACTTTGTACCTCATCAACTAGAAAACTGCTGTAAGTAATTAACACAGGGGCAATGACATTTTTGATAATTAGCACGTCAGTAGGGGCAAATGGCCATTCGCCCCTACAATCTTAATAATGCTGAATAAGACCAATGCTACCGGATTTGATATCACTCCCCCACTCCCTCACTCCCTCACTCCCCTACTCCTTCAGACCATAAACCCGAAACCAATCAACAGCATCCTGAAGAGCAACTCTAATCGAAGACTGAGGTAAACCCAACTCATTCACCGCTTTAGAAGTATCATAATACATTCGTTGTTGAGACATTCGTACCCCATCCAAAGGAATAGAAGGTAGTTTCCCCAAACTTCCCAGAATTATTTCATCAACCCATGCCACAGTTAAAGGTAACCAAACAGGAACAGTTTGTCTAGGAGCAGCTAAACCCGTAATTTCCTCCAATAAATCTAGTAACCCCTTAAGTGTCAGATTTTCATTTCCCAAAATATAGCGATCGCCACATTTCCCCCTCTCCAAAGCCAACAAATGTCCCCAAGCTACATCCCGAACATCAATAATATTCAAACCAGTATCTACATAAGCAGGCATCTGGCGACGCAAAAATCGCACAATAATATCACCAGTAGGAGTAGGTTTAATATCCCAAGCACCAACAGGAGTAGTAGGATTAACAATTACCACATCTTGTCCCAAATTAACTGCCTTCACCGCCTCCTGCTCCGCCAAAAACTTAGACCTTTTATAATCACCAATCAACTTCTCCAGTGGAGACTGATAACCCTCATTAACCATCGCACCAGAAACCCCCACCCCAATAGCAGCAACAGAACTCGTATAAACCGTCCGTTCAATTTTCGCCCGTCGTGCCGCCTCCAAAACATTGCGCGTACCAAACACATTATTTCTGTAAAGCAACTCTCTATCCCTTTGCCACAAAGAATAATGAGCAGCAACATGAAACAAAACCTCACACCCCACCATCAACTCCCATAAGTGGGAGTCATTTAAGTCACCCAGCACAACCTCCACATCCAAACCATGGAGATTATCTAGACAACTTGTGGGGCGAACAAGCGATCGAACAGTATAACCCTGCTGCAACAACAACCGGACCAAGTTTGCCCCAATAAAACCACTGCTACCAGTGACAAAAGCTTTCAACTTCTAAAACCCAGCAGGATCGACAAGCAAATCATCGCAGAACCCTGTCTTTGTCGGCAGCAAAATATCTGCTAACTTGTCTCCCACTAGAGGTCTACGCATTTTAATTTGAAACTCAGAAAACAAGCCATCCCTACATTTGACTTTCACACTTTTAGCAGCTCCTTCTCCAAAAGAATTTTCAAAAGCTGTATCAATCTGAGACCGAGTAATAATTTTACCAATATTTTCCGCAAACAACTCCTGTACTTCAGAATCATTCACTTCTCGAAGTAAATCTAGGGAAATATCATAATAAGTATCCTCATCTCGCCCATCGCAAGTACCATGTTTGACCCACTCATGACGATGTAGATAAGACTGTACCCCAGGCATTAATACTGCCAACTCAGAAGTAGTTTGTTCATCCAGATCCAATGGAGGTAAATCATCCCAGTCTCCCTGTTTATCATCTATTTTGTCTTCATAAGACACACCACAATAGGAAACTCTATCAGGCCATAAGCCATGTAAAGTAAAGTTAGTCGCATCGTAGCGGTCTGCTGTTTGGGAAATACACTCTGGTTTACTTTGCTTTGTTTGACAGAAACTAGGTTGCCAACTAATGGCAAGAACATATTTATCTACACAACGTTCTATAGGGCAGCTTTGACCAATGGGTGCTTCTGTATCGTTTCCTTCTGTTTCACTTATACTTTCTCCGTCAGGATCAAATTCACCACAGCTTTTGTTTACCCATTTACTTTGTCCATCTACTTTGATATTAAAGTAGTCTCCAGTTTCTTTATTTAGCCCTAAGACTGGGTAAACCTTTCCCACTTCAAGAGCCACAGGTTCACTTTTCTTTCTTAAGCTCGTGTAGGCTTCACAACTATCATTCATTGTGAAACCCCCATTAATTGGATAGAAGGCAAAAGCTGGACTTTGTCCCAACAGTAGAAAAGATAATAGGAATGCGACGATTAATCTCATTAAGTCTCCTTTATTATTTTTGTCCCAGAACTATTTCAATATATCTGAGCGCAGGGACAGCGCACAAGTATCGGAACGAAGTTATAGCAATGAGCGCTGGTATATTTACAAATTGTAGTAGGGGCAAAAGAGCTAGAAGTCTTATATGATTCCTACGGAATGCTTGCGCAAACGGCAATTTATTCCCCCTGTTCCCTGTTAAGTGTTGCCTGTTCCCTGCGCACAGCGCTATATAAGTCAAAAGTAAGATTTTATCAGCTCAAAAGTTTGAAACTATTTGTGACATCTTTTTTAAGGTGAATTGGCATCAGGAGTAAGAAGAAATAGGAATTATATAAGTAGGGCTTGCTGAAAAAGTCTTATGGGTGAAGGTAGGAGACAGGAGACAGGAGACAGGAGAAAAGGGTCGGGAGCGAGGAGGTAGGAGTAAGAATTTTCCCAAGATGGTTCTGCCCAACTCTTGACCAAAATCTTGAATTTTTGAACCATTACCACCTAAAACCTCGCACTTTTTCCAGCTCTAAAATTCCTCAAACCAATATCAGTCAATAAGCGCGATATTTAATCAGCAAACCCTAAGTACAAACTCCTATTGCGACATACGCAACAAAAGCAACTGAGCATAAACTCCTATTGCGACATACGCAACAAAAGCAACTGAGCATAAACTCCTATTGCGACATACGCAACAAAAGCAACTGAGCATAAACTCCTATTGCGACATACGCAACAAAAGCAACTGAGCATAAACTCCTATCGTGCTTCATTACCTACAAAAGCGATCGCCACTGCTTCCACTGAGCAAGTTGTCTAGCATGGAAAATTCTTTGACGTAGATTCCTCAAAATTGTGGTCTAATATCAAGTTGCAGTGATTAACCACAATGTAAAAAGATGAAAAAGATGGCATACTCCTCAAGAGTCATCAAAAGAAGACTTAAACTATTAGCTAAGGATTTCAATCCAAGGCTCGCCATGTCATCCGTCAAGAAATAAATTTCTTGGCTGTATAGCAGAAGTCATCTAAAGATGACTTAGCGATCGCCCCTCTCTCCATAGCTGAAAAAGTAAACAGCTACACTAAACCAAAGTATTCTTATGCCAGCCGACATCACTGGAAGACTAACACCAGACATCATCAGGATCGCTCGCTCAATCCAAACCACCAATTCAAAAAATATCAGCCAAACCATTCCCAAAAAATCCGCGCCATGGATAGGAAAGGGAGTTGACAAGGGATTTTTTTCCTAGTAGGATTGTATTATTGGGTGCAGCTCGCCCCTATTCTTGATTTTTTATTCAATCAAGTTAGCAAGCGATCATTCCTCTCTCTTATAAAAAGACTTATACCAATTCTCCATGAAGTTGCGCTTAATATAAAGATAAAAGCTATTAGTAAAATTCAGGTTTTGGTCAGAATTATTAAGCGCATTGTTACAGAGAAATGGTATTATGCAGAGACTCTACATATAAGGGCGAATGGTATTTGCCCCTAAAGATAACGAAGAATAATACTAGGCATCATCATGATGATCGCTGGCTCAACCCAAACCACCAACTCAAAAAATATGAGCCAAACCATTCCCAAAAAATCCGCGCCATGGATAGGAAAGGGAGTTGACAAGGGATTTTTTTCCTAGTAGGATTGTATTATTGGGTGCAACTCGCCCCTATTCTTGATTTTTTATTCAATCAAATTGGCAAGCGATCGCAGCTAAACTGATAGTTAAATAGTAAGAAGCTAAACCAAAGACAAAGACTTATAAACAGAAACCAAAGTATTAGCACAAATCACCCCAGAAGCAGCCACTGCCGGAACACCAATACCAGGCAGCGTACTATCACCCACTCGATACAAACCAGGAATAGGAGTATGAGGCCCAGGGAAACTACCATGACCAGCAACAATAGCAGGCCCATAAGAACCCCGATCGCGTCGTAAAAAACGAGCATGAGTAAGAGGGGAACCGATTAACTCCAGAGTTATACGTTGTCGGACATCAGGAATAACCCTTTCCAAAGCCAAAAATAAAGACTCAGCCTTTTCACGTTTGCGTTGTTGATAAAAGTCATCCTTTTGCCAACCAGAAAAAGATTCCAGGGTATAAGCATGAACCACATGATGACCGGGGGGAGCAAGATGAGCATCCCAAACCGAAGGAATAGAAATCATACAAGTATTGCCAGGAGTGCTAATATCAACATCCCCATCCAGCACAACCACATGATGTCCCGTCAAATCCTCCAAACCATCAGCACGAATACCCAAATGTAAGTGCATAAAACTTTCTACAGCAGGAGTCGCCAAAGCAGCTTCGCGGTAAGAAAAAGGTAAATCTTCTAATTGCAATAACTTAGTATAGGTATCCCAAATCGTAGCATTGGAAATTACAATATTCGCCCTGACAACTTCATCCCCACGCAACCGCACCCCTATTACCTTGCCAGACTCTATCAATATTTGTTCCACATGAGTATTCAAGCGTAACTCACCACCCCAACGTTCTAGACCTCTAACCAGAGCATCAACTATAGCACCACTACCACCCATAGGATATTCCACAACTGAGTTAGAACGTTCTCCCAACATAAAGGCCACTTCTGGAGCAACAGTACCATCAGCTTTTAAACCAGAGAGGAGAAAACATTCCAAGTCAATTAAACGACGTACCCATGGGTCTTGCACCCATCTGTCCATTATTTGCCCAACAGAACCCCCAATATCTCTGAGAGAAGGCAGTAACTTCAGCAAAGATAATCCATATTTTCCCAATAAAATAGGAATTAACCAAAAATCAGCTCTTAAAATTGTAGTGGGAATTTCTTTAAGGCCGTCATATATTTGCAAGAGATGCTCTTGAAATTGTTCTAATTCTTCAGCACCTTGAGTTGTGAACTTAGCAACAGCTTTTATGTAGGACGACGCATCAGAATAGATAGGCAAACTACCTTCAGGAAAATGATAGTGTCCCAGAGGGTCATAGACAACTGTCTCAATAGATTCTCCCAAAATTTCTAGGACTTTTTGTAAAGGATTGAGACTATTGGGGTCAGCTAATCCACAATAAAACGAAGGGCCAGAGTCAAAGTGGAAATCTTGGCGGGAGAAGGAGTGAGCAGCACCCCCAGGAATAGCATGACTTTCACAAATTAATACTTTTTTGCCATAGTAGGCTAGCATTGCTCCTGCAACTAATCCTCCAATGCCACTACCAATGACTATTACATTAAAGTTTTCCATATCATATTAATTTTTTTTTGACAATAGCTTTAACAGTTATTAATCTAAGACCTCTTTTTGAAGAAGGCAGAAGGCAGTGGGAGCTGTTTGCGTAGCATGACCTAGGAAAGACAGAAGGGAAAATTGCTTATGGATTCAAACCCCACACAATTTTAAGCACCCCCGTTGATGGTGGGGTATTAAACCCGCCACAGAAAAGATAATTATCTTTTTCTTTTGGGTTTAACAGGACTTACGCATTTTTCCGAGAAAAACGCTATATATACCATAGTGCTATAGTTTTTATCTACTATATATAGTATCTTTGTGTAAGTTCTGTTTAATATAAAATCCGGTTATACAGTATATGTTTATAATTCTATCCACACTTCAATATTAAATCGGACTATTTCCCAATCTCTCCATCTGGTTCCCTTTCCCGATCTGGTTCCCTTTCCCAAAATTGATATAAGCTGTTTAAATATTGAACAGCTTAATAATTTTCTACTATAGCAAAGTGAGTGAATTAATTACAAATTGACTTGATATTCTAGTAGAGTTGATGACTATATTACTTTTGTATTTCAAATAATTCTATAACCACAGTAATATAGTAGTTTAAATAATTTGTAAACAATCGAATAGTAGATCAAAAAGTGAAAAGCCTTACTCCTGTTGCCTAATTTCGAGATATTTTCTGCACAACTAAAATAGGACTACTATATAATTTATAATGGGCTGATTATTATCCATGACTATAGCTAAATCAAACACAGCATCTTGAATTATCCAATAAAATCCTATTTTTGATGAACAGCAATTTGAGTATTATTTTTTGCCCAAACTGATGTTTAAGAGATGACTATTATCAGTAAATCATTTTAAATTTTCAATAACTTAGAAAAAAATTACAGATTATTCAGGGATCAAAGGTATGGAATCATTTTCAATCATAGATACAGTAGTTAATGAACTCAAACAAGATGGAGATTTAATCAGAATTAAGAAAGTAATCTATTGTGCTTGCGAAGGCAGGTGGGAAAACGATGAAACTAAATTAGAAGAAATTAATCTCAAGGAATTAATAGAAGAATTATATAAAAAAACCGGAAATATAGAAACCTTAGATCATCGCTTATCTAGAATAGTTTCTAAAGTTAACAAAAAAACAGAATATGGTTTATTAGCACAGAAAATTATTGAGACTGTAGGTAAACTATATCCTGAAGAAGAAGAAGACATGACAATTATGGAATCTAGTCCCATTTGGGGTATTCAGGGAGATTCAGGTGAACAAATAACTCTTAAAGATAGATTAGTAGTAGAAGAATCTTATGAAAGAGACCCTGGAAAATTGTTTGATGTCCGGCAAAAAATTATGGAAGGAACTAATCCATTAAAGACAAAAATTATGATTTTTTCAATAGTAGAACATCAATTTAATTTTGGGGAAAGAGATTGGTTATTGCTGAAAACAAAAAACTTAGATAGTCTAATCAGGCAAATATTTAATTTATGCCTATCTATTACAGATTTAGAATCTTCTTTATATAGTATGGCTAATAATTTTGAATCTCCAGATGAATATGTTCAAGTAGCAAATGTAATTATCAATGCTTTAAGTACTTGCTATTCATCAGAAATTATCCTACCTACAAATAGTCAAGTACAAGTTGAAGATTCAGAGCAAAAAATCAGCAATACAGAAAATAACAGTGCTTTTCAGAAAGGTAATTTTTTTACTCAAGAATCATCGTCTATAAGTTCATTTGAAAATTCCCAAGCAGAAAGAATAGAACGAAGTAATCATCAACAAGAAGCAAAAAATATTACCGATTCGATTGAGCCACAACAAATAGTAAATTCTGTCGCTATTGAACCAACAATAGATAGTAAAGGCCAAGAGCAAACAGATTCTATAGAAAGAAAAAATATCCTAGATTCAATCAAACAAAAGTTAGAAATAGAGCATGAAATTTCTACATTGGTAAATCAGAGAGTAGATACTGTAATGGATACTGTAGAAACACAATTTATTTCCTTAGAAGAAACTTTAAATGACCTTTTACAATTTGAGCCAGAAGAACAACGTTTATCATTAAAATATACAGCCTTAGAAAATTTAATTAGTAATATACAAAATAAGTCTGCAAAATTCAAGGAAATCCTCAAACAATTAGAAATAGAAGAAAGAAAAAAACTTAACTTCAGTAATTCTAGCAATACCAACTCTACAGAATTAGAACAAAAAAAAGAAAGTGTTGATGAGAATCAACAAAAAATTCTAGAATTAGCAACCCAAGGTAATCCCAAAGCAGTTGCCTTAATAATTCATCAATTACTTCAGCAACAAGAAATTAAAATAATAGCTGGTAGAAGAAATGGTTGGCTACATCTTATCCTAGAATCTGAGCAAATCCCAAATCAAGAAATGGTAACTTCATTAGTGCAAAAAAAAATCGCTAGTTTTAAATCAGAATCTCTGAAAAATATCAAAATTCATGGTAGAAAACTAGGAGAAAAATCAATTGCTTGGACCCAAACAATTGAATGCTAAAATATTTTGATGAAAACAAGTAAGAAAGAAGAAGTAAAACCTGAAGGAAGTAAGACGTAAGAATTGATTTTAGTCAAAACAATTAAGAAACCTTCTTCCTTATTCCCTCTTCCTTCTTACTTCGAGTTAATTTTTTAAGTAAGGAAAGGAAAATTATAATGAGTGGTGGTGAAATTCTGAGAAGATATGCAGCAGGAGATACTGATTTTCATGGCATCAATCTTAAAGGTGTACAGTTAAATGGAGCAGATTTAATTGGTGCAAATTTCTCTGGAGCAGACCTTCAAGGAGCAGACTTTGTATTAGCCTTCCTTAACCGAGTTAATCTACAACGTGCTAACCTAATTACTGCCAGACTCAGTGGTGCATATCTAACTCAAGCAAATTTGCAATCTGTTAAAATGGCTGATGTCGATCTTCATGGCGCAAACTTACAGAATGCAGACTTTCGGCAGGCCAATCTAGAATTAGCAACTTTAATTGATGCTAATCTGAGTGGGGCAGATATGCGAGGAGTGAATCTACAGGGTGCTGACTTGCGTGGTGCTTATATGCGTGGAGCAAATCTCCGCCATGAAAAGCGAGCTTATAAAATAGCTAATCTTAGAGGAGTAAACTTGCGTGGAGCTGATTTGCGTGGTGTTGATTTGGCTGGGGCAGATTTAACAAAAGCTGATTTAAGAGGAGCAAACTTAAGTGAAGTTTTACTTAGAGGTGCTAAATTAACAAAAGCAAACTTAGCTCAAACAATTTTGGATGGGGCATTTTTAACAGAATCTAATTTGGCAGGAGTTAACTTATCTGGGGCAAGTTTAATTAATGCCAAAATTGAAAGAGCAGGATTAATGGATACACGGCTGAATGAAGCGAACTTAACTGGCGCGGTCATGGCAGACGTAAAATTGGGTAAAGCTCAGTTAATCAAAGCAAATCTAACTCAAGTAAATTTGGTGAGGGCCGATCTTAGCAGAGCCAATTTAAGTCAGGCCAATCTCACTAAAGCAGACCTAACTGACGCTTATCTGGCAAAAGCAAATTTCCGTAATTCCAGTTTGAATGACTCAATCTTAACCAGGGTTGAATTAAGTACAGCTAATTTAAGTGGTGCTCAAATGCAAGGCGCTGTAATGCCTAATGGAGATATTCACGGTTAATTTTTGATATGTATTTTCAGGATATTCTCACTTTTGAGAGGAAGGTTTTTCTTAACTCTTGTTTCATTTCAATTAATTTTAATTCTTAATACTCCTGTCTGAATAGTTTTGGGCAAATATTTCTATAATTTCTATAATAGTTGTGCTTGCCCTGTTTTTCAGTTCTTTTCACGACGTTGCTGAATGGTAACGATTTTTAGATTAAGTATCAACGCAAAACATAAGTTTTTCAATTTTACCAAGAAATTGTGGGTATGCGCCTCCCCTTTTAAGGGGATAAAAAGCGGTCGTTAGCGTAGCTTCCCGTAGGGTGGGATGGCGATCTTCGGAGCGGGTCTGCAAGAACGGGTTTCCTCGTCATATCCAATGGACCAAGAGAAAGAGAATATTCTATCTTTCAAGCCTCCTTATTGCATAGATACTGTTAACGCAGTTCCTCCGGCAGGAGGCTAACTAATAACTGAAATGACACTTCAGCAACGCCCCTTTCGCTACCGTTGAGTTATTCTATAGGCTTCATGTTTGAATTCATAGTGATTTTTTCAATACGGGATGGGTCTTCAGGTAGCCTGACAAACTAATTAGTTCGCAGTATCTCTTTGTATATACCACCCCCCAGTTTTTTACTATCAAGTTTGTAGTGATACAAATTTTATGTGAGGTTGCACAAAATTAGTTATTAGGTATTAGGTGTTAGCTTTTAGGTGTGATACCAATTTTATGTGAGGTGGCACAGAATTATGAAATTTATTAACTTGTCTATCTCGATCTACAGTCAACCCCGATCGAGATATTATTCTATGCAAGTTAGAAATGAATTTGGTATGAGGAGAAAAATAGTATTTACTCCATAACATAAATTGACTGTGGCCATATTAAAATGGATTGTCAAACTATTAGGGATCTCCGATCTCAACTTTGTTTGAAGACCCGCACTCTCCTGAGGGTGGGAGCAGAGGGATGAGAAAACTAATCAATGCTGCGGTTTTCCTAATAGTATGTTAGAATTAATAAGGATGCTGGGCTAGCAGTTTCTAGGAAAGCCGTCAGATTGGCTACATACTGTGGAGCGCGCCTTTAGACCAGAAAAGGTTGGTTCTTGGAGGCAGGTGCTATGTTAGGGTAGCTCTTCTGTTCAGAGGAAGCAAAAAGCTCCTACTAGCGATGTTAGCGAATTCCACGTTGTAGCTCAAGCACAACGTCGGGAGTATGTCAAATGATTATTGATATGTGTATAGCAGGGAACAGGCAACAGGCAATAAGGAACAGTGATGCAACCCCGCGTCGGTGGCAGAAGAAAGCTGTCGGAAACAGGCGTTTTACTAGGGTAAAGCTCCGTTAAAAGCTAGGGTACAAGTACGTTAACGGCTAGCCTCTTACAGAGGAGCTAAAGCTTTTCATGTCGCCGATAGCCGAAACGCCGATATTAAAAGCGGATGACCTCTGCACTTTTCGGATTTCCTGTCCCTCCATTCCCGAAGGGAACGCCATGATAATGCCGACCAAGAGACGGCACGCATAGCAACAGAGGCAACAGTGGGAAAAACATTTCCCTATCTAAGGTCGATTGTCAGTCTATGTTTTAACCAACTCGTTCTTTGCTATAGGTCTCAAAATGGTGGATCCAAGCTAATTGTGAATCATCCAAAATTGAGTGACCATTAATTGCTTATGGACTATGTCAGATAATTCTGGTTTGCTGATGACTAATAATGCTACTGCTATTAAGGCCATTAGCAATTATATTTACCAAACGATCGTTTCTATTCAACAACAACATCCAGAATGGATAAATCCAAAGTACAAGAGCATTCCTTGGAATAATGCCAAGAATCAATCTACTTTGACTAATAAGTTGACAAAAGGGCTTTCTTGTGCTGCAACCAAGGAGGATTTACAACTTAAAGCCATAAATTATCTTCAAATTCTTCTGACTCCCGAGTTTATTAATTCTGATCGATATAATGCTTTAATTTCTCAGATAGATAGATTTATTTATCCAGAAATAAATATCATTTCATCAGACAAAATTACTAATTCTCATATTCCTGATTTCTCTACAAATGGAACTAAATTAGTTGAGTCTGGTATGGCGATTTTATTGTTAGATGTAGAAAATTTACACCTTGATATTGAAACAGAAAAAATTCTTGTAGATATCTGTAATTATCCGATTCAAATTAAGGTTGCTTTTGCTAATTGGCGCAGTATGGGAAAAAAAGATGAAGAATTTCATCAACGTGGTTATCAATTAATTCATGTTCCTCCTGGCAAGGATAGTGCTGATTTGAAAATGGCAACTGTAGGTGCTTCTATTTTTGTCAATTATCCCACAGCTAAAGAAGTTTTAGTTTGTTCTTCAGATCGAGGATTAACTCATCTGGGTACTACTCTTCAATCTCATGGATTAACTGTGTATCAAGTACGGAAATATAAAAACCAAATTACTGTTTTAAATAGTCAAACAGGGGAGTCGCAAGTATATGCGATTTCGGTTCCAGACATACCTACTCTTGACACATTTATTATTCAATTACAGGAGTTAATCAGGTCTGAATCAGAAAAAATAGGACTACAATGGATTAAATTTTCGAGAATTTCTGCGTTGTATAAAGAAACTTATAAACTCAATCTTAAAGATGTAGTTGTGAATCACTTTCCTGACCAAAAGTCTAGGCAAATATTTGTCAATTATCCAGCTTATTTTGCAATTCATCAACCGTCGGAAAAATCCCAAACTTATGTCAGTATTTTTAATTTGTTTAAACCGGAACAAAAAAGTTTAACTCCTCCTACAGATAATGGCGAAGTACCTACCAATATTACGGATATTTCTGAAATTACTTCTCAGGAAATCATGGAAAAAGTATTAGTAAAAATTGTGAGTAAATTAATTGATGGATCTCCAAATAATTATGTTCCTATTTCTAATCTCGGCAGTGAGTTTCACCGACTATATGGTAGACCAATTACTAAAACTATTAAGCGGTTTCAACCCAGTAAAAAATTTCCCAAATATTTGGAGTTGTGTAGTTCGCTGAAGTTGCATCAATCTGAAGAAGGTCGTTGGTTTGTAAGCTTGAGATAAAGTTACAGCAGTTTCTGCGGGTTATGAGGTACTTAGGGTTTGCTGAAAAAGTCTTATGGATGAGCGTAGGAGACAGGAGACAGGAGACAGGAGACAGGAGGAAGGGGGTACTTAGAGGAGGTAGGAGTAAGAATTGTAAGAATAATTTTTCTGCCCAACTATGAGTCTAAAATACTAACTTTTTGAGGGTTTTAGACGTGATACAAGGCACTTTTTCAAGGCCCTAAAAAGGCTAAAACCAATATCAGTCAATACTTTTAGATTTAATCAGCAAGCCCTACTTATGTTGATGGTTTTAGGGAGTAGGGAGTAGGGAGTAGGGGGAAGATGGGAACTAGGGTAGTGAACAAGGATAAAATATTCTGCCTACCAATTATACCACATTAGTCTGAAATATGCTGTAAAAGTTAAAAGTTATGGATGAAACTTTCTGACTATAGCTATATCATAAAAGAGAATGTAAAGAAATGTAAAGAGAAAGTTAATGCAGGATAAAGTTGTTGTGATTGTAGGTGCTACTGGTGGTATTGGTTCAGTAGTGGCAGAAAAACTTGCAAATTCTGGTGCTAGCTTAGTCTTAGCTGCCAGGGATACCAGTAGATTGGACAGTTTAGCCACTCAACTATCTACTACCCAAGTTATTACTGTACCAACAAATATTACCAACCCAGAGGAAGTAGAAACTCTAATGGAAAAAACTTCCAGCCATTTTGGCAAAATTGATGTGTTAATCAATGCAGCAGGAGCAGGTATTCTCAAACAATGGAACAAAATTGAACCTGCTGACCTAGATATTATGCTTGACCTGAATTTGAAAGGTAGCTTTTATACTTGTCAAGCCGCTGCCAATGTCATGAAAGGACAAAAATCAGGCCATATCTGCAATGTTATTGGTATTCTCGGCAAACATTCAATGGCCATGGGGACTGTATATTGTGCTTCTAAGTTTGGTTTGGTGGGTTTGAGTAAATGTATGGCGGATGAGTTACGACGCTATGGTATTAAGGTGACTCTTTTCTATTTCGGAGGAGTGAATACACCTTTCTGGGATAATGTCAGCCTAAAGGTCGATCGCTCAAAAATGCTAAGTTCTGAAACTGCTGCCGATGCAATAATGTTTGCCCTCAATGCAGAACCCCAAGCTGTACCAATGGAAATTAATATTCAGCCAGACAGTCATTTATTTTTTTAAAGCAGAAGTTATACCAAATTGATAAATGTTTGCTACAAATAGCTAGGATATTTCTTAGGAGTCAACCCACCCCTAACCCCGACCGTGGAGGGGAAGTCAGGAGGACCGAGTCGTATGGGAATAGCTTTAATAGCAGTTTTTAGGTCTGAATTTATCTTTTTTGTCCAAGAGACATCTCCTATAAAGTATTTTAATTGCCCAAATTAATTCGTAACATTCTTTTTTCAAGTTGGTATTACACATTTTTCCAACAAAAACACTATATATACAATGGTGCTATAGTTTATATCTACTATATATAGTGTCTTTGCGTAAGTCCTTTCAACAATTAATAATTAACAATTAATAATTAATAATTACCTCTCCTGGAAAAGAAAAGGTAAGACTCAAAGGAAAATTAATTCATTGTTTCTCCTTTAAAGGAGAGAGAGGCTTTAAACCTTAATTATTCGGTAAAGAAAAGAATTTAGGCTCATCAGTAATAAAGGTTGGTTATGGAATTCGATCACATTCACTTCTACGTTGAAAATGCAATGGAGTCACGAGATTGGTTTATTGAAAAATTAGGCTTTAAAGCGATCGCCTCTGAAACCACTCAACATACTCATAAGGAAATTATCAACAGAGGTCGAGTATATTTTGCCCTATCCTCTCCCATCACATCAGAAAATTTTGTTGCTGATTTTCTCAGGATACATCCTCCCGGAGTAGGTGATGTTGCTTTTCGGGTTCGAGACCTTAACTCAGTTGTGGCCAAAGCTGCGGCGAATGGAGCAGAAGTTTTGCAACCTATTCAGCAAGACTTACAGGGTTTGAGATGGGCCAAAATTTCCGGATGGGGAGATATAAGTCATACTCTAGTTGAAAAAATTGATGATGCACAAATTTTACATCCTACTTCTCAACTCTCTACAAATATTGTAGCTATCGATCATGTAGTTTTGAATGTAGCTGAGGATAATTTACAATCTGCTCTCGACTGGTATCATCAAATTCTAGAATTTCAACCTCAGCAAAGCTTTGAAATTCAAACAGATAAATCTGCTTTACGCAGTCAAGTGATGGTTGACCCAGATGGTGGAGTGAAATTTCCCATTAATGAACCTGCATCTGCTAATTCTCAAGTTCAAGAATTTTTGGATGCTAATCATGGTGCGGGGATACAACATATTGCTTTACGGACAGAGAATATTTTGGAGGTGATAGGAGATTTGCGATCCCGTGGTTTGGGTTTTTTGCGGGTTCCGGCAACATATTACTCTCAACTGCAAACAAAAGCATTAAGTTATTTACCGGAAGTTGACTGGCAAAAAGTTCAAGATTATCAAATTTTGCTAGACTGGCAGGAAATGAGACCGGAAGCAATGTTACTGCAAATTTTCACCAAACCCATTTTTCCTCAACCAACTGTATTTTTTGAGTTTATTGAACGCAGGGTTGCTTGGGTGAATGGTAAACAAATGCAAGCTCAAGGTTTTGGTGAAGGAAATTTTCTAGCTTTATTTGAAGCTATAGAAAGAGAGCAAATGCAGCGAGGTAGTTTGGGCAAAAATTAAGAGTATTGGACTGATATAGTATCCGGATAATTAGTTATCGTATCATTTAGGAGTCAGGATAAAGGACTCAGAAGTCAGGATAAAGGATAAAGGAAGGATGAGAGTGGGAATTATCTGGGGATATTCCGGCATTTTATGTCTGCATTGAATAGAAGTATAGAGTGCGACAACTGTATAACCGGATTTCATATTATACCAAATCAATAAATATTTGCGACAAATAGCTAGGATGTTTCTTAGGAGTCAACCCACCCGTAATATCAAATCCGGTAGCATCGGTGTAATTAGTGGGGAGTGTGGGGAGTGTGAGAGATGGGGAGATATTTGGTAATGGTTGAAGATGGAACATTTTTTTATACCGAATTAAACGGATTTAATATAACCCCTGGGAGGGGAAGTCAGGAGGACCGAGTCAGAATGAATTGCTTCAATACCATTTTTCAGGTCGGAAATCATTCTTTTCTCTTGGTGCGCGTTCCGCAAGCGAGCTGGCGTCGTCGCGGGGTCGCACCGCTCTCTTGGTCGATTGGATATGGCGAGGAGACCCTAAGAGTGACAGAGCCGCTCCGAAGTACGCCATCCCATCCTACGGGAAGCTGCGCTAACGACCGCTTTGTCAAAGGACATATCCTACATTTGTCTTTTTATTTCTCTGACTATTTGTAACATTCTTTTTTCACGCTTGGTATTAGAGATTGTTTTTCTATGGAATGCTACGCAAATTCTATAGAATGTGGTATATAATCTTGGCGATGCCAATCAACATTATTATAGGGTGCAAAAATGGACGATAATTACGAACAAAATAATAGTATTCAACAAGCTTTTAATTTGGAAGAGAATGAACAGACTCTTCTGAGCGACATTGATGGGCTGGGAGTGGCTTCAGATGATGACTTTTATGAAATTGAAGCCACAGAAGGCTCTTTAGATATCTTTGTCGAGTGAACCTTTAACCATAATGAAGGAAATCTTGATTTATTTCTTTTTGATTCAACAGGAAATGAAATTGCCTCTTCAAATTCTCTAGATGATAATGAAATAATTGATTTTACTGTTGACAAAGCAGGAACTTATTATATCCAAGTTACTTCAGGGGATGGTACTTTTTCAGGGAATACCTATGATTTGCTCTGGGATGATGTTATTGCCGAAAATACCTTTCGCACTATTAATGGTTTAAATAATAATCTTCAAAACCCTGAATTTGGTAGTGCAACAGAAAAAGGCACTCGATATACTCAATTATTACGCTTAGGTCCTGAAGCTTACGAAGATGGATTATCTGAACCAAGAGATGGTGGACTAACGACACCCCTAGAACTTCCTAGTGCGCGGGCAGTCAGTAATGCGATCGCCGATCAAGGAGAAGAATCTATTGCCAACGACTTTAAACTTTCTGACTGGTTTTGGCAGTGGGGACAATTTATCGATCATGACATTGATTTAACGGAAGCCGATTCTTCAGGGGACTCATTTCCTATTCCAGTTCCTACAGGCGATCCAGATTTTGATTCTTTTGGAACAGGAACTCAAACTATCCCCTTAACCCGTTCTATTTTCGATCCTGCCACTGGCACCACAAACCCCCGTGAACAGATTAACGAAATTACGGCGTTTCTTGATGGTTCTATGGTTTATGGTTCCGATGAAGCAACAGCAATAAACCGTCTATACTAGCTCATGTTCTAAAGGTTGCCAAAACGCCATTAAAAGATGCTGCTGCGGTTAACTCAACCTACACTCAAATCTTTGAAACTTTAAAAGCAAAAGGTTTGCGTGTGATTACCGGTAGTGGTGCTGGTACTAAATATAACCGTTGTCGGTTGAATTTGCCAAAAGAACATTGGATAGATGCTGCTGGCGTTGGTGAAATTGAAAAGTTAACAATATTTACTTCTCAACCCCTGGTCGTCACAGCAATGGGACATGGTTGCCGACAAATGGTACAGATGGATAAATATGGTTTTCCTAAAATTGGTGACAAAGCAAAAAAACCTGTACCAGGTTGGAAAACAGGGGATATGATCAATGTCGTCAAAGGCCAAAATTCTGGGTTAAAAGCAGTCAGGATGAAAACTGTGACAAGCAAAGGCAACTTTGATATCCGAGAGGGGGATCAAATTTTGTCTGTATCTCGAAACCATATCCAACCGGTCTATAGACGAGATGGATACAATTACTCATTTTAAGTATATTTTTTCTAAGAGTCATATAGAGTCAGGTTATATAATTACTCCCTACTCCCTACTCCCTACTCCCTGCTATAAATATTTATTTTCTTGACAATGCTTTAATAAAAAGCTATACTAGGCTGAATAACAAAATCCATCGTTCATCTTTCCCACAGTGTAGATTGGCTGATTAACCAAGAGCTTGAGGAAGACGGAAGTAGGGGCTAGAAATATTAGCTAAAAAGAAAAACTTACTTAAATACCTATCTTCAACAAGGTTCTAGATAAAGCTTCAATCTTGCATGGGTTACTTTTAGTAAGTTCAGCAAAATCATCTATCCCGAAGGAACGTACTACTATTATTTGAGGTAGTTGTAATGATTTCGACTTCATTGATGAGTCTCATCATTTGTTTCTTTGCCGTTTATGTTTATGTCAATACTACTGAAGAGATTGTCAAAATAGTCACAGCAGGGATAGCATTACTTTGTCTATTTTTGAGTATTATTTTTGCTCCTTGGACAATTGTTTTAATTTTGGTTATATCCTTAGTGTGTTTTCAATTTCCATTGTTGAAATATTAAGGAAGAATACGGCGTTGCACAATCAGGGATGATAAAATCCGAAAGTAGATATTTTTGGATAATTCTTTCCTCAATATATGTACAGTTTAAAATCTATTATCATTCTTTAATGTGCAACCCCAAGAATACTATGTAGCATCCTAATTTCAATTTCATCAAATACAAAAAAAATAAATCCACTTCTTGTTTGAGGTGGACTTTTTTTGATTTCAGCCAGCAACAGCTTGAGAAGTTTTGTATTTGTTACACTAAAGGCACAATTTACAGCAGTTTTGAGGATGGTGAGGTACAGTAACAGCAATGAGTGAACCAATTTCTCATATCAGTTAAAGTCACTTGCTCAATTGCTTCCATTAATGCTATTTCGAGCATCATCTCTAGTACGAGCCGCAACCCCTCGCAAATATTCTTTAATTTTTGACCAACAATTTTCAATTGGGTTAAATTCAGGAGAATATGGAGAAAGATATAGCACTTTTATTCGGAGCTTCTTCAATTATATTTCTGATTTCCTCAACTTGATGAGCTGGTAAATTGTCCATTACCAAATATGCACCTGGCCATAAATTAGGTAATAAAACTTGTTCAATAAAAACTTGAAAAACATTTTTACCGAGAAATTGTGGGTATGCGCCTCCCCTTTTCAGGGGAAAAAAGAAAAAATTTTTCATGATTAGTCAATCCTCTTGTTTTCAAGGAGAGGTAATTATTAATAATTAATTGTTGAATTGTACCACTATCAATGGTGATCATCCCAGAAAAACCAGACAAAGAAATTGTACCAATTAATGTTAAGTTTGTTCCTCGCATCATCGGGACGAGTATCATAAACTCTATTTCCTTTGGCAGAACGGCCATAGGTTCTAGTCATGGCTAAATTTATAGCAGTTTCATCTAAAAAAACTAGGTTTTTTGCCTGGATATCTCGAACGTTTTCCCCATAATCAAGCCTTTTTTCCAGATTTTTTGTGGTTCCTGCTTGAGCTGTGCGAAAAGTTTTTTTCGCGTCAAGTTGAATTTTTGCAGTTCAACACACAGAGTAGAGCTACTTACTGAGAAATTGTGGGTATGCGCCTCCTCTTTTCAGGGGAAAAAAGAAAAAAATTTTTCCTTTTAGTCAATCCTCTTGTTTTCAAGGAGAGGTAATTATTAATTATTAATTATTAATTGTTGAAAGTTATTCCTGTTTTAGCTTGAATTTTAGAACATAACTCTCTGAAAGTAGCATCTGGTTTTTCTGGAACTAATTTTGAGATTAATTCTTGAGAACCTTTTAATTTATGACCTGGACCTGGACGATCAGATTTTGCATCTATATGACCTGCCATACGTATATCTGTTGATTAGTTTTTGCACAAAACTTTTCGCTACTTGAAAACGAACAGCCAGTTGACGAATTGAGCTTTTTTGATTCAAATAAGTTTCCATAATTTTTTTTCTCAGATCGAGAGAATAAGCTTTCATATATAGGAACAGAAATGAGATTTTTAATAATTGATCAAAATTTAATTTTGGCCAAATCACTAAGTTCTGATTTTGACTTTAGCGATCGCCTATGAGACATTATTTGACTGATTCAATCATTACTGTTACTGTACCTCACTCTCCTGGAAAGTGCTGTAAATACACCTATTATGGATGACGTCTTAGGTCACTGGTTTGAATACTGCCCGTCTAATGCTTTGCTTTCTTCACTGCCAGATATGAATGACTCCTTTGATCGTTGGCATTGCATAATTGCGGGATGATAATCACATTTGCACCTATCTGAAAATGTTGATAGGTTAAAACAAATTTTTTGACAGATATCAAAATCATCCCATGATGATGCAACGCTCCAGTTTTAGCTATAGAGAGGATTTCGGGTTATTTATTGTCCAAAACTCCCTCCTAATCAGCTTTTGCACCTAACATAACAAAATCAATCGAGATGCTAAGAAAAATGCGACTAATGCACACCTTAGCCGAAAAAGGAGAGAGTTTAGTTCTACTGTGAAAAAGAAACGATATTAATACAATTGATTCAGCCATTGATCCACATCAATGGCCAGCTTCTTACCTAATTGTAATAACTTGCTAATTTGAGGCAATTCCCAAGCTTCTCCTACCTTTATACCATTAGTTTGTATTTCAGCATTATTTCGCCTTTGAATATAACCTAAACACAGAGGTACAATATGATTCTCCAGAGATTGGAAATATATCTCCTGAGCATTAATTAATGATAAACCTAGATTTAATCGATCGCCTACTTCAATAATTCGCTCTAAGTTGTAGACATCTTCTTCTACATGATGATGTTCATTCTGATGCAAAATATGCCGGAGTGAACTAACAATTAACCTTTCTAAAGCTTCTTTAACTTCCAGGTTGTAGAACCGACATTGCTGTTGACCTACTTCAGTAGCAAGAGCTTCTAAATCAGCCAAATGATTCTGGCTCAATTTTCCATCACTACTTTCCGCTTCTAACCCCCGTACACTTGTTAAGAACTTATGACCTAATGCCACTTCAGCAGCTACCTGTAACTCTTGGGGTACAGGTAAATTATCTCGGTGGAAAGCCATCATTATGCTATAATTATCTCGGTACACCTGACTATACAATTGATCCAGGCGATTGAGAGTTTCCTGACTCAGTAGCCCCATTATTCGTTGACGTTCCTCTGCAAATAGATCCTTCAGGCTAAATGAATGTTCGCCAAATAACTCGCTCATAGTCATAATCACATTTGCTATACTAGCTTCCTGCAAAGCATCAAATAGCTTTTGTTTCAGTTTATCATAAACTATTTGTCCGCTAAAGGGTCGAATACAGCAATGGAAATCCCATCCTCCCAAATGCAGTACAGCAAATACAAAATTTTTACACTCTAGTGTAATTTCTGAAACTAGCTCTAACTGACCAACTGCTAGGCTTAGATTACCCATGCGTCGCATTTGATAATCATGTTGCTTGGCGTTATAGCAGTAAATTCGCTGTTCGCGAGTATAAGTAGTAAACAAAGAATTAATGGCGTAGTGAGCTGCTACTTGCTCTAAACTAATTTTAGCTGTAGCAACTAATTGTCGATAAACTTCATCACCTGTTTTGAACAACTCTACATTACTGGGGGCAAAAGCAAGTCGCCCGATAAATTCTTTTTCAAGTTCTAGCTGTATCCCTGATACATCCTCTGCTAATTCTATTGCCCTAGCTGCATAACGCAGAATTTGAGTACCTTCTGGTCGGGATATTTCATCAAAAAACCAGCCACAACTTGTAAACATTAATAGTGAATGTCTTTGCATTTCTAGTAAACGCAAAGCATCTACTTTTTCTATTTCTGTTAAGTTATGACTTTGATGCTGGGAAAAGAAATTATTAATGTTAGTAATAGAGCGGTCGAGAATTACTTTAACGTATTCATCTCGTGCTGCCCAAACATCGTTGAAGAAGTGACGACCCAAATCTTCGTAAATGTCTACAAATTGATCCCGGAGCCAATTGAGTGAATCTCGCAATGGTCTGCGCCATTTTTGATGCCAGGTGCCTCCACCACCGCAACCACAATCATCTTGCCAACGGTCAACACCATGAGAACAGCTCCAAGCTGTTACTGGTTTTAAAACAACTTCCCAAGTAGGGGAACTAATGCTGAGATAATGAGCAAAGTTGGTTACTTTCCAGTCACGCTGAGGAAATTCTCCTAAGAAGGCATAGGCAAGGCATTTTTCTGTACCACCTTTGTGATGACCGAATGTTTCGCCGTCAGTGGCAACAGAAATTAATTGGGAGGGTCGGTGGTCTCCCCGTACAGCTTGGCCTAATCGTCCGGCAAAGTTGTGGGAACTATTTAGGACATCGTTGAAGCCCATATCTCTTGATATTGGACCATCATAGAAGAAGATGTCAATGTATGGAATTTCTGTGGAGTTATCGCTGTTATTTGGTAAGAAACAACGATAAGGCCGGGTGGGGTCAATTTGACTGCCACCTACTTCTATCCATTCAGGATTTTCGTTTTCTGAGTTTGGGAAGGGGCGACAACGTTCTGCTTGGGAAGGTGCTAAGATGATAAAACGAATCCCTTCTGCGACTAACACTTCTAGGGTAGGATAGTCGATCGCCGTTTCTGCTAGCCACATTCCTTCGGGATCGCGACCAAACCTGGAGCGGAAGTCTTCTTTACCCCACCGAATTTGAGTGTATTTATCTCGTTCATTGGCTAGGGGCAAGATGATATGGTTGTATGCTTGGGCGATCGCATTACCATGTCCATCTAGTCGTTGGCAACTTTTGCGGTCTGCCTCGATAATTTTTTGATAGACTTCCATATCGTGACGCTCTAACCAACTCATTAAGGTTGGACCGATATTAAAGCTCAGATATTCAAAGTTATTGGCGATCCCCACCAATTCTCCTTGTTCGCTTAAGATTCTGGCAAAAGCATTGGGGCGATAGCATTCGTGTAAAATTCGCTCATTCCAGTCATGGTTTGGAGCTGCACTAGGTTGACGTTCGATAGCGTCTAGGTAAGGATTTTCTCTTGGTGGTTGATAGAAGTGACCGTGGATAGTTACATAAATTCCTGTAGCGGTGTTAGAAGGTGCTACAGAAGTTGTCTGAGCGTTAGTTGTTTCAGACAATGATACTTCTACAACAGAGTCGTTAAGTTGATTCAATTTCTTTTCAAATGAGGAAACCATGCGATCGCATTCTCCTTTTTAAATAATAAGTTATTGGCTTCGTCTTAGTCTGACGAAACTGCTATAGCAGGAAACGGGGAACAGTGGCAAAAGCTTTTCTCTGTCTCAGCTTCATCATCAATCTATTTCCTAACTAACTCGTTCCTTGCTATAGATTTAGAATTATTTTCCAACATTGAATATAGTTGTTTAATTCCAAATCTAAGTTGATTTACTTTAAGATCAATTACATTTTCTACTTTTAGCCATTATTGCAGAGTTTATGAAAGGCAGATCATGTGGTTAGATGCTCTTGATTAGTTGTCCAAGCTCTTTCATATAGAAAGCTACAAAATTATCCCTTTCTTTGCCTTAATTTTGGTAGGTTAGAATTTCGTAAGTTTAATATAATGTTGAGAGCTTGCTTGCAGAGTTCAAAAAGATTTAATAGTTATGTCTGTAATTTGTATTATAAAGTCTAACTTAGTTAAAAAGCAAGGCTGTAGTTATAAAACTTAATTTTACTTATAATTTTCTGTACATTAGTAATATTACTTTTCATTTCATCAATGTTGTTCTGGTCATTTCAGTTATCAGTTATCAGTTATCAGTACCTGAAGTCAGAGGCTTGAAATTTTGAAATATTGAACTTTATTTTTTGTCATCCCTTTGAAATGTAGGGCTAATTCTTTCCCCCCGGGAAATGGCGAAATATTTTTGGAGCGAAGCTCAAATCCCCTACTTCTCCTGCACCGGAGGGGTTAGGGGTGGGTTAACTTCTGAGTTCTGACTTCATTAAGGGGTGCGGTTTTGAAGTTTTCCAAGATGAAGCAAAAATCCTAACCTTTTAGGAATTTCACAACTTTTGCTTATTGTCTGTTTCTTACTATACCAAAGGGTGCTAGGTTTGCTGCTCAGATGCGATCTGATGGCGCTTTGTTACGACTTCTGTCGCCGTATCGGCGATCGGCTGCGATTTTGTAGTCTCCCAAGATGAAGTAAAAATCCTAACCTTTTAGGAACTTCACAACTTTTGCTTATTGTCTGTTTCCTACTATACCAAGGGGTGCTAGGTTTGCTACTCAGATGCGATCTGATGGCGCTGTGTTAAGACTTCTGTCGCCGTATCGGCGATCGGCTGCGATTTTGTAGTCTCCCAAGATGAAGTAAAAATCCTAACCTTTTAGGAACTTCACAACTTTTGCTTATTGTCTGTTTCCTACTATACCAAGGGGTGCTAGGTTTACTACTCAGATGCGATCTGATGGCGCTGTGTTAAGACTTCTGTCGCCGTATCGGCGATCGGCTACGATTTTGTAGTCTCCCAAGATGAAGCAAAAATGCTAACCCTTTAGGAACTTCACAACTTTTGCTTATTGTCTGTTTCTTACTATACAAGTTGATGTCAAACCATGAGAAAATGGTAAAAGCGATAATTTGAAAGAAACGAGTTGGTGTTTGACTTATGTTAATGATGAACCTGAGACAGAAAAAAGCTTTTGCCACTGTTCTCTCTCTTGGTGGGCTACCAGGTGCGTCTGTCGCTGATGTGGGGTCGCACTGCTGTTCACTGCTATACCAACTTCAGCAGGACTTACGCAAAAGACGAAATTATACACCAATTCTAGGGGTTGACGGCCGTTAACCCCTACTGTATATGGTGATTATGCTTCATTCATTGATAATTACCTCTGGTTAAAACCGTCTTAAAAGGGGAGACTTCAAGGCGTGAATTATTTAATTAGGGTTTGCACTTCACTAGTCTTTTAGTAGAGGTAGGAGACAGGAGACAGGAGACAGGAGAAATGGAAATTTAGAAGAGGTAGTCGGAAAAATTGTCCTTGAATTTTTCTGCCATAATCATCCTAAAATACTCACTTTTTGAGCTTTTTCCACCGAAAAGGTGGTACTTTTTTCAACAAAAAAACGCTCAAACGATTAGCAGTAAATACTTTGATAATTAATCAGCAAGCCCTAATTATTAATTATTAATTATTAATTATTAATTATTCGGTAAGTCCTGTTCAGTTAATTTATTGCCTCCAAAAGGCTATTAACTGAGTAGACATCTCCAGAAAATAAATCTTTTAATTAGAGGAGGCTAAGGATACGAAAGATTCACCCTAAAAAATAATTTTTCGTGCTTTTTTCGTAAAAATATATTATACCATTTTGAAAAAAGAATGTTACGAATAATAAGCACCATAAAAAGACTTTAATATAAAGTCTGTTTCACGAAAAATGTAATTTTCAACATCAAAAATGGTATTAAATTTATCCATTATGCATTCTAAATTATAAATTATAAATTCAAATAAATACCCTAAGTATTTGTAGCAAACATTTATCAATTTGGTATTACCTGTTGCCTGTTGCCTGTTGCCTACTCCTACAAAAAATCTATATCTTTTTCAGAGATGTCTAATATCGAAAACTTTTGCTGAAACTGTCAACACGTAATTTTTTTTGAGATATATATTTAGCACAAATGCCATGATTGATCGCCAAGATATCAACCAGACCTCAATTACTCAGGGACTTACAGAAAATGAAGTTATTGCTCGTCGTACTGCTGGTCTAGGGAATCAGGTCAAATTACATACAAGTCGTTCCTATAGCCAGATATTAAAGGAAAACTTATTTACTTTTATCAATGCTGTTTTCTTAACTATTAGTGTCGTTTTAATCTTTCTTTCTCGTTATGGGGATGCTTTCCTTGTGATCGTGGTTATTTTAGGTGGCGTTGTAGTTAGTGTTTGCCAAGAAATATGGGCTAAACAAAAATTAGATCAAATTGCTCTATTAACAAGACCATTAGCTACCGTTATTCGAGAGAGTAAACAACAAAACATTGATCCCAGTGAAATCGTAGTCGGGGATATATTAGTTGCCCAGGCTGGAGATCAAATAGTGGTCGATGGCCAAGTAGTAGGAGAAGGCCGAATTGAAGTGGACGAATCACTACTAACTGGAGAATCGGACCTAATTCCGAAACAAGTAGGACAACCAGTTTATTCTGGTAGTTTTTGTGTTAGTGGTACTGCTTGTTATGAAGCTCAAAAAGTAGGAACCGAAAGTTTGGCCTATCAATTAACAGTTAGTGCCAGAGCATTCCGCCAAATTTACACTCCTCTCCAACAAGAAATTAACTTGGTAATTAGAGTATTTCTACTCTTGTCATGCTTCCTGTGGATACTTGTTGCCATTAACTGGTTTATCAGGATTTATACATTTGCTGACAGCGTACAATATGCTGCAGTAATTGCTGGCCTTGTACCAAGTGGGCTTTATTTGGCTATTACTCTTGCTTATGCCCTGGGGGCAGTCAAAATGGTGGGACAGGAAGTTCTGATTCAGCAAGCTAATGCTGTGGAATCATTGAGTAATGTAGATGTTTTATGCTTGGACAAAACTGGCACGTTAACAGCTAACCGAATTCGTTTACAGACTGTTTATCCTATAGGAATTAATGAAGTTAAGTTACGAAATTTGTTGGGTGATTATGCGGCTAGTACCACTGCTAAAAACCAGACAATAGAAGCAGTAGAATATGTTTGCTCTGGACATCGACTGGAGCTAATTGCAGAAATTCCTTTTACTTCAGCTCGTAAATGGAGCGGTATGAGTTTTGCAGGTCAACAGGAAAGTTCAGATTCTGGAACATACATTCTTGGCGCTCCAGAAGTATTAGCGACAGTTACACCTCTAAGTACAGAAGTTACTCAGCAAATTCAAGAATTAGCTCAACAGGGTCTTCGAGTACTTTTATTTACTCATAGCCCAAATATTAATAGCTTGAATAATGATTTGGAACAGCCACAACTACCTACTGAATTAACTCCTCTGGGAATTATTAGCTTTAAAGATGAACTAAGGCCAGAAGCTCGTGAAACGATACATGGTTTTTCTGAAGCTGGAATAGAGGTAAAAGTAATTTCAGGAGATAATCCTCAGACTGTGGCTACTTTGGCCTTACAAGCTGGACTTGGCTCGGATATTCAAGTTATTTCTGGGGCAGAGTTGGCAGAACTAGATGAAGCTCAGTTTATTCAAGCTGCAGAAGCTAATACAATTTTTGGCCGTGTTACTCCAGAGCAGAAAGCTCAACTAATTCGCAGCTTTAAGGAGCAAGGTCATTATGTAGCGATGATTGGAGATGGGGTTAATGATGTTCTGTCATTGAAAGAGGCAAATTTGGCGATCGCTATGGAGGGTGGTAGTAAGGCCACTCGTAGTGTGGCGGATATTGTTTTGCTGAAAAATTCTTTTGGGTCTTTGCCCCATACTTTTCTGGAAGGACAACGGATTCGCAATGGTATACAGGATGTACTGAAATTGTTTATGATTAGGGTGTTTTGTGTCACCTTATTGATTTTTGCTACAGGATTTGTTGGTGGGACTTTCCCATTATTAAATAAGCATAGTGCGGTTGTTACTCTCATATCAGTGGGTTTTCCTAGTTTTTGTATTCCTCTGTGGGCAAAGTCGGGAATGTTGCCTCGTCGTAGTTTGGTGCGATCGCTACTCCACTTTACTTTACCTGCTACTTTGAGTCTTACTCTTGTTGCTTTGGGTGTTTATTTGGGTTATTTGGTTGTGACAGTGTTGGGTTCTCTTGAGGAAAATAGTCTGATGGATAATAGTGTGGTTATTACTAATCAGCTTCTTTCTGTTCCTCGCAGTGCTTTAGTAACTATTATGATTTTGTGTGGTCTACTCTTAGTGCCTTTTCTGAAGCCCCCAAGTAGGGTTTGGGTTGGTGGAGAACCTTTGAGTAGAGACTGGCGTTATTCCCTAGTTGCCTTGGCCTTGCTAGGAATCTATGTTGTAATTTTAGCCGTTCCGCCTCTACGTCAATTTTTTGAATTATCTTTACTAAGTGCCCATGATTATGTTGTGATTAGTTGGGTGGCTATAGTGTGGTGTTTATTATTACGTTATGTCTGGCGAGCCAAACTTCTAGACAAATTTTTAGGTGTGGACCTTGGTTAATGTTTGTTTATTAGTAGACCTCTCCTGAAAAGCTATCCCTGATCGAGAACTCCTGAAAACCTTGTGGTCAGCGGTGGAGTAGGGGAGCAGGGAGCAGGGGAGAAAGGAGAAATAATCATAGTAGATAGGAAAAACTACTTAAGTCATCAAAAAAAATGTACTTTTGAATACACTTTTTCTCTGACAAAAACTTTTAAATACTTACACATAACTTGTCTATTTTGTCAAGTTTTATGTTAAGAAAGATGTTTATAAAGCATAGCCGGAAAAGAGGCAGTAGGTCGTAGGGACGTTGCATGCAACGTCCGTACAGAGTAGGGGGAAATAATTGATGATTTATGCAGGATAATTGATTTGATTTTTGATGATCGCCAGATGTCTAATAGTAATATTATTTTCTGTTGATTTCTACAGTAATATCAGATTCGGTTGAATACTTATTATAAAGTTGTGGGGAGTAGAGCAGTAGGGGAAATTGAATATTGAAGTAATTACAGAGTGAACCTATCCCACTATTTTTAACAGGCTTATTTGTTTAAGTAAAATGTGTTGGAAAAGCTTAATTTTTAGTGAAATAAATCAGTTTTCATTCACCAATGTACATAGTTCAAAAATTAATAATTAATAATTAATAATTACCTCTCCTTGAAAAGAAGATTCTGTATTTCAATTCACTTTGCTTTCCTAGGTCATGCTGCGCAAACAGCTAGAGGTACTGATAACTGATAACTGATAACTGATAACTGATAACTGATAACTGATAACTGATAACTGATAACTGATAACTGAAATTACCAGGCCATTACTTCCCCTGAAATTGCTCGATATACTAGCTACTTCAGCAAGGGTATTTAGCTTGAAAAAGATACTAAATATACTCTATAGTTCTTTTCAGAAATAGCAACTCCTGGTGTATGGCAACAAATGTATGTTCAAGTCCGTCAAAAACTATAAACTAAACTGGAAAAAGATCGAGATTATAGTACTATGTCAGGTTTTAATTAATGGGTTATTGAGGTAGAATTTTACGCAAGGATTATGGGAATACAAAAAAGCAATTCTTAGAAAAATGGATTTTTATTTGGTTGAATCCTATGCTATTTAAAAGTTTAAACTCATTTCAACTACTAATTTGCTATAATCAGTTTAGGATATCCAAAAAAATACCCGATGTAAGCATTCAGCTATTAGCAGTCAGCTCTCAGCAATAAAAATGAATGAAGCAAATACTCGTTTAACTTCTACTACATTTTCAACTCTATGGAGAGAAATGTAGATGTGGCTCGCACTTATTGCTAAGGTTAAGTAATAGGCAATTCTATTACTTATACTTTTAATTCTATAAAGCTGATAGCTGATAGCTGACCGCAGAATGCTTACCTATTTTTTCTACTTCTTGCTTGGGTTTTTCATATTTATCCTGATTTATAATTCCTGATTTATAACTCTTGAATTATACCCATCTGTCAAATACTTTTTCAGCAAATTCTATTGATTTTTACCTAATTTATGATTCACTAAACTGGAATTTTACACTTATGCTAAATACAAAAACAATCCTTTCAATTTTATTAGTATTTATTCCAATTTCAATTGCAGGTAATTTCCTAGAATGGGGTTCATCAGCTATCTTTATTACATCTGCTATAGCAATTATTCCTTTAGCAGGTTGGATGGGTACAGCGACAGAAGAAATTGCTGTTGTTCTTGGTCCTAACTTAGGTGGATTATTGAATGCTACATTCGGAAATGCTACAGAATTAATTATTGGTATTATTGCTCTAAATGCTGGGTTAGTAAGTGTAGTAAAAGCGAGTATTACTGGCTCTATAATTGGTAACTTATTGTTAGTAATGGGTTTATCAATGTTTTTAGGTGGGCTACGTTTCAAAGAACAAAAATTTCAGTCTGTGGTAGCTCGTTTAAATGCTTCAGCAATGAACTTAGCTGTAATTGCAATTTTAGTTCCAACAGCGGTAAATGCTACTTCTGATGGTATTAGTGAAAATACGATGCAAAATCTGTCGGGTGCAGTAGCAATAGTTTTAATTGCTGTTTATATACTCACCTTATTATTTTCCATGAAGACTCACTCTTATTTATATGAAGTTGGTGTGGCAGGTAATGAATCATCAGATTCTAATAGTGAATCAGAAGAACATTCTGAGCATAAACCTAATTTATTACTGTGGATTTCTGTACTATTAGTAGCAACTTTAGCCGTAGCATTTGAATCAGAATTATTGGTTGATTCTCTCGAAGAAGCTACAGAAACTTTGGGATTAACTACTTTATTTACTGGTGTAATTGTAGTTCCAATTATTGGTAATGCTGCCGAACACGCTACGGCAGTTACTGTTGCGATGAAAAATAAAATGGATTTGTCTGTTTCAGTGGCAGTAGGTTCTAGTTTACAGATTGCTTTATTCGTAGCACCAGTGTTAATTTTGGCAGGTTTATTACTTGGTCAACCAATGGATTTGAATTTTAATCCTTTTGAATTAGTAGCAGTAGTAGTAGCAGTATTAATTGCTAATTCTGTAAGTTCTGATGGTCGTTCTGATTGGTTAGAAGGAGCTTTATTATTAGCAGCTTATGCCGTTTTGGGATTAGCTTTCTATTATCATCCTGTGATTGAAGGATTAACTTGAGTTCAAGAATTTAGAATTTAGAATGCGCGAATTTAGAATTACCTCTTCTTATAAATTAAGAGGATTGGATCGAGGGACTTTTTTTTCTTCTCTTAGTCGATTTGATATGGCGCAGGTTTCCTCGCCATCCCACCCTACGGGAAAGCTGCGCTAACGGCCGCTTTTTTTCTCCATTCATGGAGAGGCTTTATGCATGAATTTTTCGGTAACACTCATACCATTTCTCTGTAACAATGCCCTTAATAATTCTTACCAAAACCTGAATTTTACTAATAGCTGTTATCTTTTATTAAGCACAACTTCATGGAGAAATGGTATCAGCACTCAGCTATTAGTCATCAGTATTTTTCATATCAGTGAGGTATAGGGGGCATTTTGTCTACACCTTTTTCTTCCCTTCTAACTTTTAACTTTTAACTTCTGATTTCTTCCCTTTTAACTTTTAACTTTTAACTTTTAACTTTTAACTTTTAACTTATGATTTCTTCCCTTCTAACTTTTAACTTTTGACTTTTGACTTTTGACTTCTAACTCCGTCGTTTATAACTAACTTATTTCTATGCTGGCCAAAAGAATTTTACCTTGTCTTGATGTTAATGCAGGTCGAGTAGTTAAAGGTGTCAACTTTGTTGATCTTCAAGATGCTGGAGACCCTGTAGAGCTGGCCCAAGTATATAATGATGCTGGTGCTGATGAATTGGTATTTCTTGATATTACTGCTACTCACGAAGACCGAGGTACCATAATAGATGTTGTCTATAGGACTGCAGAGCAGGTTTTTATTCCTCTGACAGTTGGTGGTGGTATCCAATCCTTAGAAAATATTAAAGATTTATTAAGAGCAGGTGCAGATAAAGTCAGTATAAATTCAGCAGCGGTGCGTAATCCTGACTTGATTGATCGGGCAAGTGACCGCTTTGGGAATCAGTGTATTGTAGTAGCTATTGATGCTCGTCGTCGTCAAGACCCAGATAAATTAGGATGGGACGTTTATGTTCGGGGTGGACGAGAAAATACTGGCAAAGATGCAATATCTTGGGCGTTGGAAGTGGAGAAAAGAGGTGCAGGAGAGCTTCTTGTTACAAGTATGGATGCTGATGGAACCCAAGCTGGTTATGATTTAGCGCTCACTAGAGCTATAGCAGAGAATGTTCAAATTCCAGTGGTTGCTTCTGGTGGTGCGGGTAACTGTCAGCACATTTTTGAGGCTTTAACTGAGGGTAGGGCAGAAGCTGCTTTACTTGCTTCGTTACTTCATTATGGTCAACTAAGTGTGTCGGAAATTAAGGATTATTTGGCTAATCATCAAGTTCCTGTGAGACATGGTTAAGGTTACTTTTATATTTTTTTAGTAAAAAAATTAGGGTGTTTTTTTAAGAAATGTTGTTAAAATAGAGGGACTGTTACAAAATGTAACTTATGTTATTCACTATTCTAATACTTGATGTGGCCTTAGTGGCTTGGTCTCTGCATCTCATGCAGGAATCATTCAATCATCGAGAATTTTCCCTAATGCTAGCTGGTATTTTAGTTGCTACATCTGCTGCTGCAATGATGGTAGTTTATTTTCTGATGGGTACTTGCATGACTCACCTAACTCAAATGTCTCAACACTCCTATGCATATTTTTAAGTATTTTTAAGCTTCTCTTGAAGATATAATGTCCCTGAGTACTCTATACTTTGAAATATAATCCCATAGGGATGTTGTTGAATTTTTTTGATTAATTTCTTGTCTGTTGACAAAACTATAAAAAATCAGCGTTGTACAGTGACAAATTATTTTAGATTTTTGATTGAATTTGATTTTGGATTAGTCAATTGCTAGAACGATTAATATTAGGTTTTTTTAGTTAAAGTATAAACTAATTTTTGGTAATATCATTCCATAATTTGCAACTCCAAAAAATCAGGTCTAAATATATTAAGACTGTAGCTAGGGGTTATATCTCAGTTAGTAGACGACTTCGATCAGCATTTACAAATTAGTAGGTTATGACTAATTTTGGGGCTACTACTTCTGACAAATTTACTGCCTTTTTGGTATAGATTAGTAATCGATCATTGAAGCTATGAGGAGGTGAGAATATAGGGAGGTAGGGAGTATTTTTTTACCTTTTTCCCCTATTCCTTTTCTACATATCATGATTCCTGAATCCTGGTAAAAAAAACTTAATTGCGGACAAAGATACCAAATGGGTTCTATAAGAATTCTTAGTTAGAGCAGAACGATTATGCAACAAAAATCAAGAAAGTATGTGCCAGATCGTTGACAAATAATTAATTGTTTGCTTAAGCCTAAAGCTATCAGTTAGTATCTTTAAAATTACTATAGCAATCCTAAATAGGTCGTGACAAATCAAAAAGTAAATAAAAAAACTGAAACTCTTACCAGTTAAGTGTTCCCAGTTAAGTGTTCCCTAAAAAGCAGTAAGATTTTTGACAGGAATAAAATAGGATTGCTATAGAGAAAGGCAAAATAATTAGAGTGATGGGGAAAAAACAGCTTTTTACTTGTAAGTCCCTTAGTTGAGCAAATGTTCGTTTTGTAATTTTTTCATCTCTTCCCTAACTTCAATTGCTATTTCTAGAGCTTCGTTAAGTAATTTTCCATGTTCGCTAGCTTTGTCATTAATTTGCAAAGCTGTCAAAGTATTAAAATTAAAGGTAAATAAGTCTGTATTTTTATTAACAAATTTCTGATTTTCCCGGATAATTCGCTCGGTTTTCAAAGCTCTAATTAAATCTTCTCTAATTAGTTGTAGAGCTTCTATAATTTTAGTGCGATTACTTAATTTAACTTGGGGGTTCCCAGCAGCTTCAATTCTGTCATTAATAGCGATCGCTTGAATAATCGAATTATATTTATCTACATCCTCAAATAATTTAATCAGACGTTGATTTTTACGAGTCATAAATATTTTATAGATATCTTCTAAAAATAATCCTATTGCCATACTTACATAAATAACTATTAATAATAAATGGTGTTGATTTAAGATTTTTACTACCATCCAGTAACTAACTAATAAAAGCAAAGCTATTAGTAAACTTTTCAAACCTTCTATTAAATATTTAGTTTTGGTGGGCGGTAGCAATATTTTACCTAAACTTACTCCACTTAGATGTTTAAGTTCACCCTTTGTAATTTCTAATCCTTCTAAATCTAACCGCATAATTGTTTGAGATTTTTAGTTCTAATCTATGGAGTGAAGTTGGGTAAAAATAGATGGGTGCATCTCAATGCAAGAATAAAGCCAAAAATTTATCGCTTTTAGGCAACAGGCAACAGGGAATAGGGAATATATAGGAAAAAAGTATTTTTGCAAATGTGAGATGCACCCAAATAGATGTATTTTCCAATTATTTTCAACCCTTTACCATATCCATAAATTTGATTTTGAGACGATTGTGTTGTTAATTAGCAATCAAATAATACCATTTCTCAAAAACTTTTCTATATTTTCACATAGTAGGGGAGTAGGTGAGTGGGTAGGGAAGTTGCATGCAACTTCCCTACAGGGAGAATTAAACATAAGAATAATTAACATTAACTTACCTCAAAGTAGTAAAAAGGTTATTCGACATAAGTTAATTACCTAATAACTGAAGTTCTCATGAAGTATAGCATTATTTTTGGGAATTGGTATAATATAGTGTTTATCAAGTTACTGAGGTAAAGTTGTTTTTCTTCTTTTCTATTTCCTCGGGACTACGGACGTTGCAGGCAATGTCCCTACCTACTCCCACGCAACAAACAAATTTGGGGTTGCACATTATGGAATGATATTGCCAAAAATTAGTTTAGACTTTGACTAAAAATAACCATTAATTAATCATTCTAGCAATTGATTAATCCACAATCCAATTCAATCAAAAATCTCAAATCATTCGTCGCTGTGCAACGTCACAAATTTTGTACCTCACTCTTTTTGGGAATTGCTATATTTGCGTAAATATTCAGCAGTCAGCTATTAATTTTGGGGAAGGTAAAAGCAACCTTTGAAATTGAGTTTGAATAAAAGTTACTACCAAAGTCTCCGGACTAAATCTTAGAAATAATTAGTTATTAATAATTGCTGAATGCAAGCGCATTCCGAAGAAAGCGCTGACTGCTAATAGCTGAATGCGAGCGCATTCTGCAGGAAATGCTTACGTTAAATTTATCTAATTTTGCATACTAAGTTTAGATTTTTGGGCGTTGGTGAAAAGAAGGTATGATATCATGTTCCCCCTCCGGGGGAGCTACGCTAACGGATAAGAGCGCGATAGAACTCCGTGACCTTTACGCGACCAAAAAACTTTCTCCTTCTACTCGGGGTTTCTGATTCTTTCTTCCCTCCTGAGGATCTTCGACTGACTTCCCCTCCCCTCCTGGGAGGGGTTAGGAGTGGGTTGACTCCTAAGTAATGCGCGATTAATATCATACACTAATTCACCAACGCCGATTTTTGTAGTTTAAATTTCACTTTTGAGATTAATATCATACACTAATTCACCAACGCCGATTTTTGTAGTGTAAATTTCACTTTTGGTTGACCAACATTATAAGTTAAGGCATAACTATTAGCTAATATCCAAAACCATAAACTAGGATAACGAGGTTCTAACCAAGGTTGAATCCAGCGGGCAAAACTAGGCAACCATCCTAATAGGAAATTCATTAAACTAAACAAGGTGAAATTGATATAACTTATTGTCCAGAGTAATACTTCCTGAAAGTTGATAAAATCTAGAATCCAGAATAAAAGATAAGGATTTTTTCTAGCTGCTTTTAGAGCTAATCTGGTAAAAGTAAACCAATTAGCTCTATCCTTAATAAAAGTATCTGCTACTTCTGGAGGTTCTTCTGCTAATAACCCAAAAAATGTATTCAATATAGAATTAATTCTTTGGGGAGGTAAAAACTTTCCAGTTGGTACCATCATTCCTTTAGAAAATAACCAAGTAACGGCAATATTACTTTGATAAGCACGAATTTGATTTAAGTGATTCGCACTGAGTAAATCATATTTTAAAGCAGTATTTAGAAGATCGGTTAAACGAGGTAAATTTCTGACTAAAGAACCAAAACCAGTAAATACTAAAGGAGATTGGAGAGAAGCAGCATCGCCAATACAAATTAAACGGTCAAAAGCTACCTGGCGATCGCTACCTTTGATACTAAAATGCCCAGGAATATAACCAAAGGTTGGCTTTTTCCAGACTAATTTATCCATGTCACACCGTCGATATTCTGGCAAAATTGTGAAAAAATCCTCATACATTTCTAACAAAGAACCAGGATTTTCAGGATGAACTTGATGGTAATGAAATAAATAAATTGCTAACTCATTACCAGCGCAAGGGAACAACTCCCAAATTAATTGTCTGCCACGAGAAATATCGCCATGACTATTAAGAACATCTCCATAATTTGAATCCCAAACTTCCGGTTCAATTCCACCATTAATTACTGCTCCAACTGTTGGACAAATACTATCAAAAGCACGTTTACCATTTAACTGCCAAGCGATGGGAGAAGCAGTACCCATAGCATCTACTAACAAACGCCCACAGAAAATTTGTTCAGTTTTGTTAGATAGGTTTTGAGTATAAACTACAACTTTTTCTGGTTCAATTTCAGCTTTAATAAATTCTGTTTCATCTACAATTTTTCCTCCTGATTCTTGTAGTTTTATCCCACATAAAGTGAGTGCTTTTTCTGAGTCTAATGCCACATTTAAAACTGTAGGAGTATGAAGAATTGCAGCCTTAGCAAAATCAGGGTTATTACTATCAAAAAATTTGTTAAATCCGTCTTTATATTCTCTGGCAATTAAACCTTCTATTTCTGCAGCAGTAAATAAACCCAAGTCAATTAAACTTTGTAGTTCGGAGCGAGAAATATTCCACTCTCGATTCATTTTACCAAAAGTCAAACGTTCCAATAATAAAACTTTGTACCCCAATTTTGCCATCACAGCTGCATGAATAACTCCCAGAGCACCACCAACATAAATGAGGTCATATTCAACAGAATTATTATTTGTTCCTAACTCCTTTTTCCACACTACTTGTTTTGGTGTTTGAGGATTTTTAACTGATTCTCGCCAACGTTTTTCCCACCAGTATAAACGTTTAAGATCGTATTCCCCTTGAGGCATTTTTTGAAAGTATTTTGCAGTCAGAGGATAATCAGATGCTAAAGCAGTAAAAATTGACTGATTTGATAGGTCAATTATCGGAGGTTCTGGATAATTGAAAGGAAATTCTTTTCTCAAGTTGGTAGTCAAAGATGCAGTGAATTGTTTTTCTATCGAAGATACATTTCCTTGAGCAAAAACTTTGAGATAAGTAGTTCGTTGTAATGACCAGGTAAATACAGAAAATTCCTGAGTAGGATCTTCAGAAAATTTCATAACAAAACCATCTGAAGTAAGAATTTTATCACCGAACCCTGGTTTAAATTTATGCTGTAACCATTGACAAACAGTTTTTGTATCTGACGTTGGTACCTCTAGGTAGAGAATTTCTTTCATCTGTTTTTTTGGGAATTAATTTTTAATCTTAAAATTGACAATATTTTAATTTATGCTATAGTTGTTAGATAAAACTTTAATCAGATATAAAAGTTTACAATATTTTCTACCATGAAGTATACCCAAGAAAAATTTTCCTTTGGGTAGTATATTTTTAAGTTTCTAGTCTCTCTTGATAGGTAAAGATAAATCTGTCTCTAGATGACTATCTTAAAATTGGTAAACTTAGCTCAAGCCTACAAAATAGTTTAGCCTCAATCAGTAGAGTAGTAACAAAATCTCAAAGACAGTAAGGGAGTAGATATGAATTATCCTGTACCTACAAGCGATCAAGAAGTAATTGCTTTGCGACAACAGCCAGTTAACGATGAACTTGTCGCTGTAGCTATGGTTGGTATAGTTAATGTTGCTCGTTCTCAAGGAAAGTCCATAGAAGAACTTAAGGCAGAGATTCTTGCGGACGATCATTTATTAAACATGGCCCAAAGACAACTGCTAAGTCAGATTCTTAATGAAGCTTGGGAGTATTTGCTATGACTTATATCATGTCCGGTTGAATACTGAATAAATAACGACGGAAGAGTCAGTCCTCAGTCCTCAGTCCTCAGGAGGGAAGAAAGAAAAAAGATGGAAGAAGAAAGTTTCTGATTGTTAATTAAGCGGACATGATATTACAAGAAGAAGGAAGAAGGAAAAATATGGCATTGCATATTTGTGGGATAAATTAGTGTGGGGGCGTTGTATATTTGCACATTGGAATTATAGTTTTAGAGAAAGAGAAAGTATAAAGATGAGATTTACCTTTTCTGCAAAGATTCATCTCTTAGTTCAGCAATGCCGAAGGAAAAATATGACTTTGTCTGAGTTTGAAGCTTTTGATCTGTTCTAACCTTTCCTTAGACTGCTATAGTACCAATTACCATGCATTAATGTTTAACTTAGGTAGCACTTCAATTATTAAGTAGGGTTTGCTGAAAAAGTCTTTGAGTAGGGTAGGAGACAACCCACCCCTAATCCCTCCCAAGAGGGGAAGAAAGGAGACAGGAGACAGGATAAATGGGAATGAGCGAGGAGGTAGGAGTAATAATTGTCAATTTGGGATTTTTCTGCCCAACTATGAGCCTAAAATACGCTCCATGCATGAGCGTTTTAGACTGAAAACCAGGCGCTTTTTTCGACCCCAAAAAGGCACTTGTCTTTATATGTCAATGCTTTTAGTATTTTTAGGGCTGGAAAAAGTGCCAGAAGTGAGGTCAAAAAGGTTCAAAAAATTAGCAGAAAAGGCTCACTAGGACAGAAAAATTAACAGACTATTTTTCCGACTACATCCTCTATAACTCCCATTCCTCCTGACTCGGTCTTCCTGACTTCCACTCCTGGGAGGGGGAGGGGCGAGGGGTGGGTTGACTCCTACCCTTACCAAAAGACTTCCATAAGCAAACCCTAATTCTAATTATTATTATGTTTACTTCTCCCTCACTCTCCTAACTGACTCAGTCCTCCTGACTCTTGCCGTTAAATCTAATTTTGTTGAAATTTATCTAACATATCTACTGCAATTTTTTGATTATCAGAATCGCCATCCAATCCAAAGAAAAAAGCCGCCTGCTGAAAATTTTCCATCGCCTCACTTTGATTTCCAATTAAGTAGTAAACTATGCCTCTATTAAAGTATGACTTAGGATTATTAGCATCAATCTTGATAGATTTATTTAAATCTTGAAGAGCCTTTTTCTGCTCTCCTATTTGTAGATATTCATCCCCTCGATAATAATAAGCTTTAGCATTTTCAGGATTAATTTCTATTGCCTTATTAAAGTTAGCGATCGCTGCTATTTTTCTTCCCAGTTGAGAATAAGCAACTCCTCTACTTAAGTAAGCTTCACTTTGACCAGGATTGAGACTTATAGCTTTATTTAAATCCTGAATAGCACCTTGATAATTTCCTGCTTCCATCTTTTGTTTAGCCTGATTATTCAGATTAATTGCCTGTTTGGCAAAATTAAATCTTTTAGTTATTACTTGATAATTTTCTCGATAAAGCTTGAGTTTTTTTCTAGCTTCTGGATATGAAAAACTTTCTTCAGGAATTTTTTCTAATAAATTAATTGCGTATTGCCATTTTTGCTGCGCTTGATACCAAGTGTCAACAGGATGAGGAGGATTTTGTACTAATAAAGCTGCTGACATTGCAGATTGTTTTGCTAACCTTAAATAGATTAATCCGTGTTCTGCTAAATATAGTTTTCGCTTGACTGCAATGAGTTGATAATTTAGTTTAGTTATTTCTCTAGATACAGGTTGTAAGGGTACACCAGGCAGTTGAATAACTTGTTCTAAAATATCTATTGCTTCTGGCAATTGAGTTAGAGCAGCTCTAAGTTTATTAACATCAGAATCTTGATTAATATCTCCTAAATTAGCTATCTTTGCTTGAGCTAGAGCTATGGATTTTTTTTGTACATTATTTAGCCAAAAAATTGAAATGCCGTAACCCAAAACCAGGATAACTATAATAACTTTGACTAGGTTTCTTTGACCCATAGTTGCTCCTTTCAATTTCATCAGTAAAGCAATTAGCAAATCATGTATTAGCCGTTAGTTTTTTTTATTTACCATATCTTAATCTTATACCAATTTTATCGCAATAGTAAAATCAAGAGATAAGAAGATCTAAAGGAAAAAAATGATAGAAATAGGTAGGAAAAAGAATTGGATTGGGTTCTTTGAAATATAAATTTTCAATTTCATTTTTGTAGCATTATTTTTGATCAATGGTATTACCTGATATTTTTTGCTCTTCGTAAAAAAAAATATCAGAATAATTTACTTTTTTGCATGCTACAGATATGATAGAAAAGATTTTTATATGAGAATAGTAGTATGGACTTGAGAGGAAACAAATATGGCCGGGGTATGTAAAATAGAAATTACAGAAACAGTCCCAGAACTCAAAACATTGCTAAATGGCCAAAAAACTGCTAGTGGCTTTCAGAAGATTCAGGCACTATATCTATTTAAAATTGGTCAAGTGACAACTGTCAAAGAATTGGCAGTTACTTTAGGGGTAAATCGGATTACAGTACAAAGGTGGTTGAGACAATATCGTAAAGAAGGATTATCGGGGTTATTACAGGTAAAACAAAGTGGTGGTCGCAAACCAGCAATCCCACCAGAAGCGCGAGATGGGTTGCAAAAACGACTTAACGACCCCAATAATGGTTTTCAGAGTTATGGAGAAATTCAAAAATGGTTGAAAGAAGAATATAATATTAATGCTTCTTACAAAGCAGTTTATTCCACAGTTAGATATCAGTTAAAAGGTAAACTCAGAAAAAATAAGTAGTATGGTACTTTATATCATGTCCGGTTGAATACTTACAAATTAACAATGAAAGGAGTCAGTCCTCAGGAGTCAGTAGGGAAAAAGAAGCAAGAGGAGAAGAAAGTTTTTGATTGTGTTTGCGTAGCATTCTGTAGGAAAGCGGAACAGAGTTCTATGGCGCTATTAAACAACATGATATTACTCAGGCAACAGGTAATCAAAAAACTGATTGCAAATTCATTTAGAGCAGGACAAAATTTTCGGGGTTGCACATTATGGAATGATATTGCCAAAAATTAGTTTAGACTTTGACTAAAAAAAACCTAATATCAATCATTCTAGCAATTGATTAATCCAAAATCCTGTTCATCAAAAATCTAAAATCATTCGTCACTATGCAACGCGAAATTTTCTGATCATCTGTCTGAATGTGTATGATTATAATCATAATGTGCGGAATGATTTAGGTTTGCTCATATTATTTTCTATAGCTCACACACCACTCTTTAGATACCCAACTGGAGATCATCTCAATTAGTTTTTTCTTGCCTGTTTCAATGTTTTACTTAACTGAGTTTCTGACAAAGACCGCACAAAACTCAGATTAAAAGGTTTTTCGCCGATGGTCTGAGCATAAGATGCTTGTAAATATGAACTATATTCAGGGCGATCGGCAACATGGGTTTGGAAGAATGCTAAACCAAAAGCATTAGCATAACCATTGACTACATCTGGATCTGGTTGAATCAACTCTGCTAGAGTAGTGAAACTATTTTCTCTAATTGCCTCAAAATCAATATTGATATGATCTGCTCCTTCTGTTAAGACCAAATATTTGTCAGGAGTTGTCAACCAAGTAAAAGAGTTTGCTTGTTCTAAAACAATAGGAGTAATTTTATCTTCACTTGCGCTTCCCCACAACACAGGTAACTCAATCTGACTCAAACCAGCTTTTCCAAATAAACTACTATTGACTGGATCGAGTACAAATATTCCTCCAATTCTATCATCTTTCAAATTATATTTTTGAGGCTTCAATTCCAAAGCACGACACTGTAGCAGTAGCGACATATTTAAAACTTCCATTTGTGGGCCACAGTCTTGTTTTAGTTGCTGAAAGTTAATCTCTGCACCTGCTAAAGCAAAAGCAGTATAAGCACCAAAAGAATGACCAAATATACCTACCTTTTTCAGGTTTAATTGATTGTGGAATTGATATTGATTTAACTGCTCTAATTGATTTAATAAGAAAGAAATATCCAAGGGGCGGTCAATAAATTCATTGCCATGGAACATATCCTTAGTTTTACCTGCTAAAAATTTCTGGATATATTCATAATCACTACCTGGATGTTGGGGTAGAGCAACAGCAAATCCATAAGAAGCTAAATGTTTAGCTAAACTTTCAAAATTAACTCCATTAGAACCTAAACCGTGAGAAATTACAACTACAGGAATTGATATTTCTGCTGAAGAGATATTGGGTAAATAAAGTTGTACTGAAAAATTGCGATCGCGTCCCTCATCTTGCAGGATAATTTGTTGCTTTGAAAAGTTATATTTTCCTTTTTTCCTAATATCTGGTAAACGAGAAAAATCTACTTTTTCTTCTTTGTAAGCTTCTGTTTGTGTCAGATTTGCTACAGTTTCTATAAAAGTTTTTGTATCTTCTTGTACAGCAGCAATTTTGTCAGTTACAGCAAAGACTTCTTTTGTATCCAGCCACATAGTGTTGCGGGGAAAATGACGGATAAAATTTATGATAGTTAAGCCTTCAGGATCATTTGCCGCCTTTAATAAAGCAGTTCTAATTTCCTCAGCACCATTTTCAACAGTAGTTAAATTCTCATTCTCAGAATTTGATGAAGTTTTGATTACTTTCCCTAAGTTTTTCAGGAATAATTCTCCCATAGGGGAATTGATAAATTGAGAGACTATCTGAGGAGGAAAATTATAGCGGTTTTGTAATAGATCCCGATATTTATCTTCTTTTTCAGCTTCTAACAGTAGCATATAACTAGCTAGTTCATAGCTAATTTCTCCCGTTTTGGCATAATTTTCTAATGCTGATACAGGAATCAAAATATTTAGATCTTTATGGCCTAGAGAAATCTGCTTTGCTGCATTCACTGGTAAAGCAGTTAAAAGAGCAGGAATTATGCTTAGACTTAGAGATTTGAACCATTGGTTAAAAGTAGAATAATTGCTTTTTCTCTTGTTTGTTTGTTTTACTGGAAATACTTTATTTTTCACTATTATATTACTCCTAATTACTCCTATAATTAATAACTTTTCAGCCGTTTATTCTGCTTTTCGAGAAAGCATACTAACCCTAAAGTTATTAATGCTAGACAAATAAATATACTATCCCCTAATAAATTTTTGCTTGATCGGAGGGATAATTCTATATAACTAATTGAGATTAATTCGGGTTTGCAGAAAAAAAATGTTTACCGTTTTCTCTAAATTTTTCTCGGAAATCACAGTACCTTTGGAGATACTATAATTCAGTATGTCAGAGTGTTAATTGACTTTTTGCATCGTTTTATACTGATTTTTTTTCGTCAATTTATAATATTATTTACCAACAAATCAGTCAAAATATTAAATCAGTAATTAAACATTTAACTTGCATATATTTCTAAAAGCGCATAAGAAAAATAGAAGGATTTAGTAAATTTTGCACTCTTACAGTGACTAAAAATAAGAAGCAAACTAAATGTGTAGTTTGTTTGCAACTGTGTATTGATAGTTAAAACACATCATATTAATATGTCTGAAGCGAGATAATCCATTGCTTTTTCCACTAGCTCTTGGAAGGATAACTATAAGAATATAATCAATTATCTCATATTCAATCTATTTAATTAATTACAATAGAACTTCTTAAGATTCTTTTGTCAAATAATCTCTAATATCATGTCCGGATAATTAGTTATAAAAAAACTTTCTCCTTCAACTCCAGTTGTTCTTCTTTCTTCCCTCTTTCCTCCTGACTCCTGACTCCTGAGGACTGACTCCTCCCTAGTTATTTATTTATCACTGTTTAACCGGACATGATATAAAACATTACAGGCATGAGAATCAAGTCTTAATCCAGTATGCTAGAAACAATGAAAAAGGGAGTGTTACAGTGTATTCGGTGGTTTATGAAGTACAGTAGGGAGCAGGGAGCAGTAGGGACGTTGCGTGCAACGTCCCTAGGGACACGAGAACATTTATGTAAGTCAATTTAAAATTGTTTAATAATTAGATGAAAGGTAAGACGTTGAGTGTAAATAGTTAAATATTATCTAACATTGACAGAGCTTTTAATCCCCTGTGAACATCAGACTTTTTTTGAGGATTCAGGTTAATTATCTGTTAACAATATCAACTAAATAATCCCCAGCAATCCCCCACAGGTCACTATACATACCCACCCAAAAATTGCTATGTATTCTATCTTTTCTTTGAGCTTCTGTTCATCTACAAATGTAATTTTGAACACCAGATTTTTTGATAAATTTACCTTGATAAAATCAACCAGTATCAGCAATAGCGATCAGTCAAATTAAATTAGTCAAACCTTGTACATTACCTAGACTTCCCTCTAGATTATATCCACCTGTTTTACAATCTTTAAACATGGCGAGATAGACGTATTCCTACTACTGAGCAGTTACGCCAAGAGTTAGAAACCTGGAATCAACAGCGGAATCAAAATCTTAGCAAGGTGGTTTGGCGTTTTTCCACGCTTCGATGCTAGAGTCAAACTGCAACATCTTTATCTTTATCCTGTATTTGAAACTTCCAAACATCAATAATTCCCCCGGATTGTTCACCTTCACTATCAACCAGTAGCGATATAGCTGTCGCTAAACTCCGCCAACGCTTATTTTTTGATTTTTTACTGTCTATTCAAGAGCGATTGCTATCGTCTTTACTTCTGACTCCTACCTTCAAAAAATTTTATCCCGATCCTACCGGATTTGATATGACGAGTTATTTTTTCCTTCATTAAATCATCTTGAGCAGTTGAGCTTTTTTCTAACAGAGGAAATAAGTCTGCTCCTTACCTCCATAGAAAAACTCTAATAATTTTTTCTATCTCTCTAACCAAGCTTTCATTTTTCCAGGATTTAATAATCCGTAGGGGTCTACCTTTTTCTTAAATTCTAACTGCTCAAAGTCTGTAGTTTTCATTCCCCCATCTTCCAAAATGTAGGTATGAGGATTAAAAATATTTACCCCATTTTTTTCGTGATATTCAATAATTTCATTTAGTCGTTCTTCTGAAGTATAACGGACAATTTGTAATCCTACTGGTGTAGTTTTACCATCCATTTTCATAAACTCTAAGTGCATGATTACTTCATCACCAAAATGCCGATACATTTTTTCTACAAGTGCCAGATTTCTATCAGCAGGAAAACCACTTTGTAAATAAGTCAAATTTGTATCTACACTCCGAGCGTGTAACGTCGTATGATTCCAAGTAAATTCATATATTGGCGTACCCTTACTTGCCTCTTCAGCAGTTTTTTCATAACAAATTTCACCCTTAAATTCTTTAACTAAATCCTGAAAAGACTCCAAACTATATTCAGATACCATCAAAAAAGCACAATGTTTTCCTTCAGGAATTGAACTTTTTACCCCAGCAAAAAAACTAGGTATCGGCCAAGCAAAAACAGTAATTAATTTTTTGACAATTCCATCACTATCTCCCAATGCTTGACCGAATTTTGCACAGGTCATAAAGTCGTCAAAAGTTACTATTAATTCTGCCCAAGGATAAGTAGGAGCTAAAGGTATTTCTAATTGAGTAATAATTCCATTTGTTCCATAAGCATGATTAACTTTTTGTACCTCATCGCCACGCAATTCTATAACTCTTGGTTCCTCTTCCATAGTAACAACTCGGACAGCAGAAACATTGCCACGATGACGTAATCCACCATAATTAATTGAGCCAATTCCACTACTACCACCACCGATAAAACCGCCAATTGTAGCAGTGCGATAAGTTGAAGGAGACATTCTTAATTCCCAACCAATTTCTCTGGTTTTTTTATCTAATGCTATTAATTTTACTCCTGGTTCGACGCAAGATAAACCTGGTTTAATCCAATTAATATTATTCATTTTTGTAGTGTCGAGAACTACCCCTCCTTCTAAAGGAATACATTGCCCATAATTACCAGTTCCAGCACCTCTTACTGTTAAAGGTGCTTGATATTTAACGCAAATTTTAGCTATTTGTAAAACCTCTGCTTCATTGGTAGGGCAGACAATTAAATTAGCTCTTTTATCTTTTAGTTGGGATTGTAAAATTGGGCTGAAATGATAATAGTCTAAGGAGAGTTTAATGACTTGATTTGTTTCGGTAATAATTTCGATATTTTTTAGGTCTGATGCTAAAGCATCCCAATTTATTTGTTTTGTTTTAGCTGTTGTCATTAGTGTTTTGAGTAAAAAGTTATTTTAACATTATTATGTAGGATTCCCTTGAAAAGTAGTCATTACAACCAGAGGAAGCAATCCCCTAAACCCTTGATATTCCTTTATTTCACTCCGTTCTAGTTGCAATGACTTGACTACAGTAATTATCTTAGTTTAATATTATAGATTATCATTTTCTTTGTGGGTTTAATACCCCACCGTCTACACAGTGTTCAAAATTACTTGGGGGAGCGTAGACGCGGAGCGGCCCTTCGTTGACTATCCCCATGTAATTTTCCTCCTGTCTCCTGTCTCCTGTCTCCTGTCTCCTTCTTCAAAACAATTTTCATAAGTATTCAGCTAGGAAACAGTTATAGGAGGTTAATTGCCATGAATTTTATTAAACTTGGTAGAGTGGCCAAAAGTTTAACAGGAGCGATCGCTGCTTATATAAGTTTTTTCTCAATTGTCATTGTCACCCCTACTCTTGCTATAAACTCCCATAGGAGAATTACAACGTGGTGACAATGCGACTATTTCCGGGCAAGTCATAGGAATTTCGGGCGATGAATTTATGCTTGATGATGGCACAGGACAAATTTTGGCGTTGGTGAATATAGAATGCTTAAGAATAAAATTGTTGTCAAACTCAAGAAAAAATCTACTGTCCCAAATGCCAATCTTCTCGTTATCAGAAAAATGGTTAACGTTAGGGCATTGGACTTTGGACAAAAAAAGTTAGCGTAATATTTACACTAACTACTGAAATTAAGATTTAAAGACCGAATTCATACTGGAATTATCTTTGTTTTTGAAATTATTTATCATCCTGAAAATCATAGGAAAATAACTAAAAGTTGGCATCCCCGTCGGCGATCACTCTCAATTATTTCTATTTTTCAGTGATTAAATTCACTGGAGACAGAGGAACATTGCCAGATATGATTAGCGTAATTATTACACTAACTATTTTGCTTTTTGTCCAAAGTCCAAAATTTAATAATATTGATATTTAAAATCTCATCCAGTGCGAGCTTATATATCGCGGCCATATTTTAACTAATATCCATCCATTATTTATAGGAAAAAATAAATGAACAATTCCCAACGTCCGGCTGTTTTTATTGAAAAAATTATGCCTGTGAAATTATTAAATCAACAGGTTTATTATGAACATGGAGGTAATCCTTTTAAGGGGTTGCATCGCTGGTATTCTCGTAAACCTTTATCGTTTTCAAGAGCTTCCGTTTTAGCTTCTTTATTGCCTGATGATATCTCTGTAGAAGAGTTTGAGTATTTGTTAGGGTTGAAAAAGCGGAGCAATTCTATTCAAAAAAGTGAACAGTACAAGGATGATACTAAGCTTTACAAAACTCCTCCTGATGAAACAAGAATTAAGCAAGTACACGACTACTGTGAGAAAACCTGGGGGACGAGAACACCTACTATCTTAGATGCGTTCGGGGGTGGTGGCAGCATTCCTTTTGAAGCAGCGCGGTATGGGTTGAATGTTTTGGCATCAGATTTGAATCCGGTGGCAGTGGTGACGATGAAAGCAGCAATGGAATATCCCTTGAAATTCGGACCTGACTTACAGCAGGATATTGATAAGTGGGTGCAGTGGGTAGGGGATGAAGCAGAGAAACGGTTAGCTGAGTTTTTCCCGTCGTTGCCAGGGGAAACAGTGCAGAATTATTTGTGGGCGCATACGGTGGTTTGTCCGAGTTGTCAGTCTGTTGTACCTTTGAGTCCGAATTGGTGGTTGAGTAAAACGAGCAACTATGCAGGGAAGGGGCAAGCAAGAAAGGTGACAAGTGATTGGTATGCGGTGAAACCTATTCCTAATCCTGAAGGGAAGCGGGTTAATTTTGAATTGATAAAAGGGAGGAAGGGAAAAGGTACGACTATTAAGACTGATGACGGTGAGTTCGATCCGAATGATTACAATACTATTAGTAGAGGTGTGGGTAAATGTTTGAATTGTGGTAGTGTGATTGAGGATGAATCTATAAAAGCTTATTCATCAGTACATAATTTTGGTCATCAACTTTATGCTGTAGCTTATAAAGAAGGTAAAAGCAACTTACAATTTAGATTACCAGAAACAACTGATTTTCAAGGATTTACAAAAGCTGAAGAAGTATTAAAGCAAAAAGAAACTGATTTTACTATCGCTAGTTTGATTCCTAATGAACCCACAAGCACAGGTTTACATGATTCTCCAAGAAACTATGAATATGGACTGCGTAAATATCAAGACTGTTTCAACCCCCGTCAACTCCTAACTCTTGTCACTTATGTCGAAATTATCAATGATGTTAAGTTACAACTACAGGCAGAATATGAACCCGATCAAGTAGAGGCGATCGCTACTTACTTAGCTTTTGTATTAGATAGATGCGCTGACTTAAATTCTCGTCTTTCGATTTGGGATTCTAGTGTCAATAAAATCCAAAGAGCATCAATTACACATTCCCTAAATCTAGTGTGGAATTATCCGGAGGTATGTGGGACTGCTCGACTATGGGAATTAGCTTGTAGTGCAGTAACACAAGATTATACAAAGCTGTCTAATTTATTCGGCACAAAACCCCACTCAGTCAGCTTACCTGGAATTGAAAAACACGACTCAAAAACCATCCAAATAGACTCCGCATCAGCAGACACCCTCTACCACATCCCCAAGAACTCAGTAGATGCTATCATCACCGACCTGCCCTACTACGCCACCATCCAATACGCCGAACTATCGGACTTTTTCTACGTCTGGCAACGCCGAGTCTTAGGCGACATCTTCCCCGACCTCTTTTTAACCGAACTCACTGACAAAGACAGAGAAGCAGTTGCCAACCCCTCCCGCTTCCGCAACATGGGAACATCCCCCGAAAAACTCGCAAACCAAGACTACGAAGCCAAAATGGCACTCGCCTTTGCCGAACATTACCGAGTATTGCGCGACGACGGGGTAATGACAGTACAATTCAACCACAAAGAGTCCGGCGCGTGGGATGTCTTAGCTAAATCTCTTATTGACGCTGGTTTTGAAATCACCGCATCTTGGGCTGTCAGTACCGAAAACCCCCAAAACCTCCATCAAGCTAAGAAAAATTCTGTTTCCAGCACCGTCTTACTCGTCTGTCGCAAACGCGACCCCAACGCCCCTCAAGCATGGTGGGATGACCTGCAACCGGAAGTTGCCAACCAAGTAGAGGAACGCGCCCCCGACTTTGAAAAAAATGACATCACCGGAATTGACCTATATCTCAGCGCATTCGGCCCAGCATTAAACGTATTCAGTCGTTCCTATCCCATATTAGACAGCAGTGGAGTAGAAGTTCGCCCGGAAGTCGCCTTTGCTGAAGCTAGAAAAGCGATCGCTAACTACCGCTTCCAGAAACTTGTACAAACAGATACAGCAGGTTTTGATATTTTGACCCAATGGTATTTATTAGCTTGGGATGCTTTCAGTGCCAGGGAGTTCCCCTTTGATGAAGCCAGACAACTTGCCCTAGCTATAGGAGGTTTCAACGTCAACGACCTCGTTAAAGTTCACAAATTACTAGATTCAACGAGTGGCACTTGCAAATTATTAACACCCCAACAACGACTGAAAAAACGAGCGTTTTTTGTCACTCCTGAAGATTTTTCTGGTCAATATTTAGTAGATGGCATTCATGCTATTATTGCCATTTATCAAGAGGAGGAAAATGTAGAAGTAGTCCGTCGGTTTATGGAAAAAACAGGATTATTAAGCAATGAAATGTTTATGCAAACTATTGAAGTAGCATTAAAAGTAATTCCCGACAAAATAGAAGAGGAACAAATTTTGATGAATTTGTATTTAATGATGGATGAAATTAAAGATAATGTCAGTACCAAAGGGAAACAATTAGAATTATTTGAAGGGCAGTTAAGTTTAGACTTTGGAGATGTTTAAATAGCAATTTATAGTTAAAACTTCTACATTCAAAACTAATAGAAATTTTATCAGTAAATTTGCAGACATAAAAGCTAATGTAGACATTAAATTAATTCCCATAACTGATAACTGATAACTGATAACTGATAACTGATAACTGATAACTGATAACTGATAACTGATAACTGATAACTGATAACTGATAACTGATAACTGATAACTGAAAAATGCCTAACCTCCGTTCCCATCATTGGTCTATTAGCTACTCCAGTAATGAAAATAATCCTATTACTGACTTCTATATCCCTGCCTTAGAATGTGCCATTCAATATGATAGAAAATCTGGTTTTTTTGGTAGTGCTATTCTCAGTAAAGTAGCCAGAGGTTTAGGAGCAATGCTTCAAAATCAAGGTAAAATACGTCTGATTATGGGATGTCAATTTAACCCTCAAGATTTAGAAACTATTCAAAAAGGTTATGAATTGAGAGAAGCTCTAACTTTTCGTCTTGATGCTGACTTAAAACCTCCAGAAAATTTTGCCCAACTAAAACATTTTGAAATTCTTAGTTGGTTAATTTATACAGGTTATTTAGATATTAAAATTGCCATTCCCGTTAAAGATAACGGACTGCCAGAAGCAAGCGATCGCCAATTAGACCCCCAACATATTTTCCATGAAAAAGTGGGAATTTTTACCGATAAAAATGGCGACCAAATAGCCTTTAGTGGTTCTAATAATGAATCGTTAGGAGGATGGGAACAAAATGTGGAATCGTTTCATGTTTATTGTGCTTGGGAAGGAGAAAGAGATTTTGATAGAGTACAAGAGGAAGTATTTAGATTTGAGCAACTTTGGCATAATTTAGCACCTAATGTTAAAGTATTTGATATCCCGGAAGCTGTTGCGGACAAACTGTTACGTTACACTCCCTCTACTAAACCTACTTGGAATCAAAAAGTTGAATTTGACACGAGACCATTACCATCAAAACTATCATATTTTTCTGACAACAACTCCGAGAAAAAACAGGAAAGTAAAAACATATTTTCTACAGATAATATTGTAGAAAAAACTATCACAAATATCTCAGAAGCAGACAAACAAAAAGAACGTCAAGATTTTAATATTATCATAAATTATCATCAACATCCTGGTTGCCTAGACTATTGCTTAAAATCCATCACAATCAAACCTTGGCCTCATCAAATAAAAATTCTTAAACAAGTTGCTAAAAAATTCCCCTGTAATTTTCTCATAGCAGATGAAGTTGGATTAGGAAAAACAATTGAAACAGGTTTAATCTTACGTTATTTACTCCTCACCAAAGCCATCCAACGAGTTTTAGTATTAGCACCAGCCAGCGTTCAACCACAATGGCAAGAGGAACTCAGAGAAAAATTTAATCTCCACTTTTGGAGTTACAACAAAGGAGAATTTAAAGACCCCTACGGCAACACTTCAACTATTAATCAAACTAACCCTTGGAACAGTCATAAACTAATATTAGCATCGTCCCATTTAGTCAGACGTGCTGAGAGAATGACAGAAATATTAGCAGCAGAAAAATGGGATTTAATTATTTTAGATGAAGCTCATCACGCTCGTCGTCAAGCTCCTCAAAATAGGAAAGAAACTCCTAACTCTCTCTTGAAATTAATGCAGCAGTTACGAGAAAAAACTAAATCTTTAATCCTATTATCTGCTACTCCTATGCAAATAGACCCTATCGAAGTTTTTGACTTATTAGAACTTTTAGGATTAAAAGGACATTGGAGTTATGGGGATAATTTTTGTAACTATTTTGCCTCTTTATCAAGTAAACCAGACGAGCATACTTTCAATTTTTGGCAGACAATGACTACAGATTATTTTAGACTAGGAGGAGTACCTTGTTCTCAGTTTGCATCTTATCTAAATCAAAGCGATCGCTTAATGTCTTACCGCCTCCGAGATATTTGGCAACAAGGGAAAAAAATAGTTAATTATAAAAGTCTAGCACAGGATAAACCCTTTGTGAATACTTCTCGTCAATATTTAACTATTAATACTCCCCTCAAAGACTTGATGTTTCGTCACACCCGCGACACCTTACGTCAATATTATCGCCGTGGTATTCTCACTAGGGATATTCCCAAACGAGTTGTGCAAGATAAAGCTATTGTATTAGAACCCAACAGGGAAGTACAATTATATGTGGCAGTTAGTGACTATGTACGTCATTTCTATAAATTAGCTCAAAAAGAAAAACGTCAAGCGTTAGGTTTTCTAATGACTCTTTACCGCAAACGTCTCACCAGTTCGTTTTTTGCGATTCGGGAGTCATTGCAGCGTCGTTTGGATGGTATTAGCATTACTGCTGATGACTTGGGAGACTTAGATGATGCTGACGATGCTATTATTACAGGATTAGAAAGTTATTGTCAAACTGAAACTGTAGATCCCCAAGAAATTGAATATTTAGAAAGTCTATTACTCCAGTTTGAAAATACTGGTGAGGATACTAAACTATCTCACTTCATCACAACTTTAAGAACAGAATTAATAGATAGAGAAAGTGTAATTGTATTTACCCAATATACTGACACAATGGATTATTTACGACGGACTTTAAAAGATTTATATGGGAGTCAAATTTCCTGTTATTCTGGACGTGGTGGTGAACTTTATCAAGATGAAAAATGGTGTCTAGTTCCTAAAGAGAAAATCAAACAAAAATTCCGAGCTGGAGAGATAAAAATCTTATTATGTACTGAGTCAGCTTCCGAAGGTTTAAACTTACAAACTTGTGGAGTAATTATTAATTATGATATGCCTTGGAACCCGATGCGAGTTGAACAGAGAATTGGTAGATTAGATAGAATAGGTCAAGTTTATCCCACTGTGAGAATTTATAACTTTTATTATGATGGAACAGTAGAAGCTAAAGTTTATAAAAAACTGCGCGATCGCATTGATACTTTTCAAAATATAGTAGGCAATCTTCAGCCTATTTTAGCCAAAGTTCCTACTTTTATAGAGCAGGCAGTTATGAGTGCCGACCCTGAAGAGGAAAATGTATTAATGTCTGATTTTGATAAAAATGTGTTAAATACTCCTCCATTAAGACCTGCTTTAGATGAGATGATAGCTATGGATGTAGAGGCAGATTTAACGGAAATTAGGCAGCCGTTAATTCCTACAAATTTATCTGCTGAACTAATAGAAAATTTATTTACTGATTCGTTAATATTAAAATTATTAGGGGTAAAATTTACATTTTTAGAGGATAAATTGTGGCAGTTAAATTATCAAAATAGTAATTATCAAGTAACATTTGATGTGAATGTTTTTGAGGGTAAACCATCTGTAAGATTTATGAGTTTTGGAGAACCTTTGTTTGACGAGTTGTTAGGGTTAATAATGAATAATAGCAGCAACCTTTAATCAATCATCAATTAAATCTCCTAATAAATCACTCATATCGCCCTGTGCTTTGTTTAAATTATCATCATAAATTATCAAAGTTTTCGGGTCAGCATGACGAGAAAAATCCTGAGCTTTTCTAATATTACCACCATTAAGATTAAGCACAGTAGTTATGGCTGAATGCCTCACTCTATGAGGACTCATTTTCTTTTCAATACCCACCACTTCAGCAGTTCTGCTAACCAAATTATAAAGAGACTGAGCAGTTAACCTCTTACCCCGATTAACATTATCCAAACTAATAAACAAAGCATCAGTGCTAGATGGATACTTAACCCTGGGAATCATCCATTCCCTTAACGCCATTATAGTTACACTATTCAACCTCACCCGTTCCTTATCATCCTTCCCCTTCCCCATCACCCATAAAGAGCGATCGCCTAACTCTACATCCGTACAATCCAAACTAACAACCTCAGCACGTCTCAAACCATTACCCCATAACAGTTGCAACATAGCATAATCCCGCTTACCTATCAACGTATCTCTGTCAGGATATGACAAAATCTTCTGAATATCCGTAACTGAAACTCCCGTCGTATCCCGGTACTTCTCAACCCTACCCGCTTGCAAAGCTTCAACATCTAACTTCCACTGACAACACCCCACATCATAAGCATACTTAGCCAAAGCCTTAATAGCATTGACTTTCCTAGCTACTGAAGCAGGCTTTAAATTACGCTCTGTGACTAGATACCTCCTAAACTTTAACACCAACTGTACCGCCTGAGACCTACTTAAGTTCAAAAACTGCTGCACCGTTGTTTGATTTAGCTCCACACCATGAAAATTAAAAAAATCTCTCATATCTATGGAATAAGCACGTCGAGTATTTGGCGATCGCTGATTAGCAATCATCTCCTGCCATAAGTCCTTTTCTTGCTCCAACTTGGCTATTTGTAATGTCCAATCATTGGATTTTGAGACAAAATCACTCATTTTGGCCGTAATTGGGTTCATAGATTTACATACGCACCCTTATCATAATCAATCCCCCCTGGTAGTAGCTAGGTACTATGTACAGAATATCTATGGTATAATTAGAGATGAGTTAAGATTGTTGTTACAAATTTCATACTTTACAATACAACTAAGGTTTATCTAAAGGGTAGTAAAATGGTAGCAGCAGGTAAAGTAAAACCAATAATTAGTACAAAATATATGATTTTAGATAGTTTACGAGAATTATAAGAAGCTTGCGATCGCAGCTATATATGCCCTCTCACATAATGTAATTAAATTTGTTATGAATATAACAAATTTCACTACTATTTGAGCTAATTTTGCTTGTTAAATTGGTATTGGTTCTGGTTGCGATCGTAATTTTTCCCAAAAACTTATCGGCATCGGAGCCATAAATAATTTAATCAAGTCAATAATCGTATCAACTGATAAATATTCCAAGAGGCTTACCCCATGTATGTCGATACCTACCTTTAAATTCTCGATCGTATCCTCCAAAGTTTCCCCTAGTTCCACATATTCATGGAAATTAGGAACCCATTCTTTGATAAACCACTGGGCATCTTCCGGTAGTTCAGATAAAGCTTTTTCAGGAATGTTAGTTTTGTTTAAGGTATCCCAAAGCAAAACTAACATTTTTTTGATCTGCTTATAACCTCCTGGTGATAAGTCTTTTGCTATCTGGGATACCCGCCCCCTGGTTAAACCTACAACTTTAGCTATTTGCTCTTGCGCGAATTTTTCACCCCTCTGAATATGCAGCCAAATTTGCTCAACAAATTTTCTTTCAGACTGTTGGCCTTTTCTTGCTGCTTTTGGACATATATCATAGGTAGATACTTTCTCAATATTTACTCCTGATAGTCTGGAGGCAATAGCATTTATTTCCTCATCTGTCCATTTACCAGGTAAATAAATAGTTAATTGTTCATCAGTTCGGTTAGTTGACCGGAGGCGACCTATAACTTGTTCTAAATCTGCTAACCTCCGACGTTGTACATAACGACCAAAGCTACCGGAGAAGTTTGTAGGGTTTGTGATTTGACCTGTCGTACATTGCCAGTCAGCAGCTAAAGCTCCTAGATTTTCGGTAAAGTCTCCAATGTTAACCATGACATTACAATCTAAGAACTGATTAGAACCACGACTATCATTCCCCCAATGTCCAGCTATCTCTATATTTTTTGGTAATTGGTGAGAGTAAGCATGAGCTTTGTAGTCGATCAATCCAATTTTTTCATCTTTGTGGTTCTCAGCTACTTGGTTAATTAATGCTGCTACTCTTTCAGTTTCACAATATTCGGAACCACTACGGCGTTGATTACTGGCATGACCAAAGTCTTGTACAAATTTTAGAGTTAAATTACTGTGGTCTTTTTCCAGACTGGAAAATACTAATATAGGTTCATCTTTATCTAGTTTGAGCTTACGTCTTAAATCAGCCGGGTCTATGGTTGCATCTAAGAAAATATTTATTTTTGCTGAGTTAATAATGTTTTGATGCCGATACCAGGGTTTGGTTATGGTTAGGCAGTTCTTACTCAGACTTAGGTTGATTTTTCTGTAACCATTGGTTTTCTTAAGTTGTTTCGATACCGCTTGTTTTTTCTTAAGTTGAGCTATTAAATCTTCTATAGAAGGTGTAGGAAATGATGAGTTATTGAATAATTGCCCAGTAATATCAGCATCCCATAAATCTATCTCAGGATTAGTCCAGTTGTCTTCATAGATTTTAGTGAGAGTATTTTTTACATCAGGATTAGTGCGAAGTATACCAAGAGTTTCTTCGTTTTGAAACCCAATAATAGTAGGTTCGTGACCGTTAATCACTTTGAGGATGGGAGAAATGAAATCTAGAATATGGTTTAGTTCTAATGCTTCTCTTTTCTCAGCAGGAGTCATTCTTACATCAAGAATTTCATCAAAATTAGTTTTAAGTAGCTTCTGGCATTGAGTTATTATGTCGTCAATAGAAGGTATAGAGAATGTTTCATATTCACTAACCACTTTGGAAGCTAACTCACCTGTTACGGGGTCACGTTCTACATCGTATACATACTCAGTCTTGCCCCACAAACTTACACCAGGATTAGTTAAATCCTCTGCATAAATATTATTAATAATATCCTCTACATCAGATTTACTCGGAAGTAGTTTAATAGTCTCTCCATGCGGTAAACCGTGCAAACCGTTGGGCTTGTAGTCTTCAATAGCTTTGTAAAGTAGTTTAATTAGTTTCTCTAAAGTTGCTGCTAACTTTTTATCTTTAAGTTTCTCCAGTTGCATTACCGCCCTTGATAAATCATCTAAATCTACATATAAAGGTTTAGAAGATTCTAGGGTTTGGTCAATCTCATCAACTATTAAAGTTGTAGGTACATCAAATTGGTTTAACCCGTTTAAGTCAGCTCTAATATCAGGATAGTTAGGAATTTCTGCTATAACTTTTCCCGCGTCATCTTTGATTTTTTCTGTGCCTAGAGTATTGCGTCTTTCCTCCAAATACTCACAACCAGAAGCAAACATAGGGCATTTTTGACAAATAGGGCTACCTTTACCAGAGTAAGCATTTAATTGGAGTGCATAGGCTGTGTTAAATAGTTTGTGGTCTACACAAGGCGGTTCTATATCATCTTTTTTATCTGAAGGTGTAGCTACTTGATAGGGATTGCCTAGTGGAGTTTTTTTGCTGTAATCATAAGTTAAACCGTTATGTTTTGCTATTAAGTCCTTACGATGTTCTACACTTTCAACTGTAGGGTTCCGGTGGTTAGAGGCTGCAAATACCGTCCGCTCTATTCCTTCTAATTTGTTTGCTGTTAGTCCACCATAAGTATGAGATTTACCTTCCCCACAACCATGCTTATCTAATATTAGAGGCCATCCTTTAGCGATCGCTTCTCTTGCAGGAGCATCACCCCATTCTCTTAAGTCAAATTTAATCTCAGGTTGTTTAATTAACCAGTTCTCAGCTTCTAATAACTTCTGAAATTCTGAATATGTGGGTATGCTGCCTGGACCCGTGTATTTGATATAAGGCCGACCTAATTTAAGTGGTGGCTCCCATAAAGTAATGGCTGTGGTAGTGGTAATAGGCTTAATGATTTTTGTTTCAATATTCAAAAAGCCTTTATATTCTGTATGTCTGGGCTTTACTACCTGAGAGAATTTTTTGAATTTACCGCGAACAAATTTAGCTAGATTATTTGCTTCCCTGGTTAATCCGAATTTTTCCCACCATTGTTGCTTGGTAATAGTTTTGGGCTTTGATGCTTCTTTAGAGTCTCGGAGCAACCATGCTACTCGTTTTAGTACATAACTCTCTGCTGTGTTATCTACTCTCCCGTATTGGGAGTACCTACTCCATAGCTTATCTGCATCACTACTACTTAAAGCAGGGGAACAATTTAAGCAATACTCATCTAAAAGCGATCGCCCGTTGCCAGAATAATTAATATTGTTTCTTTGTAAAATCTCCTCTGTCTGTTGGATATGGCAAGATAGCTTAAATCCTTCCGGGTCGCGGCCTGCTGTCCCCTTGACAACACCATTTTGGATCAAATATTGGGCATCACGGCTTAAGCAATCAAATAACTTAACCGATCCATCAATTAATTTAGGTAGAGATTGTTGTACCTCAGTTTTTAAAGCTTTATTTTCTTCTGGAGATATAGGTAATGGTTTTTGCTTCTCCCAATGTTCAGGAGGTAAACCCAATAATTCTTGAATTGCTGCTATAACGTCAGTATCAGTATACTGAGAGTAGTCGTAATTAACTCTATCTTTACTTACACTTTTAGCTCTGGTGACACGACGGCGTAACTCAGTCCACAAAGGTTGTTGTTTGCGCCATTTACCATCTCCCCAAACAGTGTCAGGGTTGCCCTCATCTAACTCTACAGTTAGCTCTTCTGGTGAGGGTAGTCTCCATCCAAGAAAATCAAATACTCTGGCAAAACCTGCTAGTAGTTGCTCATAAGAATAGGTTGAGTAACTGAAATAGTCTAGGGTTTGCTCATTCCCTTTTCCTTTTCTGAAAAACCCAGGGAACCTCATGGGTTGGTGAGGGGAAATTACAGCGGGGTCACTCCGCATGACCATATTGAGAAGCTTCTGGAGGTAGTAGCGATCGCTTGCTGATAATTTCTCAGATGCCTTTATATGTCCGTGCTTAGACTTTCCACCAGAGCCAATGATTAAAGCCCAATCTAGTTGAGAAACTTCACTAAACCATATTAGTCGCTGTACCTGTTCCTCCGTGCTGCCATCATCCATTTCACAGGATATAAGGTTACTTCCTGTATGGTATTTATTCTTAGGAGCATCACTAGCATCACCAGGGAGGAAAAATACACCATCATCTACTGAAGTTTCTGATATATTTCTAAGCTTAAAGTAGGTATTGTATGGATGACCATATAATTCTCGATCTCCGTTATCAAGTTTTTTGGTTGCGACAATTTCAGCAGCCCCTTTCCAAAAGCTGTTGTGGCCTTCTTTAAACCAGTAAGAAGGTCTGTCGATTATTTCTAAGGCTTTATCAAATGCTGCTTTGCCAGTTAGTAGAGTAGTGAATAGTAGCATCACACCGCACCCCCTACTACATTCCAAGGGTTAGCTAGTGAGTTGTTAGTTGGCCATTGTGTAGGTTGACCTAAGTTTTTGCATTTTGTAACTGATTTACTATAAAGTTTGTAAAAACTTAAGAAATAGAGTACAATAGAGTTATATACGGAAATTTTATTCAAAACGTCTCTCCAATTTATCTGGGAGAGCCTTTATTTATCTTCTGAGGAGGTTGTATTAGTTTCTAAGAAAGAGGGGTTGACACTAACTAGAAAGTTCTATTATTATAGAAATATACTAATACTAAATCTTGACACCTTTAGGTGATGTAAGTTTAGTCCTGGAATAGAAAAGCTGGTAACTTTTACTATTTCCTCAGAAGGCATATAAAGGCTCTCTGATTTTATTTATAGAAAAAACGCAAAAACTAAATATAGTTTTCAAGGAAACTCTCTAACTTGGCGGTATGAGAGTTTTCTGTTTTTTGCGTCTATGCTTTAATTGTACATCATAAAAAGATTTTTAGCAAGCTCAAGAATTACTCTTCAGAGATAGGCTCGTCCAATTCCAAAATAGGCTTGTATAGTATCGGCTTACCTTGCTGTTTTGGGATTCTAACCCATCCTAACCCCTCCGGATCATTATTCAAGCTAGGGTTTGCTAGGATTCCATTTTTCTCTTTGGTCGGAACATTTTTACGGCTTTCCAAATTTAACCTAAGCCCCATCTGGTCTTGTTGTAGTCGGTGCTTAGGTGTGATTTTAATATTTCTGACTTGCTCTTTAGTAGTGTAATCACTTCCTATAATGATAATGTCGTCTTCAGTTATACTATTAGGTATAACATTATCCCCCTGGCATTCAGTGTTACCAATATTATTATTTTTCTCCAAAGGTTTCTCACCTGAAGGGGTTGACATCTTATAAAAGTCAGGGCATTTCTCCAAATAACTTAGACGATTGTCCATTCCTTCTACTTTATTTTTTACTCCCTCCACCGCTTCTAAAACAGATAAAATCTTTTCATCAAATAAATCTTCCCCCCCTGCGGATAGCTCATGGCTATCTAATGGATATCCCTGGGATATATCTGATAGTTTGGGTTTTGTACCCTTTTTCTCTACACAATCTGCAAACCAAGTCATAAATTTTTCTATCTCCGAACTCATACTTGGAGGCGTTTCTAGGCTTTTGCAAGCTGCTTTGAACCTATCTCTTACCTCATCATCTACTACTATTCTAAAATCCTTTTTACTCATATCAATGGCTATATCTGACATATATCTGACATATTACATTTATATCCCTATTGTACAACATTTTAGGATATCATTGTGATATACATGGTATATGCCTGACATATTCCAGTGATATAACATGGATAAACACAGGATATAGTAAATTAAATAATAATTAGGCCACCAAGAGGGGGGTGACATTATATAAACAAATAACTATTTTAGCTATTTATGTTTATCTGTTTTTGATTTTTGAATGATAGGTGATAAATGGCCAAGAGTTAGAGATCAAACTAATGGCCTTCTGCTTATTTGCCTGTAGACTTGTCCACTTCAGCAGCCTTACGCTTTCTTACCATCTGTTTGTAAACTTCTACTTTATTTAATTTTTCTATTTCACTGTAAACACCATCTTTTATCCAATCAGCACATAGGCTTGACTGTGAGCGTCCAGTTTCTGTACATATCATTTGGATATTTTCTAAGACATTATCAGGAATAATTATACTAACTTGAGCCATATATTTTTGTTATTTATATGTTGACTTTTCATCGTACTTTATATTAATATATCACCTATACAGCTAAATTTGAAGCGTATAACAAAACTTTTCAGGTAAGCGGGTTAAAGCGGAGTACCAGTCCAGCAATAACCCTAGCCCAAAAGTTACCTAACAACTTAATGACATAAAATGACAATAGCATTGGATAGGCCAATGAGTCCAGCTTGCGACTCTGCATTGGCTGACGATATTCGGCAACTAATTGATAATTTGCCCTTGATTACCTACGACATCGAGAGAGATTATCAAAAAAACCTGGGATGTGAAGTGATATTAATTGACGATCGCCGTGAGCATTGGCAGGTAGAAATCCATAAGGACATTCACAATAACGAAACCATAGAACTACTTCATCAGCAATACCTCCCCAACGGACAACTAGAGGATATAGGATTCTGTGAAATCAACCATTTACCACAATTCCTAAAGGCTTTTCTGTCTGATGATGTCTGGCAGCAAATTAAAGATATTGCCTACGAAAAGCACGAGCAATATGGTGACTTTGAGAACTCACTGGCACAAATAGCAGAACTAGCGTATCTCCCTGCACCAACTCCAGGACTTCCTTTCGTCAAAGTCCGGGCTTTGCGTGACTATGTTATTGCAGAAGACCTATAAGCAAAACCATCAAAAGCTTTGATAATACTAGGTTTTTGATTTTTGTACGTTTTTCAATTCTAACAAAATCTACACATTCTAAGGAGAAAAATAATAATGGCAAATTGTTTAGGCTATTACGGTTCCTCTGATGAGGCGACCCGCAATTTGAATTATGACGGCACTGCACCCGAAGTAACGGACGAGCAACGCCAAGCTATAGAAAAAGCTGTAGCAGAAGTAATTCCAGAAATCAAAGACCTAAATTCCCGTGACAAACGAGCTGTAGTCAAGTGGGTCGTAAATGAAGGTTATTAAGTAGAAATATTACCCTCGGCATTGTTGCCGGAGTAATAGCAACAATGACATCACGAATAAAACCCAAAGGAATCACACTATCGGAATTTTACTGTGCAGGTAAGGTAGTTCGGGCGAGGTACTAAAACGACTATTTAGAGTGGATGCGCGATCGCCTCTTCCCGAACTGCACTCGCAAGCTCAAGCCTTGGCTACACAACTAAATCAGAGAATAGGAGCAATAGAAAATAATGGATGAAATGGATAAAAATTATATCCGCACTCATGCACTCAGAATTAAAGACCCGAATATCTCTGAGGCTCAAAAAGCAAACTGCAAATGGCGAATTGCTGAGGTCTGTAATTTTCAAGAAAAATATCCAGACTTTGATCGCATAAATACCACCTTAACACCCGCACAAGAGACCGATGTTATGTCTATAGTCGATGAGGTGTTGAACGATGCTTAATGAGTTAATTTTCTATATCAGCTTTAGTGCAGCTTTTCTAGGCACAATCAAGTTAATGTGCAGCTTGCACTAATGTCAACGATCAACGACAAAAGAACCCGTCATCAAAAGCAATGACGGGTTTCAAATAAGACATTAATACTATGATCACGAAAATACCAGAGCTACATCCAAAAGACTTACTATTCCCACCTTACAACTTGTCAGCCGATAACCTAGCTGCACTATTAGGAGTTAGTAAATACACAGTTGAGTCCTGGAGATATAACAGGCGATCGCCTCAAACTGCTATCAAAAAATTGTGCTATTTGGTCTCAGAAAAATTAAAAAGTTGATATCAACAATGGCCACAAAATGTCCTCACTGTCAACAGAGTCAGTGGGGATTTTTTTATGCAGATAAAAAAATTGTACACAGTCTAGTGACACTAATTAAAAGTTCTGCAATGATACCAGTATGTCAGAAACATAACTTACACGGATATAAATTAAGGAGGAAAATAATGGTAGCAAGTTATGGAGTTACGAATAAGTCAAAATCTGTCAGTTCTGTACCAATACAGACACTACTAGGAATTGACCCTGGTAATGGGTTTGTCAAAGCCAGAGCTGACAAGGGAGACAGCATAATCTTACCTTCATTAATAGCCTATCCTACAGAATATTTTGAAGGTGGGGTAGTTGCAAAAAACGGATGTTCTGTGTTATATGTTTCCGGTTCACGGTCTGACCTTATTGGTAAGCAAATTTTAATCGGTGATATTGCATATAGCATCGACCCTTTAAATTGCATCTCCATCGCCAAATCTCCCCAAGCAAAAGCTGATTATGCTTTGGAGTTGTTGTTAGGAGCGGTGGGGCTTTTACCTCAATGCGATCGCGTAATTAACCCCGTCTTGTCTGTCCACGATTCCACAACTTTTGGGGAACAGATTAAGCAGAAAATAGAAGGAGTACACAGAATACAGTTAGACGGTGAACCTCTTGATATTGAAATATCTAATACTAGCGTTACCCCAGAAGGAAAAGGTACTTACTACTATCTTCTGAAGTCTGGAAAAGTTAAAAAATCAGACTTAGTTCTGTTGTTTGATTTGGGTTTTGGAACCTCAATTTATACTGTTTTCCAGGAAGGAAAAATCTTAGAACGATCTATTTTTAGATGGGGAGTCAGAGACTTGTATAACTCCATCTGCCAGCATCCAGAAATGAGAAAAGCCTTAAACGGAGTTGAAGGAGATAGTCACGTTGTCAGAACTGCTATTGAGACTAAAAAGTTTATCTATCGCACTGAAGAAGGTATTTTTGACTTTTCTAAACAATACACAGAAGCATTAATTTCCTGGACTAAATCTAATTTGAAGCAAGCAATGGATAAAATGCGCCCCAGGATTCCAAAAGCAGCACATTTATTTTTAGTTGGTGGCGGTGGTAATTTACCTAGTATCGGTAACTATTTCACTAAAAAAGGATTTGAAATCTTAGGTAATAGCCAGTTCTGTAACGCTGAAGGTCTGTTATCAATTGCACAAGCTAGGAGTCAACAAAATGGCAACAGATAATAATTTGGCATGGGAACATCGTAGAGTTGCTGTCCGGCCTGACCAAATACCTTTCCTGAGAAGGGTTGCAGCGACCCTTGAGACTAACAATTTATCAACTGTTGTTAACTTTCTTTTGGACGATTACAAAATCAAACAGCAATTATTGACAACACCTACAGTGTTACCAGTAGAAAACACTACAGCAGAAACAGACCAGACTCCTGAAGTAGAAATAGATTTAGACGATTTCATGGACTAAAGCATTGATAAAAATTCATTCTCAATATATTCCGCATTATGTGGATACATTTTTAAGGTTTCCTAATGCGCCTCCACATATCAAATATTTGAATGATGAAAGGTGCAGAAGGAAACACATGGCACAACTACTCAAACAAAAAGGAGTAAAAATTAATGGCAGATAATTCAATGTTTTTCGGTGGAGCAGAAGTCGGTAATAAGAGTTCAGGAGGTAAAACTGCAGCTATTACACCTGGTTGCATTACCCCGGATCATGGCGGATATTCTCATGTTTTTTTGGAAGAAGGAAGCAATGCTGTAAACACTTGGGAAGCCAATGGTTTGATGCTATCTGAGGAGGAAGTTGCAGGTAATCAGGAACTAGCTAAAGAATTAAAAAAGCAAGCTATGTTCGCGTCTAAGAATTTTGCTGCTATCAAATCTATTACTAAGAGTGAAAGTACGATCGCTAAATTCTGGAGCAAGAGCAAGTTAATTGTAGCTCAAAGTGTTAAGAAACAGTGGGATGCTTTCAATGCCATGTTTACAGGAATGGACAGGCTGTGGGCTGGCTACGATGTGGGCAAAACCCGCCGTCAGCAACAGTTTCAACTAATTGACAAGCAACGTCAAACAACTTTAGGAACAATGCAACAAAAACACTCAGAACAGTTAGCTGCACTGAGTTCTAAGAATTAGTGACTTAAGTTAACTTAATTTAGTTTAGTTTAGTAGAGGGGAATTTTACCCCCTCTAATATTATGGCCAAACAGAAATTAATCTGGTACTCCAGTTTAGGAGTTTTTAGCTGCTGCCTGAGTATTTTTTTAGCAGAAATAGTGCAGATGTACCCGGCTTTAGCTTTGTTCTATCTAGCTTTAGGATATATTGCATATAGAGTTTTTCAAGGCAATCAACATCCCCAAGCCCGTGATGGAATGGCAGCTAATTTAGGTAGGGGAAGTATTGATTACGGCTGGTGTTTGCTCATTTGTTTTACGGGTGCATTAGTAGGGGGTGGCGCATCATGGATATTATGGGCAGTCCAGTCACTTTCCTTGTAGGAGGCGTTGGTTGTATGGCGATCGCTCTCCATCCCAACAGTTCAAATGCTGTGAGTGCTTACTTTGCGGGGTGTGGAATAGCGTCTGCTGCTTATGCCATGAAGCGCTCCTATGAGTTACAGGTAGATGGAGCAATAGCTAACACCATGCGCGAGTATCAAGTCTCCTCCACAGCAGCAGAAGCAGAAATCAGAATCAATCAAATATATGAGTCTGCTTACCCACAACAGCAACTACCGATGATGATGTCTAATACTGAACTTGATGCGGATAAATATTTTGAATGGATACGGTTTGTAACTGAGTCTGACAAGTACCCTCATGCCATCTTGGAAGCAGAAACAGGAGGAGGTAAAAGCACCTTAGCAACAGCATTAGTTAAATATTTAGGAGGTGAAGCAGTAGTATCAAACCCACATTACAAACCAGGTGATTTTTCAGAATTTACTAACTATTGCAAAGGCATGAATTACGGCAGTTGGAAGCAAGATACAATTCCTGAACATTATCTCAAGGATAATGAATCAATGGAAACACTGTTTAAAGATTTTATTGATGATAATTTACCTTTTTCAGTTAGTTGCGCTCACTTCTTTAAAATCATTCACATAGAAATGAAACGGCGTTACAAACTGAGAGAAAAAGGAATAGAAAACTATCCTTTTGTCAATATAATAGCTGATGAGTTTAACGAAACTATAGATGAATTAAAGCAGTCAAAATCTGCTAAAGATAATGAATGGTTTAAGCCTACATTTAAACAATGTTTTATTTCAATTCTCAGGCAAGCAAGAAAAGTCAATATTAGACTAATTGGATTGGTACAAAATGCTGAATTAGAGGCTTTAGACTTAAAAGGATTAGGTTCAGTCAGGAAGTGTTTTAAGAGAGTAAGACTAGGGGAGATTGCTAAAACTTATAGTAAGAGAATTGACCCCGAAGTTTATTCCTGGTGCCATACTCAAGAGTATCCAATTTTAGTAGAAGATACTCCAGCAAAACTACCAATTCCTATCAATGTGATGGCTGTTGAATCTGTCAAAGTTGGGGATGATTCTGAGGATAACTTTGAAGAAAATTCTAATAATAAGAATGAAACAAGCAATTACAACAATCCTGATATTAACCCTGATAATTCTGAGGATAATTCTAGTGACGATTCTGAGGATAATCCTAGTGACGATTCTGACCAAATACAAGGTAATTTCTCAGATAGTAAAATCGACTTAACTAAGGATAATTTACCAACTTTAGAACAGATTGAACAGGAAATATTGGCTTTTTGTGCTTTACAAAATTCAGTCACGGCTAGAGAGGTTCAGAGGGCATTTAAGAAGTATAAGTTATCTGCTGAAGCTATCAAATCAATACTCAGAGATTTTGAAAGAAAAGGTTTAGGAAGTGTAACGGAGAAAAAAGTAGGAGGGGCGGTTAGTGTGACATTTACTATCAGTGACAGCGAGGGTGACAGCTAGGTGTCACTGGTTGTATCTCTGGTGTTTCTTTCAGGCTGTCACTCATATTTTATAGGTTGTCCAGCGATTTTATCTTGTTTCTCTCCCATGCCTCAATTCCCCAAAATCTACAAGGAAGCTGCATCAGGTACAGCGATCGCCGTGACAGCTAAGTTTCAAACAATAAAGTTACTAATCAATAGGAAGAAAGACAATGAAAAGTGCATTACAACCAAACAAAGAAGAGCAACCTAATTTAGTATTAGAAATTGCTAAAAAAGCATTCCCATTAATATTACTATGTTTAGTGTTAGGTGGTGGTGGTTTAGTAGCAGTATTTAGTTCCAAACCTAAGCCAGAAAAAGTAGTAGAAAAAGTTACTAATCAAGTCACAGATAATCAACCAAAACTACCTCCCTATACTCTGATTTTAGATGGCAAAAAAGCCACAATTAAATACCATAATAATGAATCTAATATGGTATTTTAAAATTTATCTGAAGTACAAATTATCTGTTTATCAGGAGGAGGTGGTATAGGGTGTGTATTACCTAATTATAAATCTCCTGTAGCTAGAGAATTTGAAATTCAAACACCAAGAATTAAGACTACTGTCAAAACTTCTGGACTATCTCTAACAGATAAACAAATGGATAGTTTAATGTTAATATTTGGAGTTATATTTGCACTCTGGCTCTTGAATAAGTTAGGTATTATAAAATGGTAAAATAAACAGTTAAATCAAACTAACTCGATTTTAAAGAAATAAATAATTATCCTTTTTAGATATAAGGTACAAGTATAAATCCGGTAATTCTATTTACCGGATTTTTTGTCTTAAATTTTATTTAAGTAGTTGTTATTTTATAGATGTAGCGACTCGTCTGGGGTTCCATGTTCCATCAAATTACAAAGGTAGCCTTGGCTCGGCAGTTAAGAAAAAATGCGGTCATTTATTAATGGGTAAAATTATTTCAAATCACTAACCTCCAAATAGGAGGTTGAGTGTAATCACCAGTTTTTTTTGTTTAATAGTCTATTTATAAAAAGTCATAAGTTTAAAAGAATTGACAAAAACTACACAAGACTGGTGAGACTCTGTATAAGCTTGGTGAGATTAAAAGTCTCATGGTGAATAAAAGCTATTTTCAAGCGTTGTTTTTGGTAGATATTATAATTAATAATAGCCTATTTTATTAATAATATTAGTATTAATCTAAATATAGACAGGATATACAGGATTAATGAAGCGTTTGTTGTAGCCGTGATAGCTATTATTATGCTTATTACTATTAGCAATAAAGATAAATAAGTATTAATTATTTTTCACATATAGACTTTCTCCCGTTAATTTCCGTAGTTAAATTATAACCTATTAATATTAACTAATAAAATTTATTTATTAATAGCGATATTAACATGAAGCGGTTAAACACATCAAGAATGGAGGGATTACAGTGTATCATCGTGGGACTGGCGAATCCCATGACGGGATTCTAGAGTCTCATGGTGGGATTGGCGAGTCTCATGGTGGGACTACACTTAAATATATATAATAAAAAATAAATAATTAATCTAACTCCAATAAAAGATCAAGAGGCGTTGGAAAAATTTAATTTACATTTTTTTATTATTTGTTAAAGATGAAATTGTTTATATATCTTAGTTGCAGCTAAGAAAGAAAATTTTTTAATTTAGAGGTTTGAATAAAAATCTTGATCTGAAAATTGAATTAAAAATGCGCCCGTGAATTTTTCGTCGAGCGCGTGAAGCAATATATTCATTTTGCGGTGTCTAGGAGAGCGTTTAAGGTGGGTTGAGATGATTTTAGGTAGTTTGTGTTGTGATGCAGGTTTAAAGTGTGTTTTAATTGTTTCAACTCACTAACCTCCAAATAGTAGGTTGAAAGGCTTATCAATTGCTTATTCTTTTCGGGGTGTAAAAGTGTAAAAATAAGAGACTCCCATTAAATTAATTTCTTTTCTCTCAATTTTATCCATAATTTCCCCCTCAAAAGGAATATATTTTTCTGGTTTAAAACCTCCTATCTTATAGGATATAAATAGGAGGATATTGTCGGAATTAAACTATTTATTACTTTCTAATAATAGTTGATTTCCTGAGATAATTGCTTGTACCTCAGAAGCGGATAAACCATCTAAGCATCTCATTTTAGCTGTACCCTCAAGGTCAATAAATTTATCAACTTCTCCTAATGCACCTACTAATTGGTCAATGCTGTTATCCTCTTCAGTTCTCTCTCTCCACTGCCAATCAACGCTATAGTAATTAATCGGTTTGACTATACCACTTTCATCAGGCTTTTGACCGCTATGTTTAACAAAACTGGCAACAAAAACTCCTTCTGCTGCTTCAATTCCTTTGCACTGGAGTTTAGTGATGAGATTTAGGAAACTGGAGAGCGATCGGGTTTTTTGGTAAGTGACCATAAGGCATTCCCTGTAAATGTCCGAACTACTCCCACTGTTCTCAGCCACAAAGAACAATTGCCCCCAAATAGTATTGGTGGTTTGTCCTAAAGTTCCATGATACTTGCTAAACTTCAAAATAGAACACTCAAGCTTATTTCCAAGAGCTTCATCAGAAATTTTCCATTGTCCCTCTTGACAGTTGCATCTTAAATTAGGAATGTTATCTGCTACCAAAATTGCATCCTTTGGTTTTGTTCCGAAAATACTAAGTGATGTCATTGCTTTTAATTTTCTTTTAATTGTGTATTTACCCTATCCAATACAGATAGGGGGTTTTTTGTTGAGTTAATTATTCCAGGGGTGATTGGGATTGCTTATCATTTCTGCTATCATTTTCAGGGCTTCACTAATCGCGCCTTTCATTGAATCAGCTCGTTTTGCCATGAGTTGGGAGTTGTCAGTGGGAGAAACATACCATTCACAATCCCTGTACCTTTTGATATAACAGTATTTAGTGGTACTCCTAGCTACTTTACATTGGTCTTCATCGTCAGTTTTGTAAGCTTTGAAATGTTCCGGCAACCGGGCTGCTATCTTACTACCTAGTGATATTTCTCTAGGATGGTTTATGTACCCTGTTTCCCGTAACTCTTGCCAAATCTTATCAAAATAGGGTTTTATGTGGTCTGGAGTAAAATCAGAGAAAGATAGATAAATCTGATTATTGAAAACTAAATTAATATAGTTCCCATGAACATCATTATGATGATGGCAGAAATAATGTCCGTTAATTGTGCCGGAATTAGGGCAATACCAGCCGTCCCACTTGATTCCAAGATGTAGGTCTGGTCTTATTTTTGGGGTGTAGACTTTGATTCCTTTTGTTAATTCATAGCTAATATCGTTTTCAACCATGAAACCTTCTAAATCGCAGTCATACTTGGCTAACTCATTAACCAGAGCGGAGTCAACGTCTATATAACTTCCTTGGTGACTACAGGTTCCTACTACTGTTCCATAGTGGTAAACTGTTAGCTGTTCCCACTCCACAAAATCAACCTTAAACCCTTCTAACTGCTCAATTTCAGTCTGTACAAGTTCAAAGCAAGTAGGATCGTCATCCTCATCATCAAAAAAAGCAATTTCAAAGTCATCATCTGCATCCTCTCCTAACACTGGAGAGGATTCTAATACCTCCCCAGATAATGACTCTATGCTTTTTTTTGTTTCAGTGATTCCAGTACAGCTTCACCCGCATCGTAGGCTTTTGATACTTGCTCTGGCGTGAATCCATGAAAAGTTAGGCTGTTGTTCCCAACTTCATAAATGTCACTTCCATCGTCCTCGAAACAAGCTACCTGGCTGTCACCATGCTTGATTGTAAGGAATGTTGAGCGAGGGGTAGTTTCGTAAGTAAATGTCAATGCGTTTTGGGGGTGGAATCTTTTCAGTTCGCTTGCAATTACTTCTAGTGCAGGAGTAGGAGTGGGAGGTAGTTCTGGTGGTTCAGGAGTTTGAAGATTTAATTCTGTTTGTACTCCTACGTTTGGCTCTGATTGCTGCGACTCTGGCTTGTTTCCAATCTGTAAACCAGTCTGTTGCTTTTTTACAGGTACGAGTCCAGAAAAAGTATTGTTTGCTATCTCGTCTGCTGTAGGTGCTGTATCTTCTGTATCTTCCGGTTCAGAAAGAGCTTTTTCTAGTTTTACTACTAACTCAGGAGGACAAGGTTTTTGGGATTTTGCAGCCACAGCTTTGAGCGATCGCTTGTCCACTACTTTAAATACATCCTGGTTTATTAGGTAGATTACGCGGTCATCTTCATTTTTAATTTGTAACCCGTGCAAATAAAATCCAACATACCGAGCGTTTTGAAGCTTGCCTAGTACATCGCGCCATTGGATAAGGTCAAAAGGGGTTGCTGCTTTTTTATCCATAGCTGCGTTAGCACATTTGATTAGGTTACGCTCTATGATACTACAGGAATCCCAAACCTTGCCTGCCTTGTCTGAACCTATCTCTACTTTAAACTTTTCCAATTCAGAGCGATTCTTACAGCTCAACATCCGCTCCTTCAATGACTCTGACTGAAGTTCGTCAAAAATCTGTTCTGTAGATTCTGGTTTTTGCAAACTAACATCATTTTCACTCGCTACAACTTCATTAGCTTCTAAAGTGGGGCTTGGTTCTGGAGAAATTTCTACTTTTTGCTCAGGGCTGGTGATAATTTTTGGCTCGGATTGCTGACGATTTTCTGAGATTTTATTAAATGCTGCTTCTATTTTTGCCACCTCTTCCTTACTAGAGTAAGGTGATTCAATTTTTTCCTCAGCTTGTGGGGCGGGTGTTTGGGGTAATTGTTGCTCTTCTGGAAATATATCTGCTTTGAAATGTTCTGCTGCTTTTTCCAACTCATCCACAGATTCAATAGACTCAATCTCAATTCTTACTGGTGGTAGTGTAGGTTCTGGAGTAGGCTGGAGTTGTGAAAGGCGATCGCTAACCACTGACTGATAGTCCGGGTGTTGGGTTAGTAGCAATTCCAATTCTGCAACCTTTGAGGCAATTTGTGAATCAGTTTCAACTAATTTAGTTAGTTGGGCTGTTGCTGTATCTAATTGATTCTTGATAATAGAGATTAACTGCTCTTGGTTGTGGATTTTCTCAGATTTTAGTATCATTGTAATTTCCTTACTTTACTTTGATGTTTGGTTGGGACTTTATAAAAAGGACATTGCCTAGACTTTCGACGGTACGGGCAATGTCCTTTTTGTTTTTGCCCCTGTAGTTGTCTTCTTTACCTCTACATTTATTATAATAGAGCATACACAGGATAATGTCAACCTTTTCAATAAAAAACTTTTATGCTATTCTTAGGCCATAGTCAATACACAAGATTACAGGAGAAATGGCCAATGCCAGCACCAATAGGCAACAGAAATGCTGAGTCAGTATGGTTCACACCCGTTGACCCCAAGGAAAGCACTGTTTACATCTCAGGACGTATATTAGAAAGTCAGCAAAAAGCAGTTGATGAAATCATCAAAAAAGAAGGGATGACCAAATCAGCGTTGATTAGGGAAGCTGTAGGACTATGGTTAAGACAATACCAGGAGGAGCGGGCGGGTAGTTCTGCTGTAGGTTAAAAAAACCTCAGCACCGACCGCATTATAAAAGCACTCTCAAACTTCACTGCCGTTTCAAACGGCGAAAAGGGGTTGCATTTGAAGCCCAACCACTTCGACTAGATAATATTTTACTTTTTGTAAATTGAAACTTTTACTCACGGAGTTTATATGAAACTAAAGCAATTACTGTTAGAAAAACGAGAAGAAATTCTTCATTTTGCATCCCAACATGGGGCATACAATGTGAGAATTTTCGGTTCAGTTGCCAGAGAGGAAGATGATGAAAATAGTGATATTGATTTTTTAATTGATTATGATTTAAACAAAATTAGTCCTTGGTTTCCTTCGGGATTAATGCAAGATTTACAGTCTATTTTAGGTCGTAAAGTTGATATTGTTACGGTGGGAGGATTGAAAGAACGGATTAGAGAAAGGGTGTTAGAAGAAGCAATAGAATTATGAGAAACGATCGGGAAAGATTGATAGATATGTTAGAAGCAATTTCTCAAATAGAAAAGTACGCAATTCAGGGAAAAAATAAGTTTACGGGGGATGAGTTAATTCAAACTTGGATGGTTCATCATTTAATGATTATTGGGGAGGCTGCAAGCAAAATGTCTGAGGAAACAAGACAGCGTTATCCTAATATTCCTTGGGTGGGAACAATTGATGTTAGAAATATTATTACTCACGAATATTTTCGGGTGAACTTGGATATTATTTGGGGAGTTATTAGCAATGATTTACCCAATTTAAAAGAACAACTTCAAGAGATTTTAGGAGAAAGTTAATTTAGGAGTATTAATAGTAACATAACAAAAAATATACGAGTTTGACTGAAAAGCCAGTAGGTATCTAATCCTACTGGCTTGTTTGTGTTTAGAGCGATCGCCAAAATCAAACCACTAAAATAATAAAATTTAATTGATTTATATATACTTATATACGGCTTCAAGTATAGGAACTACCAATAAATAAAAGGATTTTAAATCAATTACTTATCATATAACGTCCATATAAATTATACAGATAGAAATTTCATAATACTTTAATCCAATATGATTAAGTAATTTTAATTATTATTGTATTAACAATATTTATTTATATTTCTATTCCTATTGAGTCGCGATTCACTTAATTATGACAAATTTCTGTTGTCACCCCGCGCATCAAATATATACAAAAATATAAATTATTTTGGGTTGACAATAAGTATTATATGCTACTATAGATTTATGTGACAGTAATCTAAAAGTATGGCATATCATAGCAGAGGAGGAGTTAGAGAGGGCGCGGGTAGACCTTCTAAAGCCCCTACTAAAACAATAAGAATTGAAGAAAATTTGGCAGATAAAATTAAGAAATTAACTACCAAATTAGAATCTAATTATATTTTGAGTAAGTGGGAGAGTGTGGAAAATTTTCTGCTACATAATCAAACCCTCCCACAGCAAGATACAAACAATGAACTACCTCCAAAATTATCAAAAGCTTTGGAGGATAAAGCGTTGGTTGAATTGCTAGATAAAATATTTAGTAAATTTTCTCCTGTTGACTTTATTGCCTATTGGTCAGATATTGACCTTACTGAAATAGAACCTACATCAGAAAGTCAGTTGGCAAGGTCAAACGTATTATGTGAAGCTACAACAGAAAAACCATATACAGTAAGCACTCCAGAAGTTAACTTAGCTAAGGATGCGACCCTAGAAAAGTCAGAAGTTGTTTCAGTAGTTGAGTTTTCTGACTATAAAAGTGCGGATGGAAATTTCCTAACTAAAGAGCAATTTAATATATTAGAAGCTGTGCGCGATAGAACATCCGTTCCGCTCCGCGATCGCCTCCCTCAAGCTGAGAAAAAAGGATTATTAATTGAGGCATTAGCTGGTACTGGAAAAAGTACAATGTTAGCTGAGATAGCTAAAGTTTTGAAATCTGAAAAGTTATCCTCACTAGAATGTAGATTTGTTGTATTTGGTAGGAAAAATCAACAGGATTTAGCTAATAAATTATCAGAGATAAAGTGGGAAAAATCAGTACAAACTCTCAATAGTTTAGGCTATGAAATGTTGAGAGATGCACTAGGCAAAAGTCACAAACAATTCAGACTAAATAATGGAAAGTATGAGAAACTAGCTCAGGATAAAGGCTATATAGATAGATATAATAAATGGGGTGAGAAAATACCAGGTCAGCTACAAATTGAAAATCATAATGGAGAAATAGCTATTAAGTCAAAGGGTGATTTTGTAGATTTATTGGATAAGATGAGACTGCATTGTTATTTTGTAGATGAGATTAGTAGCGATGAGATATGGGAGATAGCGGATAAATATGGAATTGAAATATATAAAAATAGGTTAGGTGAAATAACTGAAGCTGTTTGTGATGTTTTAGAAGCTGGTTTAGATGATGGAATTAATAAGTTAAACATAGATTTTTTAGACCAAACTTGGTTATTATGGCACGACCAAAATGTATATAAAAATGTATTTAATAAATGGTCAAACAAGCTGAAGGTTGTTTCTATTGATGAGTGCCAGGATACAGATTTATTACAGATAGAGTTTATTAAATTGCTGCACAAATCATCTAATAATTTTATAATTGCTTGTGGAGATAAGTTCCAAGCTATCTACAGTTTTCGCGGTTGTTTAACAGATGGAATTGATGTAATTGCTAAAAAATTTAACTGTGATAAAATGCCATTAACTACTAACTGGAGATGTGGTAAAAAACATTTAGAATTAGTCAGAGATATTTACCCGCATATAGATATTAAACCAGCTCCTACAGCTCCAGATGGTGAGATTAGAATTATCAAAGAAAATCACTTTTTAGATATATTTGATGAAAGCGATCGCTCCTTATCTTTCTTTGGTATTTGTCGTAAGAATGCACCCTTATTAATTTTTGCTATTAGACTTTTAACTGCTGGATATGCTGCCCGTATTAAAGATAGAAATTTAGGGGCAAAATTACTTAATAAAGTGAAAGAAGTTGTGAAAGGTAATTATGATGTTGATACTTTTTTGAACCAGGTTGATAGTTGGTTTGAATTTCAAGCTAATTCTATTAATAAATTGCCAGAAAAAGTCCAGGAGCAAAAGTTAACTGAACTGAGAGATTATAGAGATTGTTTAGTGGCTTTATTTGCTAAATTTCAACCTAAAAGTTTGAATGATTGGAAAACTGAGATAGATAAAATATTTGATGAATCAACTACTACTAAAAAGATTATAGATTTATATACAATTCATAGTGGAAAAGGTGGAGAAGGGCATTATACATTTATCCTTTATCCTGAGAATATGCCGATTGAATTTGAGAAGCAATCTAGAGAAGAAAGGCAACAGGAACAACACATGATTTATGTTGCTTTAACCCGCTGCCTAGCTCGTGCTAAAGGTGGTATTTTATGGTTGGTTTTGGAGGGTAAAAAGGATGCAATAACTTACCCGAAATGGCTACCACATGATTACCGGAAACTATGGAAAGACGATAAAGGTGAGGATTTTGAGACTGATTTTGAGGACTTAGAAGATGAGGATGATATTGAGTTTTAAAGCGTTTTCATGTCGCCGACATTAAAAGCGGAGCAATTGCAGTAACTATATCGCTCTCTATTTCTACTTTGACCAAAAATAATATTTATCTATTTTTAAATCTCTAAATTAATCGAACTTTCAAATGTTATTTAAAGTAAAATTTCTGACACAAATATTTATCAATTAATTAATAATCTTAAAATTACTCTTGCTTATCTAACTTTTGATAGGTAAGATAATACTACCCTTTTGTAATAACTCCCATGACACACACTACCTCAGCAGACATTCCACATCTAGTCAAAACCCTGAGACAGCGTTTAGGACTATCTCAGACAAAATTTGCTAAACACTTAGGTATATCATTCCAGACAGTAAATAGTGGGGAAAATGGACATAACCGCCCCTCTCCAATGGTGATGAAATTAATCTACCATTAAATTAAGGCATTAGGAAAGGATAAAACAGATTTATTAAATAAGTTTTTCTCTACAAAAAAATCTGAAATTTTGTTCTCTAAAAAATCAAATTAACTACTTATAAATTAAAATATTTGTAATCATGCTACCCTCAATATTTAAAGCTTGCGTTCCTAAAGCCGAAATTCAATCAGGTAATTTATCAGCAGAAATATTTGCAGCTAAACTAATATCAGTTGTAGAAGGAAACGCTCCTTATGTTTATCAAAATGCTGATGCTTTTTTTGCCAATACTTATCCCACCGACGGGCTAAAAACTCTGATTAAAGAAGTATTTTCTCGTCTCAATAAATCAGCAGCGGGCGCACCTGTGATTAGATTAGAAACAAGTTTTGGTGGTGGTAAAACTCACGATGAAATAGCTATTTGGCATATTTGTCAAACAGGTAGAAAAATACAAGGATTAGAACGTTTTACTGACTTAAATTTAATTCCTAATTCTCCTATTCAAGTAGCAGCAGTAGATGGTCGTGACTTAGACCCAGAGAATGGTATTTTCCGTCAAGATGCAGGATTTACAACTTACACTTTATGGGGAGAAATTGCCTATCAGATAGGAGGAATTGCTGGTTATGAACTTTTGTCTGGTAGTGATAAAAAAGGGATTAGTCCGGGTACTTCTGTTCTTAAACATTTGATTAATGGCAACCCCACAGTAATTATATTAGATGAAATTGCTCATTGTTTACGAACTGCTAAAGCAAAGGTTATTGGTAATAGTGATTTAGCAGAACAAGTGGTGGCTTTTCTATTTACTTTAATGGACTTAGCAGGTGCTAGCGATAATATTGTATTTGTTTACTCTTTAGCTTCCATATCCGACACTTTTTCTCAGGAAACTACAGAACTAAAAGAACTAATATCCACAGAATTTAAAGAAGTAATATCTGCTTCTGCACGACAAGAATTAATTATTAGTCCTTCTACAGATGTGGAAGTTTATAATATTGTCAAACAACGATTATTTGATAGTGTAAGTGCTGAAGTTGCTGAAAAAGTCTCCACACAATATCTTAAATCATATCGCGCTTGTAAACTCAACTTACCAGATGGATGTAAAGATGCTGACTATGCAAGTGCAATCGCTCAAAGTTACCCATTCCATCCAGAGTTATTTAACCTATTGACGAAAAAAATTGCCTCTATCCCAGAGTTTCAAAAAACTAGAGGTGCGTTGCGTTTATTTGCTCAGGTTGTCAAACATCTATGGCAAAACCCCACAGAAAACATTCCCATGATACATACTCACCACATACCAGTGGGAATGGATGATGACGTAACTAATGACTTGACTTCCAGACTAAAACGTTCTCAAATGATACCACCTATTAGGGCAGATATTTACAATACCGATGGCAGAAAAGCTTATGCTCAGGTTCAAGATGAAAACTGGATAGCAGCAGGTAAACCACCTTTTACAACTTGGACTGCCAGAACAATTTTTCTTCATTCCTTGACTCAAGGTACTTCTTCTGGTATTAATAAATCGGAATTAAATTTATCCCTCTTAACACCAGGAATTGAAATTGGATTTGTGGAACGTGCTTTGGAAAAGTTAACCTCAGTTGCTTGGTATTTAGATTATGACCCTATAACATCTAGAAGTAGATTTAAAGAAGAGCCTTCAATTAATAAAATTGTGACTGAGGAAAAAGATATGATAGGGATAATTGAAGCTAAAGAATATTTACGAAAGCAACGGGATACTATTTTTGCTAAGAGAATATTTAACTCAATTCCGGCTCCTGCTAGTCCTTCTGAGGTTGATGATAAACCGGATGAAATTGCTCTGTGTTTAATTGATTTTGATGAGGCGCTGGTAAAATCCACTACAGATAATCCGCCGGAAATTGTAGATAAAATATTTAATAATACGGGTGAATCAGGAAAATTTAGAGTTTATCGCAACCGTTTATTATTCTTAGTTGCTAATAAAATTGAACTAGAAAAAGCTGTCGATAATGCTAGGGAATATAAGGCTATTCAAAACATCTTAAAAAGCCAAAATCGTCTGCAAGATTTATCAGAAACTCAGCAGCAACAACTGAACGGCAGAGCAAAAGACATAGAAGTGAGAATTTCCTTAACTAGCACTTACCGTCATTTATTCTATCCGAGTAATGACCCGAAAAAAGCTCCTAATGGTTTAATGCACTATACTTTACCTACTCAAGATGCGAGTACAATTAAAGGTAAAAGTAATCAACAAGATGTAATTGTTAAAGCTCTCAAAGACTGTCAAAAATTTCGTTCGGAAGAGGAAGCTAAACCTTATGATCCCGCTTTTATTTTACAGAAAGTTTGGTCTAGTGGGTTAGACTCAATATCTACAAAAGGTATCAAGGAGGCATTTGCTAAAGATTTAAGCCTAAAATTTCTCATGGGTAGAGAAATTTCATTGTTACGAGATACTATTGTCAAGGGGGTGCAAGAGGGGAAATGGGATATGAAAGTAGGGGAGCGGTTGTTTATCAAAACAGAGCTTGGTTTACCCAGTTTACCCAATATTGAATTTTCTGACAATATGGTATTGTACCGTCGGGGAATATTAGAACCTCCTGCACCGAAAATAATTGAACTTAACGCTCAGGTGATGCAGAGTCGGGAAGCTGCTAAACCTGTACGAGTCAGATGGAAAGCTAAGGGTGCTTTGACTGTTACTCTCTACCAAGATAATGATGTCATCCCTGGTAATTTTAAACCAAGTGATGAGTATGAAACTACTATTACTGAGGATACTGTTTTCAAAGTTATAGCTGACTATGGTAATGATGAAACTGAGTCAAAAGAATATGCTGTTACTCTTACTCCGGCGATAAGTGTTAGCTCTCCCACGAGTACCTATCAAGTTCCTGGTAAGAGTGACAGTGAAGGTACTCAAGGAGATATCTTTGACTTTCAACCCCCCAATATTAATCTAGAGGGAACGGTTAATACTGTGTTGACTAAATTTGGTGATGAATGTAGCGATCGCAAAGTCGCAACTATTGAATCTTTAGAATTAACGGTAGATAAAGCAGTAGACTATCGTAAAATAGGTACAGCTTTACCATTACTTAGCAGGTTAAACATTTCCATAGACCAAACAGTAACTATTCAAGCACCAGACCAGTTTGTGCGGTTTGAATATCAAGGGAAAATACGGGGGTTTCAAAGTTTTTTCACTACTATTAGTGGTTTACTGAATGTACCAAACGCTCAAGCAGATGTTAATCTCAAAATTACTATTGAGTTTCCTACACCTATTACACCAGGAGGGCACGAACTCAATGCTATCAAACAAGCGTTAACCCGCAACCCGGTAGAGCGCATTAGCTTAAGTGCAAAGGTGACATATTAATGCAGGAGTTTCAGTTAAGAGTTGTGCCGTTAGATAATAATAATTTGGCATTGGAATTATATCAATGTTCTTATAAAAAAGCAGGGGAGAAAAAACGACCTGCTGCTAAGAAAATTGCCAAGATAAAAGGTAATGCTTTGGTATTGGCAAGGCAGGCAATTTATCAAACTCTTAAGGTTAATAAATATGACCCGAAAACTCTTTCTTATAAACGGCAATCTCCTTATATTTTGTCTGAAGAGTCTGGAGTAAGTTTAGCAATTTTATTTCAGGCATTACAACCTTTATCAAAACCTGAAAGAATATCTAATATTACTGAGGGAGTAATGGAAATGAGTAGTGAGGAAGCTCATTATTGGTTTGCTAAAATTAACAATGGTAAACGTAGTCCGGCGTTGAAAGCGATGAGAGTTTTATTAGGAGACCTGTAAATAATGGATAATTGATAATGGATAATTGATAATTATCTGTTTTTTACAATGAAAATATTTACCAAAATAATTATTTTATTTCCACTCTTAATTTATGGAATTGATATTATGAATAAATTTAATGTTACGAATATTAAAAAGTGCTATTCACTCAGAATGGTTTGGGTTTGGCAAATTTCAACAAATATATTTCAGGGAATTTATAGGAGGAAAATATGACAAAATAAATAATATCTCTATCTAACTGATAACTGATAACTGAAATGACAACTACTCTTGAATTTAAAGATATTGCTGGTGCTTTACCAATTTTTGTCGAACCCGAACAAAAGGAAAAGTTTTTATTTGTTTTAGGTGCTTTAATAACTAGATTAATTAGTTTGAGAAAAGGTGCTGAAATCATGGGAATTGATGCTGAGGAATTGTTGCAAATCTTGGATTTATTAGGCATTGAATTTTCCTATCTTTCTTCTGAGGATATAGAACAGGAACAAAGGTGGTAAAAGTTTTGAAAATTGTAATTAATTCGTCTCCTATCATCTTTTTAGTCAGGTTGCAAGCTTTAGAATTATTTCTTAATAACAATTATGAATTTTATACAACGCCCTCTGTTGTGACTGAAATTAATGCTAAAAGTGATGAGATTAGTCGGGCATTGACTCCTGTATTGGCAGCAGAAAAGTTAATAGTACAAAGCACTAATTTAACTTCTTTATTTAATCGGTTACATAAGAGTTTTGGTCGGGGTGAATCAGAAACTATTGCTCTGGCTACGGAATTACAAGCTGATTTTGTAATTTTAGATGATTTAGCTGCTAGAAAAATAGCTACTAATTTAGGATTAAATGTAAAAGGAACTTTAGCAATTTTGAAAAAGTTAGTTGTGGAGGGAAAAATAGAAATAGGTAATAAAGATGAGTTTTATCAAAATCTTGTCAATATCAAGTTTAGAATTTCTCGTTCAATTTTTGATGCTGTATTTCGTGATGTTTAGGAGATGAATTGAACTGAAAAATACTGTTCGCACAGAAGATTTTTTATTAATTCAATGAATAAATTTATTGGACTTTGGACAAAAAAAGTTAGCGTAATATTTACACTAACTACTGAAATTAAGATTTAAAGACCGAATTCATACTGGAATTATCTTTGTTTTTGAAATTATTTATCATCCTGAAAATCATAGGNACTCACCGGACTTCAACAAGATTGAAGAAGATTTTGCCATTCTCAAAAAGCAACGGATATATGCTCCACCAGAAACAACACTGGATGACATTGTTAGACTGTACGGAACTTAATTGTAATGACTATATTAGTAGTTGTAGATACTTGTTTGTGTGAATACACCAGTCATGGTCACTGTGGTTATTTAGAAGTAGGAGACTTAACAGGTCGTGTATTAAACGACCCTACTTTAGAATTGCTGAAAAAACAGCCGTTTCTCAAGCTCAAGCAGGTGCTGATGTAATTGCACCATACTGAAGAATCTCAAATATTTGTCATTGATATAGTTTAGCAATCGCCAAAAAATACAAATCATACCCCAAATCAGCAATGCCAATACTTTTAGGACTTAGGCATAATATCATGTCCGGATAAGATCGCAATCAAAAAACTGTATCTTTCTTCTTCTTTCTTGCCTCCTGACTCCTGACTCCTTGGTCATTTATTTATAACTGTTCAACCGGACATGATATTAGAAAGTATTCTCATCATTGCGACCGACAGGGTTTGCGTAGCAGTCCGGAACGGAAAGCAATCTCAAATCCTAGTTTTTCCTACCTCATGCGTAAATCCTGACTCTATAAAAAGACGAATTTACATCATGTCCGCTCGGGTAGCGAGATCATAAAATTCTTAGGTGGCGCAGTGGTAGGTGTAAATTCAGGAGGGAACAATGAAAGTGGCGGAAATGTGAGATATTTCTTCAACATTTAGAGGAGAAAATTTGTATTATACTTAATCATCCGGACATAGTATTAATCATCAAAAATTACAACCAATATCCTTAGATAACTATTTGAAATCCCTGCAAGAAAACCATAGTAATTCGCGAGATATACTCACGAATTTTTTTTACCTACAATAACTGTTTAACCAGATTTGATATGAGTATTTATTTTCATAGAAACCATTTGGTATCATTTCCGTTTACAGCGGTTTTCATTTCACTAGACCACAGTAGACATCTCCTCCAAAAGAGGGAGTAGGCAGTAGGCAGTAGGGAGAAATAATTGATATATCTAGTGTGAGAATTGATTTTATTTTTGATTTTTGGAGATGTCTAGTAGGGGCAAATGGCCATTTGCGCTACGCAAAGCTCCGCTTTATATGTCGCGGAGCGAAACGCCATTACAGGGTTTTGCTTATGACGATGTGGTTCAAAGATCGGTAAAAGCGTTGTAATAGCGATCCGGAAAAAGCTCCTCTAGTTTAGACGGCAAATCTCTTGGGTTATCACCACTACCTAAATCTCTACTCCCTTATTTATAAGTATTCAATCGTAAATTATATGACATCTATAATAACTACCATTAGCAAGTCTTTTCAGTATCTGTTTTGATGAAAAATCAGCCCTCAAATTTAACTTTCCCGTATTGCTTAACCAACATCCCTCTTACTTCAAACTCTTATAAAAAAACTTAATATTAACAAAGATACCAATGGTTTCTATCAGTAAAGTCACTACATCTACCAATTAACACGATAGCCTAACTGCTACTTATCAAAATTTTTACCAATAAATACAATTTTAGCAAATATTTTAAATCACTATTCAAAGTTAGGCCATAACTTTGTAGAGGAAATTTCAGATATCCAAATACCTAGAATGACAGATCCATTTTCAAAAAATCCGGCTGGTAAATTAAGCAAACTGATTAGATAATTTACCTTATATTTGTCACATTTTTCTTTTCTCCTACCTCCTAAAATAATTTTGTACAAAAATAAACCTAATAGAATCTAATAGAATAGGAACTCTTGAAAATTAGGAGAGAATTTCAGAGTAACAAGAATGCTTAAGTTCCACATTATGGAAATCTAGATTATCTACTCAAATATTAGTGGCCTTAAGGCTTAGTAAATTTTTTTTTGCACAATTGATAAATTTCAGGATATATTTTAAATAACCCTAACAATTTTCAGTAAAATTGATTTACTATATTATAAAGAGAAGGAGAATTATTAAGAACTATGGTTGAAAATTCAGAAACTCCATTAACGGGAAAATTTTTACTTCAAAAGGTAAAAGAATTTGCTCACTTACCACGAAGGGAAACTGCTAAACGTTGTGGATATTACACAGTTACAAAAAATGAAGAAACTCGTGTTAATCTCACAGATTTTTATGATGCAGTTCTAGCAGCAAAAGGAGTTGATTTAGATCCTGACGGTAGTAAAGATGGGCGTGGTAGAGAACCAACTTATCGAGTTAGCGTTCATAGAAATGGCCAAATTGTCATAGGAGCAACTTATACCGCATCTATGGGATTAAAACCAGGAGATGAATTTGAAATAAAGCTAGGATACAAACACATTCATTTAATTCAAGTAGAAGATGAGAAGGTCGATGAGACTAATGGTAATGGCTCACAGATAGAAGAATAAATGGAATGGAGAAGCCGAGGAATTGTAATTGACTAGATTGGAGATTAATTTTACCTCTAAAATAATTACCTAGTTAATATATAAATATTGTTATAATTCCCGGATTCTCCCTAATTTATTCTTTATCTACAGGTAAAAATTGAAATAAAAAATCTATATTTTTAGTTGACTCTGTAAATAAGCTGACCAAAAAAATAAGGTCTCAAGCCTCCCCTTATTAAGAGGATAAAAAAGGAAATTCTGCATCTTCTCGCCTCCCTATTGCAGTAAGTAATGACCGCTATTCTGATTTTTTTTCTTCAATTGAATTTTCTTTAACTACTACTTTTTCCTACGGAATGCTAGGCAAACGGTTTTTTGGGATTCGTCCGCGCGTATTTTAATTCCCTTTCTTCGAGTTTTTTTATAAATGTTGTATTGTTACCATAACCAGCATCAATTTCAGCCATATTCAACCAACTTCCATGCTTGGGAGTATTTTGATATCAAATCCGTTTAATTAGGTATAAAAATATTCTCTATCTTCACCATTGCCAAATCTTTATAACTGTTTTCCCTCCTATACGTCGCTCTACCGACGGTTCCCCTACCTGACTCAGTCGTCCTACCTTCAAAAGATTTTATACCGATGCTACCGGATTTGATATTACTCCTGATAGTAAGGGCAGCGATCGCATAGATAAGTAGATATATTTTATATATAGTGTTAGGCAAATAGGCTCTTGACATTCCTCTATTCCCTCACAGGAGTCCCCATTCCCTCTCTTGGTCGATTGGATATAGCAAGGTTCCCTCGCCATCCCACCCTTCGGGAAGCTGCGCTAACGACCGCTTTGTCAAAGGGACATTTCCTGTAAAGTATTTAGGGTTTGCTGAAAAAGTCTTATGGGTGAGGGTAGGAGTCAGTCCTCAGTCCTCAGTCCTCAGGAGGAACGGGGAATTATAGAGGAGATAGTAGGAAGAATAGTCCCTTAATTTTTTGGCCCCTATCTTGACCAAAATCCGCTCCTAATTGAACCATTACTACCTAAAACCTCGCACTTTTTGATACTTAAAAAGGCACTTACCTTTATCTGCAAAGACTTTTAGATTTATTCAGCAAGCCCTATTTAGATCCCACTTATTATTCGTAACATTCTTTTTTCAAATTGGTATAAGTGAATCCCAAGAAAGCACCTCTAACTTTTCCCTCAAATGTCACCCTACTTGATTGACAACTAGAAGCACTCGCTTTTTCGCCCCAATCTCAAAGTGCTCGGCAAAATCTTTGAACACTTCACTAAATAGGGTTTGCGGAATAAATCTTATGGGTGAGGGTAGGAGTCAGGATTCAGAATTCAGGAGGAATGAGCAATGAGGAATTACAGAGAATATAGTCGGAACAATTGTTCTGAGATTTTTCTGCTCTTGTCTGCTCAAAATCCTGACATTTTCAGCTTAAGGGAGCAAAAACCTTGCACTTTTTTAGTACACGCCTTGGCTAATATCTTTATATATCAATGCTTTTAGATTTAATCAGCAAGCCCTAAATAGGTCTATCCTCACCCATGACAATATCCACCAGTATGTCTGTCCAGTTTTAAGTTGAACGAACGCATATCACTACAACTATTCTCGTTTCTAGTTCATAAGGGCTGGCGGTTGTTGGCCTCGCTCTACCCAAGTCCGTCTCACCAATGGATGAAGGCCAATAGTATGGTGGGACTTTTCGCAAATTCAGTTAAAAATTGTCAACGATTGGATAAGAATTGCTGAGTTGATGATAGGTTAAAACTTTAGCTATGAATAGCCAAAAATTGAGGAAAAATCTATGGCAGTGCAACCACCTCCACCTCCATCTATTACTCCACGCCAGATGAATTTGTTGCGGATTGTTGCTTATATGGCATGGTCTGACGGACAACTGGCACAAGAAGAAGTGGACTTAATGTTAAATCGATTTAGTAGTCTTTTTGCTACAGGAGATCAGCAGCAACAACTTCAGGAAGAATTAAGGGATTATTTCATGCAAAATATCCCATTAGGGGAGTCAATTCCTAAATTAGAATCCCAACAAGAACGGGAACTGGTGCTAAAGTTGGGTTACGAAGTAATTGCTTGTAGTGCTCGTACTCCTGAAGAACCAAATATTAATGAAGATGAAGAAGCTGCTTATGAAAATTTAAAGCAATTGCTGAATCTTCCAGGTGATATAGTGGAGCGTATAGAAACTGAGGTAAAAACTGAACTGAATAACCAAGAGGGAATAGTTGAGATGATGACTCGTGGTTTACAGGAATTTATGCAAAATTAATGGATTGATGGTCAATGTAGCAACTCATCTATTGTTGCTTTTTCCCTCTTTTACTTTTTCTATAAGAGAAAGTAGGCGTTGGTAATTGATGGGATGATTTATATTTTCGGATAGCACCCCCGTACCTACCCCAATTAGTGACTGGGGGATTGCCCCTACAAATTTCATTCTGTGATTTACCAACGCCAGAAAGTATCAAAGAGGGTATGTTTTAGTTTATTTTGCTAAATTGAAAAGTCAAATTATTGCTATAATTGCAGCTTGAGAATTTGAGAATATCTTAAGCAAATTTAAGAATGTATAGCAGAAGGAAGAAAGAAGAAGGAAGAAGGAAGAAGGAAAGAGGAAAAATCTTACGTTATCTGAGTTTTAAGCTTTTGATCTGTCCTAACCTTTCCTTCGACTACTATATCTATATTTATAAACTATGTCAGAAATTTAATTAAGAACCTCTAATTGTTTCCTAAATCAATAATCTAATATTGAGTTGTGAGTTTTTATTTTTTCTACATCGATAGTTTCTAGCGTAAATAAATTTTTCATGGCTTTCCTATGTAAAAGCAAAATTTAGTATTTAGGTTTTAATTCTTGGATAATTAAAAAGATAAAAACAGATAAATTAAGTAAAAAAATAGCTAATCTGATGATGGAGAAATCATATATTAGTTACTTAATTTCTAATGGTAATAGTCAACCAACTAATCCCAAAAAAATAATTTTAGACCAGACTTTTTCGTACAACAGACCAACCAAGGCTATAATTATCGGGCTACCATACAAAGATGTTTAAATAACTATAATTTAAGACTAAAAATATCAACACTTAGAATCGGCTTTAATATTAATTCTACTGTCTGAAGCTGGCCATCAATTCAGATTAAGTTGAGCCAAAGTTGTCAGAGCATCATAATGTCTCCAGATCCAAGCAGAAATTAAAGAAATTACCAACACGAAAGTAGCATTCAAGAAGGAAGAAGGCTTTAGTTATCTAGGAGAGAAGAGACTTGTAGCTTTATAAACTAAAAAATTGTAGAAACCCCCGCTATGTAAAGCTTGTAGTTATTTATCGAACAAAAGACTCGAAATAATTACCCTGTCTAGGTTTTGGAGATTTTTTCTATCTATTTAGCGACAAATCTAAGGAAGAAGGAAAAAATAATTCTCTGATATAAAATAATTGGCAATCCTGCAACCGTAATGGTATTGATTGAACTTGGGACAAATTACCTCAGTTCCAATTAATTAAAAGAAAGCGGTCGTTAGCGCAGCTTCCCGAAGGGTGGGATGGCGAGGAAACCTGCGCCATATCCAATCGACCAAGAGAGAGCATGTATTTCGGTTTCTTTCCTACTCACAGTTTTTTCCACTCCCCATCTCCTCATCTCCCCATCTCCCTCTACCATTACTATGCACCACTACCAAATAATTAATTTTAGACTGGTACTTTCTGAAGATTTAGCTTACAAAAAATACAAAAGTACACAACTAAAAATTATCGAAAAATTGAACAGTAAAAAGGAGAGATTAGTTTCTCTCCTATTGAAAATAACAATTTAACTTGGTTTTTGGGAAATCATACCTGTTTGACGCGCATAGGCAAAAAGACCACCAGCATCAATGACAGGTTTTACTTCTCCTAAAGACTTCAATTGATAACTTATACCAAGAGTATGATTGGTTAACTGATTTTCTTCAAAATCAATAGTAACTTCCTGACCAGTTTCAAATAACTCACATAGGCGATCAACAGACTCCCAAGGATATAACTCCCCAGTGGCTGAACAATTACGAAAAAAGATGCGAGCATAAGATTGAGACACTACTGCTTGGACACCAGAAGCACCCAAGGCGATAGGTGCGTGTTCCCGCGAAGACCCACAACCAAAGTTTTCTCCAGCCACAATGATTGGATAATGGGTTTTCATTTCTCCCGGTGAGATAAACTTACCGTAGCGATCAGGCAACCCACATAGAGCATAACTGCCTAACTTTTCATATTCATCTGGCTTGGAAGGAACCAAAGTCAAGTACTCGGCGGGAATAATTTGGTCAGTATCAATATTGTCATCTAGTACAAAGATTTTGCCACTTAGGGATTGGGCCATAATCACTTTCCTGTTTTCCCTCTATTGCTGTCGCAAATTTTAACATAAGACTTTTAACTTCAAATAGCTAATACCGTAGACCTCTTGAAGAATTACTAGACTTAGCTGTAGTTGCCGGAAACATAGAACAGAAAAGAGAAAAAAGGATGATAACAGATATAATTTTTACTTATTATATATAGGGGGTATATTTTATACCAAGCGTGAAAAAAGAATGTGACGAATAGTAAGAGGAATAAAAAGACGCGTGCAGGATATGTCCTTTGGCAAAGCGGTGCGACCCCGCGACGACCCCAGCTCGCTTGCGGAACGCGCACCAAGAGAAAAGAATGATTTCCGACCTGAAAAATGGTATTGAAGCTATTCATTCTAACTCCTGACTCCTAAGAAATATCCTAGCTATTTATAGCAAATATTTATCAATTTGGTATTACAACTCTACTTTTAATCAGAAGTTGGTCATATTAGTGAAACGGCCAGTTTATAAGTAAAGCCAAGGTTTTATAGTGGGAATTAAATTATGCAAGGAATATCTTTCAAAAGTTCTAATACCATTTCTCTGTAATAATGCGCTTAATAATTCTTTCCCAAACCTGAATTTTACTAATAGCTGTTATCTTTTATTAAGCGCAACTTCATAGATAAATGGTATAACTATGTCCGTATATACTATTAGGAAAAAGCTATAAATTTCTTTAAATTTAATTTGATTTTATTGCTTTCTTTTCGGTAATAACTGTCAAGTATGACCAAGAAAATTTAGACAAATTAAAAATGATATTTAACCATCTGAGTTAACTATTAAATCAATTGCAGTAACTACCAATGACAGATAAAATTAACGATATATTTATACAAGCACGTCAAGGAAGTGTAGCAGCTATTATTCAAGTTCTTAATCAACAGCTTGCTACATTAGATGTAAGAATTAGAGCTATATTTTCTGATGGTGTTTTGCAGCTTTTATGCGAAGCAACTCAGATTGAACAGTTGGAACAGTCTAACCTTGTACAACAAGTTAAGTACATTCTCGAAGAAATCTCACCTCGTAATATCCGAAAAGTAAATATTAATAGCAGAATTGTTCAAGAACAGCAATTACTATGGCTTGATGAAATTACCAGAGATCCAAAAGATAAGTTGCTCTGGTCTCAACAAATTACTTTGACTAAGCCCAATATTTTTAAACAAATAGCACGTCATTTTCAGACAAATAAGCCTAAAGCAATTCCCATATCTCTATCTAAAAGTGTCGATCGCGCTCAAATACAAAAGCAAAATCAATTCCAACTGGGTATGATGGGTGGTTTTTTTCTAAGTCTGTTGATGCTAGTTTTGGGCATCCAAGTTAATAAATGGCTAAATTTTTCTAGGTTAGATAGAATATCAGCTCTGAAAAATACAACCTTACAATCTCCGGACTCCACTATTAAAAATTCAGAGGATACTAAAGCTGAGTCGAAAGAAGCTTTTGCTCAAGCGGTGCGACTTGCTCAAGAAGCTGCTGCTGATGGTAAAACAGCTCAGTCTCAGGAGGAGTGGACGGCGATCGCCTCCAAATGGCAACAGGCATCACAACTAATGGCCTCTGTTACTCCAAGTTACTCACGCTATGATGTGGCAGTCAATAGAGCTGAACTTTACCAAAAATACAGCGATATAGCTAAACAAGAAGCCGATAAAAAATAAGAAATTCTCTATTTATTTCTGTATCATTTGTATCATTTTTTTACTAAATTCAAAAAATAACCCTACACCTTATTACTCAGGCTATGATGTAGCAATGAATAAGGTTGAACTTTACCAAAAATACAGCGATATAGCTAAACAAGAAGCCAATCAAAAATAAGAAATTCTCTATTTATTTATGTATAATTTGTATCATTTTTTTTACCGAATAATTAATAATTAATAATTAATAATTAATATAATATTAAATAATATCATGTCCGGATAATTAGTGATAAAAAAAACTTTCTTTTTCTTCTTCTTTCTTCCCTCCTGACTCCTGACTCCTGACTCCTGACTCCTTCATCATTTATTTATAACTGTTCAACCAGACATTATATAATTCGCGCCTTGAAGCCTCCCCTTTTAAGGGGAAAAAAGAAATAATATTTCCTGATATTCAATTCCGTAACGATTTTAACCAGAGGTAATTATCAATTATCAATTATCAATTATCCATTAATGAAATCTTCCTAGAACTGTATTAATGAGCGTGCACGGGCAAAACGTGGGTCTTCGAGCCTAAATCCATCAGGGTTTGTTCCGCACTCTAATGCTAAGTAGTAGGTAAATAATTGGAGTGGCACAATGCAGGTTAGAGAACAGAATGGTTCTGGAACTTTTGGAACAATAACCCACCCTGTTGCGCTAGCATGCAGCGATTCCGCTGCCCCGTCGCTAATTACTATATAAGGTGCACCAATTTCTTGGATAAGTCTCGCTAGCTCGAAAACGCGCCTCTGTGCTGGACCAGTCGGCGCAATCAAAATAAAAGAGATCTTCTGTTTCAGTACATTGAAATGGCCCATGCAGCATCGTTTCGATTGACATACCTTCAGCTTGCAAATAAGAAGTTTCCTTAATTTTAAGGGCTATTTCATAAGCTGTGATAGCATTTTGGCCGCCACCAACCAACCAGATGCGTCGCTGATTGACTTGTTCGTGGGCGAAGCGTACCATCTCATTCTCCGTTTCTAGTGCTACAGACAGTAGTTCAGAAAGTTCATACTCCAGAAAACTTTTCGATAGAAGACTTGTCCCGGTACGATGAAAGCCGATACGATCCGCAAGAGTAGATAAGACTGAAATCGTACCAATATAACTAATGGTATGAGCAGCTGACTTATCCTGTGCAACTGTAGGTAAGGTGACATCGCTTTGTACAGCCGGTAATGAACACCGTGTAACAACCTACTTCACGAGCATATTTGAGAGATTCAACTGTATAAAGTTTATTCCCGCGATGACTAATACCAATGACACAATCTCTTGGTGTTATTCGGGGTCTATAAAGCGCAAAATCAAATGAGTGAAATGTTTGTGTGAAAAGATCTCCCCCATACAAATGCATTAAGTGTTCACCCACGAGAGCTGCATGATATGAAGTTCCAATACCAACTAAAAATAGTCGCTCACAGGAGGCTATACGGGTAGCACAATTATCAATTAAGACTTCATTGCGTTGAGCTACATGAGTAAATGCTTGAGGTTGTGCAAAAATCGCCTCGTACATATGAAAGGGGTGTTTCGATCTTTGTTCGCTAGACATAATAAGACTTTTCCTTGTTTTTAGACCATTAACATAATTCACTAGCTCAAAAAGGAAAGGCACTTTTTTGTTACAATATGTTACAATATGCTATAGAATTGCTTCCAATGTCAAGGGACTTAGCTGTTCTTTTTTAGCTTGATACTGATAACTGATAACTGAAATGACCCATCTTCCGGAATTTTCGTTTCCCAGTTACAATCAATGGACGGTGGATAGATTTACATAACTTATAGTATGCTCACTCAAGATGCTTCTAAGTCCCTTCGTTGGCAACGCACTCAATATTCTCCTCTGACGAGAAAAATAGATGTTTTTAGTGCCTTCGGAAAATTTTTTTTCTTTTTATGGTGGGACAATTTATTTCAAAATAAGTCTGCCTCTGTGAGAAAGCGTAGGGCTAAGTGGTTGGTGAGGACTATGCTAGATTTAGGCCCAACTTTTATCAAAATAGGTCAGTCTTTATCCACGCGGGCTGACATATTACCGAAGGAATATGTGGAGGAGTTAGGAAAATTACAAGATAATGTGCCTTCTTTTGAAACGACAGAAGCGATCGCTATTATTGAGTCTGAACTTGGTAACTCTCTTTATTCTCTCTATCGAGATTTTCAAGAACGTCCCATTGCTGCAGCTAGTCTTGGACAAGTACATAAAGCCAAGTTACAAACAGGTGAGGAAGTTGTAGTTAAGGTACAGCGTCCTGGATTAAAATCTTTATTTGACTTGGATGTAAAGGTTGTCAAAAGTGTTATCCGTTTTTGTCAAAAGTATTTTGCTTGGGCTAAAAGGTATGAATTAGATGCTATTTATTATGATTTTTTTAAAATTCTCTATCAAGAAATTGATTATGTGAATGAGGGTAAAAATGCCGATCGTTTTCGGGAAAATTTTAAAGATTATTCGGAAATAATTGTACCTGTTGTTTATTGGACTTATACTACGGAAAAAGTTATTACTCTTGAGTATTTACCGGGAATTAAAATTAACGACAAAGTACGACTAGAAGCTTGTAAGATTAATCCAAAAGGGATTAATCAAATAGGAGTTTGTTGTTATTTAAAGCAATTATTATTAGATGGTTTTTTTCAAGCAGATCCTCATCCAGGAAATTTAGCTGTTAGTTTAGATGGTGGTGTTATTTTTTATGATTTTGGCATGATGGCTGAGGTAAAGTCATTGACAAAAGACCAGATGATTAAAACGTTTTTTGCTATTCTCAGAAAAGATGTTGACCAGGTGCTTAATACTTTGATTACTATTGGTTTAATTGAACCAATGCCGGATATTATGCCTGTAAAAAGATTAGTGAATTTTCTATTGGAAAATTTTACAGATAAACCTGTTGATTTTTATAATTTTGATGAGATAAAAGAGGAGCTTTATGTTTTGTTTGAGCAGCAACCATTTCGTTTGCCTTCCCAAATGATTTTTATTCTGAAGTCTCTATCTACCTTAGATGGTATTGCGAGAAACCTCGATCCTGACTATAGTTTGGTTACTTGCGCTCAACCTTTTGTCAAAAGTATTACTGTTGCTCAAGGTAGAGGTAGAGTTGTAGGAGAATTGGCAAAACAGACAAGAGATTTTATTAAGTATAAATTACAGCAACCTAGTAAAAGTGAAATTTTAATCCGTCAATTAGAAACGAAAATTGAAGATGGAGAAATTCAATTTAGAGTCCGCTCTATTGAAAACGATCGATTATTAAAACGAATTAATTTAGCGTTAAAAATTTTGATTTATACTTGTTTTTCTGGTTTTACTTTCCTCTCAGCTTCAGTTTTATTTGTAGGAGGATCTATGAAAGCAGCAATAGTAGTTTGTATATTATCAGGATTAGGATTTATCTTAGTTTTAAAGTCAGGATTTCAGTTATCCTTCAGAGAAAAATTAGACAAAATGCCAGATAAGTGAATATTTATATATCCGTATCAATTATCTTCATTGACCAAAAAATAAGGTCTCAATACTCCCCTTTCAAGGGGATAAAAAAGCGGTCGTTAGCGCAGCTTCCCGTAGGGTGGGATAGCGAGGAAACCTGCCCCATATCCAATCGACCAAGAGAAAATAAAGCTCAATATTTCAATCTCAATACTTCAGGCAGAGGTACTGATAACTGATAACTGAAATGGCCTTTCTCAAATTCAAATTATCTGGAAAATATTAAGCATCAGGACTTCATTATTTACTCTTGACTCCCTATTTTTTATACTACGTTTTGAAGCGCGGAATGCAGATTTAACTTATTTATTTATGGCAACCAATTCCATAATCAGCAATTATAGCAGTCTAAAGAAAGGTTAGGACAGTTAAAAAGTTTAAAACTCAGCAACGTAATACTTTTCTTCCTTCTTACTTCTGCATAGATAATGATAATATCAAGACGTTCATATAGTTTTCTTGACTTATCAGTAAAAATGTCTCCTGAACAATTTTTGTCATCCAGTGTTTGGCGCACCAGAATGAAGACTTACTTCAAACTCATGGATGTTGATCAAAATGGCATCTTGACCCTCTCCGACTTTGAAGAAATTGCAAACCGTTTAATTCAACTTCAAAATGATTCATCAAGGTCTGAAGAAATTCGGGAGATGTGTCGTTCTGTGTTTTTACAGCCTATCCCCATTACTTTTGCGTCAAGAAGTTACTAAACTAGAAGCTTATTGTAGGGGAGATGCACCAAAAAGTAGTTTAGATGCAGTGATGTTAACATTGCGTCAACCCTTTGATTTAGAAAGTAATAAAGCTATTGTTTTAGTAACAGATGCTCCTCCACATATTTTCGATAAAGAAACTAAAAATATAGAAGAAGTATTAACAGCTATTCAAACCATAGAAGTAGAGCAGTTTTATTTAGTTATTGCCACTCAAGATGTTGAAAGTCAAGTTAATTTAAAGTTATTATTTGGAGTCAAAGGAATGGCATTTGATTCAGGAGAAGGTGATGATTTCCGCATTCGCTATAAAAACTTTAAACAAATTTTAATGTCCCTAAGAAAAACTATTTCTACTGCTACACGCTCTCCACAATTAAATACTGATAATGAAACTCTTAAATATTATGTATTTCGTAAGCATTCAGCCATCAATTATTAGCTAGCCTCATAAGGTAGGAACTGGGGACTTCAGCTATTAATTTTGAGTCCGCTTAAAAGCAAGCTTTGAAATTGAGGAAAGAATAAAAAGTTACTGCCATGGGTCCCCGGACTAAACCTTAGAAGTAATTAGGGCTTACTGATTAAATATCAAAGCATTGACTGATATTGGTTTTAGGCTTTTTATGCCTTTAAAAAGTATGAGCTTTTCGGTAGCTTAGGTTAAAAAAGTGAGGATTTTCACCGAAGCAAAAGCCGAAAAATCACTCTGACAATTCTTACTCCTACCTCCTCGCTCATTCCCATTTCTCCTGTCTCCTGTCTCCTACCCCAGCAAAAAGACTTTATGAGCGCAAACCCTAATTATTCATTAATAATTGCTGTTAACGTAGTTCCTCCGTTTGTGCAGCATTCCGCAGAAAAGGAGGCTAGCTGAATGCTTACTGTATCCCCAAAAAAAGGTAATAAAATATTTCACTTAAAAAGCGTTTGAGTCCGGAATGCTCCCCTTACCAGATACCTAATTATATGCACAAATTTTTAGGCTGAAGTGCTGAAGTGCGCTCTAGCTGATAGCTAGTTAATTAGATAATTTTTTACCTAACTCGGACTGAATTTTTTCTCTTTGTAGAGAGCGACCAATTAACACTAACTTAGTCTGTTTAACTTCCTCTTTTTGCCACTGACGGTCATAGAAATAATCAAAGCGCGAACCAACTCCCTGTAAAACTAAACGCATTGGTTTATTTGGCACTGCAACAAAACCTTTAATCCGATAAATTTCATCATTTATCGCTAACCTTTTTAACTTTTCTACTAACTCTTTCGGTTCAAACTCTTGCTCTAAAATTAAATGAACAGAATTAATTTCATCATCATGTTCGTGGTCTTCCTCAGTATCATGATGACTAGGTCGAGCATCTAAATCATCTTCAACTGCTGCATTAAATCCTAACAATACATCCGGACTAATTTCTCCTCCAATGCAAGGAACTATTTTTACAGTTTTAGGCAACTGTTCTTTTAACCAATTTTGTACTTTATCTAAAGTAGCTTCATCAACCATATCAACCTTAGTTAATAAAACTAAATCCGCACAAGCTAATTGGTCTTCAAATAATTCCTCAATTGGTGTTTCATGGTCTAAATTTGGGTCAGCTTGACGTTGAGCTTCTAAAGCATCAATATCTCCTACCAAACTACCATTTGCAACTGCCTCACAGTCAACAACAGTAACAACTCCATCTACAGTTGCAGAAGTCTTAATTTCCGGCCAACGAAATGCTTGTACTAAAGGTTTAGGTAATGCTAACCCAGAAGTTTCTATTAAAATAGAATCGATTTTTCCTCGACGCTTTAAGAGTTGTTGCATAGTAGGAAAAAATTCTTCTTGCACTGTACAGCAAAGACAACCATTTGTTAGTTCAACAATGTTATTAGTAGCATCTTCTTCATCACAAACTTGACAGGAACGTAGAAGTTCTCCATCTATGCCAACTTCTCCAAATTCATTAACTAAAACTGCAATACGACGACCTTGATTATTTTGTAATAAATGGCGAATTGTGGTGGTTTTTCCACTGCCGAGAAAGCCTGTAATCACAGTAACAGGAATTTTTGCACTCATAAATTTTAATCGTGTTTATTGATGATTTTTTTGACAAATAGAAAATTGAGAATAAGGAACAAGGTAGGAATCAAAAATTAGAATAAATAAAACTAAGTACAAAATTACCTAGATTTATTAGGTATAGCAGAAGGCAGAAGGAAAAAGGAAGAAGGAAGGACTGAAAAATCTTATGTTGTCTGAGTTTTAAGCTTTTGATATCTCCTAAACCTTTCCTTTAACTGCTATGAATATTTTATGAACTACGAAATTTCATCTTTTCTTTTCTTTGGATTTTTTCCTTTATCTATAGCAAAAGCAAATATTGAGTTGCTGAGGAAATAGAGTGATGATGAATCAAATAAGGGGATATGTTTTTCCCATTGTTGTTTTCTGGAGTTCTTGCCCGTTTCCTGCCATTAGAGTTTAAGTAAGTAGGTCTAATTAAACCTTAAAAAAATTGTAGGGGCGGGTTTAACCGAAAGCTTTGACTTAAGTGCGATGAGTTTAAAAACCCCCCTCTAATATTGCATTTATGGGGTTGCACATTATGGAATGATATTGCCAAAAATTAGTTTAGACTTTGACTAAAAAGAACCTAATATCAATCATTCTAGCAATTGATTAATCCAAAATCCTGTTCATCAAAAATCTAAAATCATTCGTCACTATGCAACGCCGCATTTATCATTTTCTTTGTGGGTTTAATACCCCACAGTCAACGGGGGTGTTCAAAATTACTTGGGGGAGCGAATCCCCATGTAATTTTCCTCCTGTCTCCTGTCTCCTGTCTCCTGTCTCCTTCTTCAATGATGCTCACCTACTTAGAAATGAAATGAGTTTGAAGCTGGATTATAAATTTTTTGCGAGGCAAAAAAAGTTAATAAAACTTTCCCTTGTTTTCTAGAGAATTAAGTTTCTTATTTACATTGGAAGTGTAAATTCTATAGCTACATTTAATATCATGTCCGTTTAATAGCGTTCAGGAAAAACTTTCTTCTCCTCTTCCTTCTTCTTTCCTCCTGTACGGGCAAACCACCGTTTTGCCCTACTCCTGACTCCTGACCCCTCCATAGTTATTTATAAGTATTCAACCAGGCATGATTAGCGAACAAACAGAGGAACTACTACAGTCTTGAATAAGGAAGAAAGAAAGACTGAAATACTAAAAAAGTAAATGGGAATAGTATTCAAAAAGCCACTTCTTCTCTACTAACCTCAACCAATTGTAGAAACCCTTTAGACCGTGGGGAATTAAACCCATAAAAAAATCGTAAAGGGTGCTAGTGGGACTTACACAATTTTTAGAGCTTTAATATAGCCTAAACCCTATTTATAGCAGGCAAATACGTTCATGTTTTCAGTCAACCAACCTCAAAAACTGTGCATACATCGCTGTACAAAAAGCGTACCATTGCTTCAGTAAAAGTCTTTAAAGGTTTGTTAGCCCATTGCCTTTGTAATCCTCCTGTTAACTTATACCAAATTATAAAAGTATCAGCACAAAACATCAAGATCAAATAGCGTTCTAGGCTCCATTTATCTCTTACTTGATACTCTTTTAACCCTAACCATCCTTAAGGATTAATTTTGCTTAAATCTCTCCATAAATTAATGGTGGAATTCTTGCTAAAACACCTTTTTTTAACCGCTCAGGTCTTTCAGACCAAGATAATAATCCATCAGATTTAGTATCATAGAGACTCGCACATTCTAATACTGCTGCTGATACTTCTGACAAAATTTCTGTTTGAGATGGTAAATCTCCAAATACATAAGTATGCTTACCAGGAGCAGCAAAAGAAATAGCACAAGAGTGACTACAAGCACTCATACATTCTATTGGTTTTATAGTAAATCTATCCCGTAAGTGCCAATTTTTATATTGTTGGGAAAGTCGATCAAGTAGTTTTTCTCCTCCACTAATACCTTGTCGTTTCCCATCTTTCCAAACACTTGCACAAGTAGTACAAACAAATAGTAATTGTGGCGTAGACATTATGTTTCTTTGATAATTTGCAGGAATTTAATTTTGCTATTAACTATTAACTAATAACTAAATATGGCGCTGGTGAAAAATACCATTCCAATGGCACCTATTGTCAAACCCAGGAAGCGCGTTACAAGAAAGAATTTATTTTCCCAAAAATTACTTACTAATTCAGCAGATTTCATTACCAATAATGCTATTAATAACTGCACCACTGTAAAGCCTAACAAATATGCAAATAAAGGCGTCATTTCTGCACCAATAATTGCCTCTCCATAAGCATAACCATGAAAAATACCAGCAATAGCTGCAAAGATACTTAATAATTGAAGACTTAGCTTCTTTTTAAGAACTAGCATTGTACCAAAAACAACTACTGATAGAGCGATCGCTATTTCTGTTAAAGGTAAATCAATACTGAGAAGATGGATACCCGTTCCTAATATTACTGTAGCGAGAAAAGATGCTATTATTGATATACCATTGGGGATTCCTACTGCAATTAATCCAACTGCAACTACAAAAGCCAGATGATCTATTCCAATAATTGGATGTCCTACACCAGATAGAAAACCTTCCCACAAATTACTTGGTATTTTTCCACCCATTGGATGATGAGCTATTGCCGATTCTATTGTGCTGAAAAAAATTAAAATTGCCAGCGCTAAAATTACTCTTATTCTATGCAATTGATAACTAACCCTACTTTTTGTGGGTTTGTCATGTATGTCTTTCATCCGTACCTCGCAGATGTATTGATTATTTTTCTTAATTAATGTTGGTGGGCATTCTGGCTTAATGAAATTTTAGATTTTACTAAATTCATTTCACAGTTGCGGGACAGCGTTGGATTTACACCAAACTTTCCCCATTACTTCTAACGACTGACCCTCGCTAGAACCAACATAGTTTGAAGAGTATATCACAATATTTCTCTTCTCGATCGAAATTTTTTTGATTTTTATAAATTTTTCAACATTTTCTGCTTAATACATCTTGATCAAAATCAAAAAAATAGTTAGTTAGTATCTAAAACTATATTTATTATGCAAAAAACTAATAAACTGTGGATATAATATAATCATCATCCAAACTATAATTGTAATGATTGAGATCAAGCTTATTTTTATTTTTTGAGTTTTAAATAATCAGGCCAAATAATTATACTTGTTAAACGTTCTGAATATATAAACCTCATCGTAAATTATTTCAATTATCTTATTTACTAGACAGTGCAAAGTTCTGGGAATAACTATTGCTAGTCAAGGGTTTCACGGACTCAAGGTTAAAAATTCTCCATTCACAGAGCGTAGGTGCTGTAAACCTTTCCCAGTAACACTTTCAATCTTGAGAACCAACTGTTTTTTAGCAGAACTTTGTACTCTCCAGTTATTGAAAAATTAAAATGGTGAAAAATATATAATATAATTAGAACTGAGAAGTTGTAAAATTCAGACTTATAATATGACTAATATCTGGATTTTTCAATCATCAATATCAAATAACAGCTTTGGAACTCCTCAGAAAAAAAGAACCCCACCATCAAGGAAGAAAACTAAGTATGTCCAGAAGTATGTCCAGATACGATTCCCATCTTAAATGCTCATTTTGTGGCAAGTCCCAAGATCAAGTCCGTAAGTTAATAGCAGGTCCTGGGGTTTATATTTGCGATGAATGTGTAGAACTCTGTAACGAAATATTAGAAGAAGAAATTTTTAACTCTAGAAAAGATGATACTTCAGCTAGCGAAATCGGAGCGCAATTAGCAAATAATAATTATTCAGGTAAGAGTAAAACTTCCTTAGAAGCAGTTCCAAAACCTACAGAAATTAATCAATACTTGGATCATCATGTAATTGGACAATACCAAGCAAAAAAAGTACTGTCAGTAGCAGTATATAATCACTACAAACGTCTGAGTTGTCAAACAAATCATAATTCCGACAACAGCCTTGACCCTGATGTGGAATTACAAAAATCTAATATCCTATTAATTGGCCCAACTGGTTGTGGAAAGACTCTGTTAGCCCAAACTCTAGCAGACTTACTAGATGTGCCATTTGCTGTAGCAGATGCAACGACCCTCACCGAAGCAGGTTATGTAGGGGATGATGTAGAAAATGTTTTGTTAAGGTTATTGCAAGTAGCAGACTTTGATATAGAAGCTGCTCAGAGAGGAATCATATATATAGACGAAATAGATAAAATTGCTCGTAAAAGTGAAAATACTTCCATTACAAGAGATGTATCTGGAGAAGGAGTACAACAAGCTCTATTAAAAATATTGGAGGGGACAATAGTTAATGTCCCACCACAAGGAGGGCGTAAACATCCCTATCAAGATTTTATTCAGCTTGATACTAATTCAATTTTATTTATTTGTGGTGGTGCTTTTGTCGGGTTAGAGAAAATAGTTGAACAACGACAGGGAAAAAAATCATTAGGCTTTATTCAAGCCGAAAATATTAATCAAGATAGTATAGCTTTACAGTCAAAAGAAAAACGTCATATTAATGTACTCAAAAATGTAGAACCAGATGACTTAGTTAAGTTTGGTTTGATTCCAGAATTTATTGGACGAATGCCAGTATTAACAGTAATTGACCCATTAGATCAAACGGCATTAATGAAAATATTAACTGAGCCACAAAATGCTCTAGTTAAACAGTATCAAAAATTATTAAAGATGGATAATGTTAAGTTAGAATTTCAAAAAGAAGCTCTCAGGGCGATCGCTAAAGAAGCATATAGACGCAAAACAGGAGCTAGAGCATTGCGAGGTATTTTAGAAGAGTTAATGTTAGAGGTAATGTATGAGTTACCATCCCGTAAAGATGTCACCCGTTGCATTATCACTGAAGAAATGGTAGAAAAACGATCTACTGCTGAATTGTTATGGCATCCAACTTGGCATAAACAGCATGAGTCTGCTTAAAAATTATCAAATCAAGATTTGACCTTTAGATGTAATATCTTGGATTTGTAGTGAGGCGAAATAAAATATAGTAGAAAAATCTGCTTGATTCTCAACCATAAGTATACAAATCTATTTTGAGCAAAACTTTCTTTAATTTTTGCTATTGCTACATCGAGCTTGTGATATAATAGAATATGTTATCGGTTTCGAGGATCTGTTTAAGTTCGATGGGCGTTTTCCAGTTTTTCTTTACAGACTTGTCTCCGAGTTCTATATTTGTTTAAATTTTTAACTGATTTGGGAGACAGTCTATGTCAATATATGTGGGTAACTTATCCTACGAAGTCACGCAAGATGACTTAAACGCAGTATTTGCTGAATATGGACAGGTAAAAAGAGTTAACTTACCTGTAGACCGTGAAACAGGGCGATTACGTGGTTTTGGCTTTGTGGAAATGATAAATGAGGAGGATGAAGAAAAAGCAATTGAAGCTTTGGATGGAGCAAGTTGGATGGGTCGTGACATGAGAGTTAATAAGGCCAAGCCACGAGAAAATAAGGGTGGTGGCAACTACAGTGGTGGCAATAATCCTAAGTTCTCTCGTAATAATAATAACAGATACTAACTTATCAAAAACGTTGCTAGAAATAATGCCCCCTCAAATAGACATAGGTGTAAAAAAGAATGTAGAAATGTTGAGCACTGAAACATAAGACAGGGATCGGGGAGAATAGGAAAACTCGATCTAGATCAATAGCAGAGGTTATTTGAACGCTAATTAAATGGACTGTATATAACCTCTCTACAAGAGTTGCTAGAATAGAAATATTTAATTTCTGGAAATATCTAATGTATTGAGTGTAAGCATAAACGTGTTAGAAAAAATAGACCATACCGGGACATATCTGAAAGCAGACTCTAAAGTGGAAGTAAAAAAATCTGTAGACTGATCAAACCAAATATCTTCAATTAAATTACAAAGTTTTGAGCTACAGTTGCTTGTTAAGTATTCAGAAATCCAGAGAAAATAATAGTAAATATCAAAGACTCAGCTAATGATGCTAGAGTCTTTCTTCATATAAAATTTTGCTAATTCAATGATAGGAAATTCCTACCTGCTGAAACCGACTTAATACTTCACCCAAACGCTCACATTCAGCAATTAAACTAACCCTCACATAACCCTCTCCTCCACTACCAAAAGCATTTCCAGGAGTCACCACAACCCCAGTTTTTTGTAATAAAGACAAAGCAAAATCAGTAGATCCTACTCCTGCTGGACAAGGTACCCATAAATACATAGTTGCCAGAGTTTTCCGCACATTCCAACCCAACTTTCCTAAACCTTGAATCAGAAAATCTCGACGTTGCCGATAACGTTCTTGAACCTGATGTAAAAATTCATCCGGTAACTGTAAAGCAGTTTCAGCAGCGGATTGTAGAGCAGCAAACAACCCATAATCTAAATTAGTTTTCAGAGTACGTAACCCTTGAATAATCCGAGAATTACCAACCACAAAACCTACTCGCCAACCAGCCATATTATAAGTCTTAGACATAGTGTGAAACTCAACACCAATATCTTTTCCCCCAGGAATCTCCAATAAACTTGTAGGCTGATAACCATCAAAAGCTAACTCAGCATAGCATAAGTCGTGAACCAGCATAATTTCATACTTTTTAGCAAAAGCCACAATATCCTGGAAAAATTCTCGTGGGGCAGTAGCACCAGTGGGATTACTAGGATAATTAAAATAGAGAATCTTCGCTTGCTCTGCAACACTATCGGGAATATCCCCTAAATCAATAATCCAATCATTTTCTGGTTTCAGTAAAATGCTATGAATCTTACCTCCAGCAATTAAAGGGCCACGAAAATGGGCAGGATATGCAGGATTAGGTGCTAAAACTAAATCTCCTGGATTCACATAAGCCAAAGCTAAATGAGTTAAACCTTCCTTAGAACCCAACAGTGGTAAAGCTTCACCCTCTGGGTCAAGTTTTACATTATAACGACGGAAATACCAATTAGTAATTGCTTTCCTGAAACTAGCAGTACCTTCAAAAGGCGGGTAACCATGGTTAGTTACTTTTTGTAAAGCGGCGATGGCGGCCTCTACCACAGGTTGAGGGGTCGCCCCATCAGGGTTTCCCATTCCCAAGTCAATTAAATCTAGCCCTTGTTCGCGGGCACGAGCTTTTAGTTCGTCTAAACGGGCAAAAACATAAGGTGGTAGTGCTTGTACTCTGTTTGCGGGACTAATCCAATCCATATTTATTACAAGTTGAAGCAGGAAATAAGGTAGTTAATTAATGGATAATTGATAATGGATAATGGATAATTGATAATTGATAGTTACCCATTATCCATTCATTAATGAAGAGCATTTTATTGGTTTTACTGATTTGACTTTCTTGGGCTTTCTTGTGTACTCCTAAAAGTTGTTTTTTGTCGTGGCGATCGCGACGACACTAGGAGCTTTCAGACTTCAAAACATCAAATGATATTTTTGTCAAGTTTTATGTTAATAAATGATGTTTATAAAGCATAGCTTCAAAGGGGAAGCTTTAAACCAGAATTATTTAATTATTAATTATTCGGTAACACTCAGACTAGCTAAAATCAACTATTTTTTTCAAAATATTCAGATTTCAATCTTCAGAAATTAGCTGTAGTATCTGTATCTATATAGGTATCAATTCCTGAATTTTGTTTCTCTGACTCCTGTGGGACTGTTGTTGAAACCATTGCTGCTACTAATTGTTCAGGAATCACCCTAAATGGTAAGCGATGAAGATCAGAATTGTCACGACAAGCAACTTCAGCAACGCGCCATAAGTCAGATAAACTGATTTCTCCTAACCCTAAGTCACCCAATGTTTTTGGTAAACCAATCTCATCATAGAATTTTAACAGTTGCTGTCTAGCAGTCATAGCTAGTTGATTGCCTTGTAGCATTTCCTCCAACCTTAGTTGGACTAATATACCATAAGCAACTTTTTCTCCATGTAATGTACCATGACTTGCTGACAAATGAGTTAGGCCATTATGAACAGCATGAGCAGCGACAGTCCGACATTGAGCACCCCCAATACCTCCAATTAAACCTGCTAATAAGACTGTGGCATCGACAACTTCTTGCCAGGTTTCTCCACCAGGTTCTTGTAAGGCTACTTTTGATTTTTGAAAGAGAATATCCCGCAAAACTCTTGCTTGTTGGACAGCAGCAACTATCATTGTTTGTTCTGAATGGCCACTACTAACTGAAGCTTCGTACCATTTAGCGATCGCATCCCCAATACCAGCTACTAAAATACGGGAGGGCCCAGTTTTGATTAAACTATAATCCAGAATTAGCAGGTCTGGACATTTAGCTAGACTAACATCATATAAGAAAGCACTTTGGTCTGAGTAGACATTTGATAATGCAGTCCAAGCTGCACAAGTGCCTGCTGAGGTGGGAATGGTGACTATAGGTAAATGACATTGGTGGGCTAAGAGTTTGGCTGTGTCGAGAGCTTTGCCACCACCAATGCCAATTATGAGGTCTGCTTTTTGAGTTGTAACGATTTGGCGAAGATTAGCTAGGTTCGCTTCACTACAGTCCGACCCGTAGTTGACCTGAGTAAATTTTAAATGATGATTTTGTAGTAAAGGCCCAAGGTGTGGTTGAATGATATTCAAGGAGCGATCGCCTCCTACAATTAAGGGATTATTGCCAAGAAGGGCGATCACTTCTCCTGATTTGGCCAGAGCATTTTTTCCCCGAATAATTTGAGTTGGCGCAATATTTAGGGATAATATAGTTGTTGCTGGTTGGCAGGTATTGGTCTGTTTAATCATGGCGACAAAGGCTAGATTAGAGTCAATTTTATTGAGTATAGGCAAATATTGTTATACTTGCCAGGCTTTCCTGAAAATTTTTAATTTTTTTTTGAATTTATAAGTTTTATACTAAAGATTGATTATTAATTTTTTTACTGGCTACTACTAGAGGAATATAATTGAGTGTATTAGACTTGTCGCTTTATAACTTAAAAAATCCCCAAAAACTTTATTCTGTGAGGATTGTAGCTATTGAAAGCCCAAAAGTATTGGAATTATTGCTCTGTCTAGGTTGGAGCGATTTTTTCCCTCTATTTAGCGACAACTCTATTATAAATATATGGTGTTTACACATTAATTGTGAAACTAAAAAGTTTTCTGTACTTTTTTCTACTCCATCAAGTATTTAATTATCTAGATAAAATATCAATCTCAGAATGATTTTTTAACTCTTAAAAAGCTAACGGCAATTGATGCATTTAGCTATATCTTATATCTATACTAAAACCGAAATCAATACAATTAAAACGGCAATTTTAAACCAAGCTGACAGCTAGTTAAAATCATATTTTTTTTGACTTATGTAATAATTTTATTCACTCAAACTAAATATGATGTCTATAGTAATAAATATTTTTTCAAGATGGTTAAAATTTGATAATTTTTTATAGTTAACAAGTATTTATTATCCTCTAATTAATGTTTATTCAGGTATAAAAGTTTAAGCCAGGAGTAGGTACAGTCAAATTTATTAAAATCTCTAACAGTCATAGTATCAAACAAGACTAAGTCTTTGCACAATTAAATTGAGGAGCAAAAACAATGAAAGGTTCATTTGCGCAATACGCTCAAGAAAGCAGTACAGAGATAATACTTTATTATCTCAATGGTAATTCAGAGACCTTTAGTTTACCAATCAATTCTCAACAGTTTCAAACTATATTACCACAGTTACTCCAACAACCTTGGATAACTTTTCACTTAATAGATCAAACAGTTTGTATTTCTACAGAAAAAGTGATGAAAATTGAAATCAAACCACCAATAAATCAAATGCAGGGAGAAGGCATCTTTGCCAATTCTCAGAGAATCACTCCTTTACAACGTAATGCTACCAGATAACAAATAATTGAATTTATAATTTTTTTATAGTAATCATAGAAATGAACAGTGAGCAAATAAAATAAAATGGGAGATTGAATTTATGCTATCAATTAGCAATTTAGAAAAAACTGGTAAATGATTTATTTGAGTTCAGATGAATTTCCCTAGTGATCTTAGACAATAAAATAAAATCGGCTTGATTATGCAAAGCCAATTAATTTTTTTAAATCATATCATAGAGAATGTTAAGATAGAATAGGTAATCAAAAAATGCAGTACTCGAAAAAACGTATAAATTCTGATACTCAAAATAGTAAACAAGACCAAGGTGTGCCCAATAGAATTGTTAGTCTAAGTCGCGGTATTAAGATTCACTGATTAGGTACAATTGGATTTGTACTTCTAGATGCAATTCTTGTATATATTGCTTGGACAAGTGCTTACTCAGTTAGCTCTGAGCTAGTCAGAATTTATGCTAATTAACCAACATTTTTGTTGCCAATTTTATTAATTACTCTAAGTAATATAGCTACTGCTAGTTTGTATGGCGATAGCGAAAGTCATTGTCAGCTTTTTACTAAGCTAAAAAGTCTGACATTTGCTCAAGTAATTTTACTATTACTGGCTTTTTTATACCAACCAGAATCAATCTACTTGAAGTTACAATTATTTAGTAAAAATAGTTAGTAATACTGCTCCTAACAAATACTGATTTGCTTGTAAATTTAATCCAACCTCTTTACCTAATTGTTCGCGAGCTATTGGACTATAAAGCTTAATTCCACCAGGAGAAATACTCAAAGACTGAAATTCATCTTGCCACTTAAAATAGGAATCAACTAAGTAAAAATATCCTCCTGGGCGTAAAACTCGACTCACTTCATTAAAAACTTGTTGAGGATGAGGATAATGTAAAAAACTAATTGTATTAAAAACAGCATCAAATTCTTCATCGGCAAAAGACATTTCTTCAGCATTTCCTAGTAAAAAAGTTAAACTTTCTTGATGACGATTACGACTATTAGCTTGATTAACCATTTCGGGAGATAAGTCTAAACCAGTACCTTGAAGATCGGGAAAATTAACAGCAAGACGATGCAGAAGTTTTCCAGTACCACAACCTAAATCTAGTACATTTGATGGACTTGGCAGATTTACATATTCCAGTAATCTTTGATGTACCGCTTGATAAACTACAGATGGAAATAACCAATCATAATTAGGTGCCCAAAGATCGAAAAATTTTTGTTTAGAGGAAATATTATTTGTCATATAGCAGTTATGTTTGAGTTCATAGGAAAATAAAATTATCTCGTTCCATACAAGCGATCGCCCGCATCTCCTAATCCTGGAATAATATAACCGTGTTCGTCTAATTTTTCATCAATAGCAGCAGTATATAAGAGTATCTCTGGGTGATATTTATGGAAATGTTCAATTCCCTCTGGTGCTGCCAATAAACACAGAAATCGAATTGATTCTGGGTTAGATTCTTTAATCCGATCGACTGCTGCTACTGCTGAATTTCCAGTTGCCAACATGGGGTCAACTATTAACACATCTCGCTGCTCAATATCATGGGGGACTTTAAAATAATATTCTACAGCAACTAAAGTACTAGGGTCACGATACAAACCAATATGTCCCACTCTTGCTGTAGGTATTAACTCTAAAATCCCATCAAGAAGTCCTTGACCTGCTCGCATAATGGAAACAATCACCATTTTTTTTTTCAGCAGCTAACATCGGTGCTTCCATCAACTTCATTGGTGTCTGAATTTGTTGATATTTTATTGGTAAATCGCGAGTTACTTCATAAGCTAATAACATTCCTATTTCTTTAAGCAGTTGGCGAAATTGAGCAGTGGTAGTTTCTACTTGACGTAATAATGTCAATTTATGCTGAACTAATGGATGATTAATGATAGTAGTTTTTGTCATTTTATGACCTAGTTTAATTCATCAAATTATACAGAAAATTCCCTCGTATATGAAGTACAGATTTCTTTAAGCAGTTGGCGAAATTGAGCAGTGGTAGTTTCTACTTGACGTAATAATGTCAATTTATGCTGAACTAATGGATGATTAATGATAGTAGTTTTTGTCATTTTATGACCTAGTTTAATTCATCAAATTATACAGAAAATTCCCTCGTATATGAAGTACAGATATTAATAATTAAATGTTCCCTGTGTGGGCATTTTGCCCGCTATGGGTGTATCTCACGACTGGTGGAATATGCTGTATATAATTACCGATTTATGTAATACCAAGTATGATAAATTTTTGCTAAAAATATCTGTTGCCTGTTGCTTATAACCATAGTAGTCTTTTCAATAATTAATTATTACCTCTTCTTTTCAAAGAGAGGATTGACTAATCATGAAAATTTTTCTTCTCTTGGTCGATTGGATATGGCGAGGAGACCCGTTGTTACAGACCCGCTCCGAAGATCGCCATCCCACCCTACGGGAAGCTGCGCTAACGACCGCTTATTATCTCCTTAAAAGGGGAGGCGCATACCCACAATTTTTCGGTAATATGAAATACAAAAAATTGTACAAATATACGACTCTCCCTATCTCCCTATCTCCCCATCAATCTTTGGTAGCAAACATTAACGTATTTCATATAACATTCTTTTTTTCACACTGGTATAATACCAATTACCATGCATTAATGCTTAACTTAGGTATCAATTCAATTATTAGGTAATTAACACAAACAGAATTACCTTTTTGATAATTAGCACCCTAGGAGTGCATTAATTATTCTTATGTTTATTTCTCTGTACGGACCCATGCAACGTCCCCAGCTATTCCTCTGTTCAATAAAATGTAGAAAAGTTTTTGATCGATGGTATAAGTGGGTATAAATAAACCTGAAAACGAAGAATATAAAAATGAAGTATGAAGGCAATTTTCAAGATATTTTTACTGTTTTGAATATCCATCGCAATTTAATATTTACAGAGAATTAAATCCACCTAATTAATGAATCAAAAATCAGGGTAACTGACATAGAAATTTAACCCCTACCCAATTGATGCACTGTAGGTGAGGTGTAGGGTATCAAACAATGTAATGAAAGAAGTAATATCATATACAGATAAGAGCGTTACCAAAAAACTTTCTCATACCTTTTACTTCAAACTCCCTATTCTTCCGTCCTGACTCCTGAATTCTGACTCCTCTACTTATAAATATTCAACCGGACATCATATAAGTAGACAACAGCAACTATTCCCTATTCACCATAATGGATAATTTTTATACTTTTACAGGACTAATATCATGTCCGGTAGCATCGGTATTGTCAGCGTGAAGGTAAGAAAGCAAGGAAGAAGGAGGAAGGTTTTAGTTATCTAGGAGAGAGGAAAGAAGGCTTAAAAGCTTGAAAAAACGTAAATTTCCTGTAGATATTCACCCTTGGTTTTACACAAACGATAAAGTGCGGACATGATATAACCTGATGCCATCTAAATTATTATAAAATAGAGAACTTTAGCTGAACCGTCTCTAGAGCAAATTTAGATAGAATTTACGATAGTAACGAGGTACATTTTTTTGACTTTATTAAATTCTCGAAAAATCAAAATAAAGTATATACTTCACCACATTAAAAAATCATCTAAATTACCAAATGTATTAACTAAATGAGTTATATACTAATGCTTCCTTTGCTCTAGTAATTTCAATAGTAACTTTGCCACTAAAATCTGGTATTGGAGCTGCTAACTTAGTTAAACTAACCTTGATATTTTGTACTAATGGTTCTTGCAAAATAGCCGTAGCTATCGTATAAGCTGCTTTTTCTAACAAAGCAAACTTAGAATTTTTCACAAGTTGTTGGACAGTATTAACTATGCGGCCGTAATCTACGGTATCTTCTAAAGCATCGCTTTTACTTGCAGCATTCAAATCTAACCCTAGAATTAAATCTACTTCAAACCATTGTCCCAATACTTTTTCTTCTGGAAAAAACCCAATGTACCCGTAGCAGCGAATTCCAGTAATTGAGATTGAGTCCATAATTACTAATTAAAAAACTGTTCCATCACTCTTGATTTTAATCGGAGGCGCACCATCCTTTCTTAATTCTGTTGCTATTTTTCGCCCTGCTGTCCATGTGCCCCCTTGTAAGACTTTTACCAGTGGTAATTCTGAGGTATTTAAGTTAAGTTTTTCTTGAATTACTTGAGCAACTTTGTCTAAAAGACTAATAGTTAGCGCTCTCCATTCTACAATAATTTCTGAACCTGGTAAATGTTGTTGTTGTAGAATCAAAGGATTTTTGATTTTTATTAGTTCCATATCTATAAATAAGCCACCATTCCGATATTCTGCTAATCCAGTTAAATCATCTAATCCAATTATTTTTAAACTCAATTCTTGTAATGGTTCGAGCAATGAATATGTTAACCATTGAGATAATTTATGAAAAGGTATATATTCATCCCCCAAGCGATCGCTTTTGAGCAGAGAATGAGGCCAAACATCTCCTAAATTAATACCTGAAATAGTACTACGCCCTGGCCAAATATCTCCCAATCCCTCCAATACAGCATTTAATACTGAAGTAGCTTTAATTGCTTCTTTATTGGCCTGATTTTGCAACAAATAATCAACCATATTTCCTGAACGTGGACTATCAATACCAAATAAATGAGAGTCTTGATTTAAAACTTGCCCCAAGCGTTGCAGCAATTCCAGACGACCTTCAAGACCTACCAAGGGATTTTCTGGACTAACTTGGAATCCTTGAGTTAAAGTCTGGACATCAATTTGTGAAAGTCCTCTAGTATCTGCTTGCCAGGGAAAATCGGGATTACTAGAAAAAAAACCTTGACAAAATAGTCGGAAACTGCAAACTGCCAAACCTTCCGAACGACTAAATATTAAGCCAGTTTCAGGTTCAGTGTATTGCCAGTTTGCACCCGCACCCGCATCTAGTAGTACACTAATAATGGCTAAATCAAATTTTACCTTGGCTTTTTCTACAGGTGTGAGTCCTGCCAACATTTGGTCAAGTTCAGCTAGGCGAGGCACATCTCCTACTTGGAAATGTCGCCAACGACTATGTAAGGGTATATTTAATTTGGGATACTGAGCATAAATAATATTAATGACATAATTAGCGCATTTATCTAGTTGAGTTAAATCGACTTGAAAATTATTGAGTTGGTCTTGACAAGCAAGATTAAAGATGCTATCACACCTTTCTCGAATGGCCTGGGCAGTTCTTAGGTATGTAATAACTTCTGGAATTTTTTTATTCATTAAAAGTCAGAGTTAAGAAATATAATATAAATAGTAAGCTAGAAAAAAATTATCACCGAAAAATTGGGTCTGAAGCCTCCCCCTTCTAGTCGGAAGTAATAACTATAACTGGCTGCACTCTACAAACAGCATCCCGATTCGTCCCCATAAATTAAGTCAATCTCTCTGGCCACCGTCGCGAGTTCTAGAATTTCTAGGTCATTCTGCTTGACAGAGAGCTTGTGTAGATTTTGCCGTTTTTGATGGCTCACTCGTGTAAACTTCCAAATCACCCTCTTTTTTGGCGTTGCACAGTGACGAATGATTAGGAGAATTGAGGAATTTGCTGATGTTTCAAATAATAGATCAGCAAGTTAATTGATCTGTACAACATATCAATGGACTTGGAGTAGCACAAAGTTTTGCGATCTAACCTAGGGTGCGTAGTGTCTCAGACGGCAGTTTTCTCCTTCTACTCTCGTCATTGCTGTTTTACTGACTAGGTGATAGTGCTCCGCACCGAACTTCGCGAACGCAATCGTCAATTAAGCAAGGATACACCTTGTATCCATCTGTAATGTAGAGAAAACAGGCCCAACCGTGAATCATCTGCCATAATATTGTAAAGGTAACGGCGGAGCGATCGCCGATCACAAACTTAAGAATTCCTGGCATTTGGCTATTCACGACTGTCCAGACCCAAATTTGGTTTTTTTTGAGCCCATAAAAGTTTGCAGTTCATCTAGCGTGAGCAGTTTCAGGTATTTCATAGTTATCCAAAGCGAATCTGTGCTTGGTGCAAGCCGTACCCAGTTAAGCACTGTGTTATGGGAAATACCAGTTACTCTCTCAATGGCTCCCAATCCCATGCCATTAAGGGACATTTTCACACAAAGCTCTTTAAGATCAGAACTATAACCCGCAGGAGAGGGACTTTCTCGCGCATTGACGGCCACAGTCACGGCACAGATAACTCTGTTTTCCCTGACGATGACCATTTTTCACTACTTTATGGCTTTGACAATCAGGACAGTCCATTTCTCAATAAAATTCTAGAATATCATTCTCTATTGTGCAACGCCTCTTTTTTTGAGCAACTGACGTACATACTCAGGACTCAAGTTCATTTGCTGTTCTTGGCGTAGTTTTTCAGCTAGTTGCAGACTGTTGTAAGTTCTTGGGTCTTTTGTCAGATAGGAAACTTTGATAGTTTCTTGTTGACTTTCTTAAATTTAATTCAGCAAAAAATTAGAGCAAATATTCCGCCAGTTAATGTCTAATCAAATTGACTTCAGCCAATCAGAAAAACAAGAGAATAATGTAGCTGTTGCTCTTGGTAGTAATCTTGGTGATTCTTTAAGTATTCTAGAAAATGCAATCCAAATTTTATCCAAAACTCCAGGTATTACCTTAAATACTTATTCTAGCTGGTATCTGACTAAACCTATCGGTCCAAAACAACCAGATTATCTGAATGGTTGTGCATTATTAAAAGTAGAATTAACTCCTCAAAAATTGTTAGAAATTATTTTGGATATAGAAAAACAATTTAAGCGAGTACGTTTAGTACATTGGGGACCTAGAACTCTAGACCTAGACTTAATCTTATACAATGATTTAATATTAGATATTCCCAACCTGCAAATACCCCATCCTCGGATGAGAGAAAGAGCTTTTGTTCTCGTACCCCTAGCAGAAATAGCTCCTGATTGGATTGACCCAGTATCAGGAAAAGCGATCGCTCAACTTCTAGAAGAGGTAGAATGTTCAGGAGTATCTAAACTTTAAACTGGCAAGTTAAAATAGCAATTCTACTAGCGCGTCTAGATTAAAATTGTGGGTAAAGATGATGTAGTTTTATCCTAGTATCAGCAGTAGAAAAGCGCCAATGAACCTTAGCTTGAGAAGCATTGCGTTCATCCTGCCATGCCCGAAGTTCTTGCTCTAGTATGGGATTTGCTGACGCAACGCTACCGCGAACGCTCCGAATCCGACGCTCAAGACATTGTTGATTAAGTACGCTTCTATTTCTATGATATTTAGCCAACTACCATTGCGTGGGGGATGGTGAATTTCAAGGTACCGAGCTAATTGATCAGCTTCTGATACCGGAAACCCTTGATACAAAGAAGCAATATGATGAGTGTGAAGATTGTCGCAGACTAACTTGACCTTGCGTGCATTTGGATAGTCCACTAATAGTAGATGACGTATTTGTTCTGTCCACTCAATACGAGTTCGATGTTCATAGCTTTTAACTCGTCGCCAACCGCGAATCGGGTCTACAAATAGAAATATAGCTCTAGTGCAGGATGGCAGAAATAACTAACCAGTTACAAAATCCTAAAAGCCTTACCAATCAATACTTTTAACTTTTGAATGCATGACTTTTGACTTCCGCGTAGCGGCACTAGTATCATTGCGTTCATAGTGATAATCCTATAAATGCATCGTGACCTAGTTGAATAGGAATTAATTGTTTAACATCCCCTTTTAATTCCAAGACTGCTTCATCCATACAAATTAATGGTTGATCATCAGAGTGTTCAGCTATGTAGACATCTAGAAGTACTTCCATTTGAGCTACAAAGCGGGCGCTGTCTTTTTCCAGGATGCAATATCGTTGTTTCTTCCCAGGCCGCAGCTGGTTTTTTTTTAACTCTGACGTACTGTTTCTCTACTGATTTCGGTAACTATTCCACGTCGTTTTAGCTCCGAAACGAGCAAAGTGAGTGTCCATAGCACATGACCAGATGGAGGCTCACTACAGCAAATTGCTACAATCATGAGTATGACATGAGCCATCTAGTTTCCTGGGCACTGGAGGAGTGCTACCTTGGCGACATTTAATTCTGTCCAAGTTACTTATAACATTGGGTGTTGGTTGATGAAATTTTGCCAAAATGATTAACCTAAAATTGACTGGTGATTATATTTAGGTCTTAAAAACAATGCTCAAAAAAGCACTCGTGACAGGTTCAGCAGTAGGAATAGGTAGGGCAATCGCTCTAGATTTAGCCAGTAAAGGATTTGATGTAGCATTTCACTATAACCGCAGTCCAGATGCAGCCAATCAAGCAAGTCAAGAAGCAGCTAACTACGGAGTAAAATCTATTGCCCTACAAGCAGATGTTACCAAACCCGAACAAGCTAAATCTCTAGTAGATAATTCAGCTAAACAACTGGGTGGTTTATCAGTAGTAGTTAATAATGTGGGTAACTACCTCAGAAAACCCATTAGCAAAACATCTATAAAAGAGTGGCAGGAAGTTATTAATTCTAACCTCAATGCCACTTTTTATATTACTCAAGCAGCACTTCCCTATCTCAGAGCAGCTAATGGCGCACGCATAGTTAACTTCGCTTGTGCTCATGCCCAAAATGTGGTAGCACGCCGGACAAATACAGCTTATATAATTGCCAAAACAGGCATCATCATCTATACTAAATCTTTAGCTCAAGAGCTAATTCAAGACAAAATTACTGTTAACGTAGTATCGCCAGGAATAGCCGAAAATTCTTTTGATTTAGAAGAAATGATTCCTAAATTACCAGCTAAACGTCCAGCAACTTTGCCAGAAATTAACCATGCTGTTTGGTTTTTTATTAACCCTAATTCTGATTATATTACAGGGCAAGTTTTAGAAGTTTCTGGGGGCTGGAATTTGTAGTTATAATTTTTTCATCCCTATTTTTGACAATTTATATTTTGATATTACTGATTATTTAAACGAAAAATAAAAATGAGTTCTAATCAGGAGGAAATACCAGAAATTAAAAAAACTGAATCTAACTCAGAAACTTGGATAATAGGCAAAGAATTTAGATTTGAAGCTTCCCACCAACTACCTAATCACGATGGTAAATGTGCAAGATTGCATGGTCATTCTTGGCGTGGTGTTATTTATGTTTCTGGTAATGAATTAGTAAATTCTGGTGGAAAGCAGGGAATGATTATGGATTATGGAGATATAAAAAAACATCTAAAACCCCTGCTTTATGATTATTTAGACCACTATCACTTAAACGAAACTACAGGCTTAGTTAATCCTACCAGTGAAGCGATCGCTAAATGGATTTATGAGCAATTAGAAAATAAAATTCCTGGACTTGTAGCAGTTAGAATTGATGAAACTTGTACGAGTAAATGTATTTATTCAAAAGGGAAAAGTAATTTTTTGATTCTATAAAATTAGGAGTGCTATACTAATTTATTACTCCTAAATTGGTTGTGATAAATTTGAGTGTATTTATTTTTTCCTGAAAAAATAATTTTTTTGATGTTATGGAAGTTGCTATTTTATTAGAGGTAATTGGGGTGAAATGATATTAGGTAAAGACACTAAATTATTTGTAGTAGGCAAAAAATATAACCTTAGAAATATATAGTGTTTAGAACTAAAAAGGCTTAAGTCCTGTAAATATTAAATTAATTTTTCACAGGTACTTATTATTGGTAATATTGCCAAATTATTACTATTAGACCTCTCCGGAAAAGAGGGAGTAGGGAGTAGGGAGTAGGGGGAAATAATTGATGATTTACCTACGATAATTGATTTGATTTTTTATGATTGGAGATGTCTATTAAATAAATAACAAAATGAAATTACTCAGTATACTCATTTTACTTAGTATCACTACTACCGTGTTGGCCTTGGTAATCTTAAGTTTTCCTTGGAGACATCCCTTGCTCACAAACTTACAGATGAAATCTTTATTAGGTGGATTTCGGATATTATGGGGAATTTATTTGCGAGGCAAGTACAGCTATACTCAAGTCACTGTGATAGACTCAGAAAAATATCTTTTACCAACAACATTAAAAGAGTTTGCCGATACTGAAAAAAATATCATCAGACAACCTTCTCGTCCAGTGGGAATTGAATATTTCTTTGCTGGTTTTGTCTACCCATTCTTACCCCTTGACTTAAGCGGATCTGATACTCCTAGTTGGCAGCGAATAATGCAGGGGTGATTAACTGTTGAACTAAAAATGTAGAAAGTTGTTGTTATTTGTATAAAAGTGGTATAATATCTAAAGTAGGTCTGAACAAAGTGGGATAAGGCGATGGATGAAAACTCAATCAAGGTAGTCCGAGTAACGACAACAGAGTTTGAATTAAGTGACGGGCGGGTATACGAACATCCAATACCATTGGAGTATGAAGAAGTACCATTACCTGAAGCTTTTCAACAGTTCTATGACCATTGGTTACATATTTGGCAAACAAACCATGACAAAAAAACTCCTAACTACATCTGAAGTTTGCATCATCTTAAATGTAACTCGGTGGACTTTAGCTAAATGGGAAAAAGCAAATAAATTAAAGCCAATCAGAACAACTGGTGGCCATAGACGCTTTCATGAGAGTGAAGTAAATGAATTGATGGGGGTAAAAACTCCGAGTGAGGCTCAAAACCACAAGGTAGTTGCCGTATATTGTCGAGTTAGCTGCCACGATCAAAAGAGTAAGGGAGACTTAGATAGACAGAAAGCTAGAACATTAGAATACTGTGTCAAACAAAACTACAAAGTTGAACACATTTTATCCGAAGTTGGTTCAGGGATGAATGATAATCGGCATAAATTAAACAGATTATTTGACTTAGTGCGCTCAAGGTTAATTAACAAAGTTGTTTTAGAACACAAAGATCGACTGACTAGATTTAACTTTAACTACCTAGATAATTTTTTTAGTAGCTATGGAGTTGAAATAGAGATGATAGAGTCAGTTTTTCCCAAGTCTTATGAGGCAGAACTTGTAGAAGATATAGTGTCTTTGATGGCATCATTTTCGGCTAAATTATATGGGAAACGGAGCAGCCAGCGACGTCAAAATCACATCAAGTCTCGCACTAAAGGGCAAGTTCAATGAAAGTTGTTGACAGACATATTATTAACCGAACACATCAGTATTGGCGGGTGTGCGATGAGTTAGCCTTTAAGTCGAAACACTTGTACAACTTAGCTAACTATTATTGTCGTCAACATTTTTTCAAGTGTTCAAAAAGTCTAGATTTAACCAAACTATATCACGCCACCAAAGATAGCGATGCCTATAGAGCATTACCAACTAAAGTATCAAAACAAATAATCAAATGCTTGGTTGCTACTTGGCGTGGTTATTTTCAAGCTATAAAAGAATGGTCAAAACATCCACAAAGGTTTCTAGGTAAACCAAAAATACCAAAGTATAAGGACAAAACCAAAGGCCGAAATGTAGTTATCTACTCAAACGAGTCTGTATATAAACGACGACTAAAGGAGGGTATTTGTCACTTATCTATGAGTGATATCAAAATACCTGTAGTGGTTGAGTCTGTAGTTGAAGTGAGGATAGTACCTGCAACTGGCTGCTATGTAATTGAAGTTGTGTATGAAAAAACTCAACAACAACATATAGAGTCTACATATGTAGCAGGAATAGATTTAGGGATTGATAGATTAGTTGCTCTAGCTACAAACAAGCCTGGTGTGAAACCTCTGCTTGTTAATGGGAAGCCACTAAAAAGCGTCAATCAATTATATAACAAGCGAAAAGCTAAATATCAAAGTGTGATCAAGGGCCAGAAAAAAACTAGCCGTAAGATTGAAGCGTTAACCTATCACCGAAATCGTTTTGTGGAGAATTATCTGCATAATACCAGTTTCTTAGTGGTTGAGTATTTAACCACAAATAATATTGGTACTGTAGTAATTGGAAAAAATGATCATTGGAAACAAGGTGCAAACATCGGCAAAAAAAACAACCAAAATTTTACTCAAATACCTCACTATAAGTTAATTCAACAGATAACTTATAAATGTCAACTGGCTGGGGTAAAAGTCATTGAAACCGAAGAAAGTTACACCAGTAAAACATCTGCGATTGACCTAGAAGAACCAATCTGCCATGAAAACTATCTAGGTAAACGAGTCAAACGTGGTTTGTTCAGAAGTGCAACAGGTAAAGTGATTAACGCCGATATCAACGGTAGTCTTCAAATAATTAGAAAGAAATTCCCAGGGGCATTTACTGCCGAGGGAATAGTGAGCTGTGCCGTACAGCCTGTATTGGTTAATCCAATATCAAGATAAAAGCTGTTACGATTTTCTACAGTTTTTTTCGTACGGTTTAAGGCCATTATGTCCCACTTTGAGCTTGAGGACAGATGTGGAGCGATCGCTAGAACACAAGTGTATAAGTTACCGAATTTAGGAGAAGAGTCAGTTAGGGATAGCATTTTGCGTTGTTTGGTTGTAGATATAATGTGGTGTGCTATTTTGGATATTGAAACAAAGGATGATAGCTGGCAGTTAAATACTAAGCAAGTTCTATACAACCTGATTGAAGATATTTGCTGTTGCTTTACAGAAAATCTAGACCCTGACTGGAAACAACGTTTGGAATGGTGTAAACATCTTGCCCACTTGTTTGAAGAGGGTGGGAAAAATAGTAGCAATTTGGATTTTTTAGTTCAGTTAAGAGTTACTTATTCTTTATCAATGCAAGAATGGTTAACAGCTATTATTATGGAATTTTTTGTCACCCCTGCTTTAGAAATTGGTGAGGTTGTTACTAATATTTTTCAAGAATATGAAGACCATCCAGAAATTCTAGAACGTGCTGTTAAGGATGAAAGATATCTGAGAGCTGTAATTTTGGCAATAGCTTGTAAGTACCCTGTTCTACAAACCATGTTTCGCGTAGCTGATGGTAAGGATACGTCCTATCATATTGATGTTGAAGTTGTTGATAAAACTGACTTACAATTTAATCCAGAAGATTTCTGCTCAAATAGTCCTCCCCCTTACCAATGGATCGGTTTTGGTAGTGGCCCTCGTGCTTGTAAGGGGCGTGTTCTGGCTATAAATATCATTGAATCTATAATACAAGCTATCTACAGTAAGTGTGAGGGATGGCCTAAAGTGGAAATTAGTAGTGGTAGGCGGGTACATCCTAGTGTTTCGTTAGATGAGCGATTTTTACGTCTTTATGGCAGGGCATGGGTTGGCCGTGTTTTTTATAGGATAGATAAAGTCATTCGACCTTCTTGCCCTCCTGCTCGCTTATATTTACCAGATTCTCTTTTTTGCTGATTATGCTCAAGCTATTGCAAAATTTATTAATGTTTTCTAGAGAATTAACTTTTTTAATAGAGCATTGACTTAATCAGAGAATAACGATATAATAGGTATTTAAGCATACCATTATACTGGCAATACCCATAGATGAAATCCATCAGAACTAAGCTCAAACTGAATAACAAGCAGAAAACCATGATGGCTCAACACGCAGGTTATTCCAGGTGGTGTTACAACTGGGGTTTAAGTTTGTGGAACGCAGCATATAAAGATGGCTATAAACCTAATGCCCGTAAATTGAGAGAAGTTTTTACCAACCACACAAAACCTCTTTATCCTTGGATGAAAAACTTGTCGTCTAGAGTTTATCAATACGCTTTTCCTTCGGAATGCTTCCCTACGGGATGCTACGCAAACGCAAACATCCACTTGGGTGAGACATTTAAAAGGTTCTTTTCCTGCGGAATGCTTCCCTACGGGATGCTACGCAAACGCAAACAAGGATTAGGTAAACACCCAAGGTTTAAGAAGAAAGGCCAACATGATTCCTTTCCTACGGAATGCTACGCAAACACAATTGATAATTGTGGGAAACCGATAAAACTAAACGGATGGAATCACAAATTACCTTTTATTGGTATCGTTAGAACTTATGAACCCATTGAGGTGGCTACTCAGAAAATAACTATTAGTAAACAAGCGGGTTCATGGTATCTTAGCTTAGCTTTTGAATTTACTCCCACTTCAACTCCAAAAACTACTGAAGTTGTAGGTGTTGATTTAGGTGTAAAAACCTTAGCAACTTTAAGTACGGGAGTTGTTTTCCCTGGTGCGAAATCTTACCGCTCCTTTGAAGACAAACTCTCCAGACTACAATACTTGCACCGAAATAAAATAATTGGTTCTGCTAACTGGAGGGCGGCACAACTCAAAATTGCCAAGCTACATAGAAAAATAGCTAACATCCGTCTTGACACACTTCACAAATTGACAACATATCTAGCTAAAAACCACAGCGTTGTTGCTATAGAAGATTTGAATATTAGCGGTATGTTAGCTAACCATAAGCTGGCGAAATCAATAGCAGATCAAGGATTTTATGAGTTTAGACGACAGCTAGAATATAAAACTCACTGGTACGGCTCTGAATTAGTAGTCGTTGATAGATTCTTTCCATCATCAAAAACTTGCTCGAACTGCGGTCATGTCCAAGATCTGCCCTTAAATGTGAGAACTTATGACTGCCCCGATTGTGGGATATCTATAGACCGCGTATGAGATGCAAGTATTAATTTAAGAAATGCGGTCGGGCAAGACCCGTGAATGCCTGTGGATGAGTAACCGCCGACGGCCTCAGTAGAAGCAGGAAGTAAACAGTAGAATATCATGCTATGTGACGTTTTATATCGGTTTTATGAAGCAGGTAAATTTATCAGGACTTACGCACGACGCACGAAAAAATAGCGTTTGAGATTGCTATCCGTTCCGGACTGCTGCGCAAACCCTGTGGGTCGCTTCGGACAGAAATACGTTGGAGGTGCGTAAGTCCTATTTATAATATTTGATATTGAATCTGCTGGCTTGGGAGTGATATAATTTCTACCTGCTAATGTGTAGTAACCTGGTATTAGATATCCCACAATACTAACATCTGCTCACAAAAACCAGGTTTCTCTAATAGACATCTCCAGAAAATAAATAAACCTTTTAATTAGAGCAGGCTAAGGATACGAAAAATTCACCCTAAAAAATCCTTTTTCGTCCCTTTTTCGTAAAAATATCTTACCTGTTGCCTGTTGCCTGTTGCCTGTTGCCTACCTTTGCTATACAATACCGATACTACCGGACATGATATGACTCGGTCCGACTGACTTTCCCTCCTGGGAGGGGCGCGTGGGTGGGTTGACTCCTAAGTTAAGTAATTAATATTAATATTATACACGCTCTTCAGCAACGCCTGGAAAAATTATAGACTTATTTTTCCATTTTTAATTGACAACTGGCAGCATTTTTATTCAATCGACTTTCCAGCAAAATTTGAAAATACACAAAAAACTTACCCATCTACTTGGTTAAATCTAGAGGGAGCAGTATAAGGTATACTAAAAGGTTAGAGGCTAGGGAATTAAAAAAATGGTCAACCAAAAACAACCTATCTTAAATAACGATGAAATTAAACAACTTTTTATTAAGGGCGTTAACATTTTTTTGGCAGGGTCAGCAATTACATTAGTATTTGGATTTATGATTTGGTTTGTCCATGGAACGATTATGGTTTCTGACCTATCAGAGAAAATTGTTGCTAAAGGTTGGGGTGCTTTAATTGCACTAATGGCTGTATTTTTATCTTTTATTGTACCTTCAATTGTTACTCTTTTTGGATTTGCGGTAATGGCATTATTAGTGTGGTGGTTATCTCGGGTTTTTTCCCAATATGAGGAATTTCAACCTACTGCTTTAATTGTTTATCAATTAGTAGCGCCTGTGGGAATGATAGCTGCTTTAATTTTAGCTTCACCAGTGTTGATTTCCTATGCAGTTATTCGCTTATTTAATGGTAGTGGGCAAGCTTTAATTTCTGAGGTTAAAGAAGCATCAAGTATTCTATTGCCACTTGAATCTGATAATAAGTTTATGGGTGGAACTCCAGCAGTTGAATCTCAATATTTAACAGGGGAAAAACTTATGAGTAGAACTCAAGCGGTTGAAACTCAATATTTAGAAGGAGAAAATTAGGAAGTCATACCGTTTCACGGAAGTTAAAAGTCAAAAGTTAAAAGTCAAAAGTAAGATTTTATAAATTCAAGACTTTGACGAAACAGTAGTTTCAGGAAATTATTTCACATTTAAAGTTTGAAATTATTTGTGACATCTTTAAAGTGAATTGGTATCAGAAGTCAGAAGTTATTGGTTACGGGTCAATACGGTTCAGTTAAAGATTTTTTTTTGAGTTCTGTAATCTGAAAATCTTATCTAATGGTTCTATATCATCAGAGTTTTGGTCTTATCTGAACAGTATTGGGTTACGAGTAGAAACATTCTCGCTTAGAGGTAAAAAGTTTACCCAAGCAAAAATGGAATGAAAAGACTAAACCCCTACAGTTTTTTTTCACCAATCATTTCATATTGCTATAGTCGGAAACGAATAATAATTTGTTTAATCTAATTAGGGTTTGCTGAAAAAGTCTTATTGGTGAGGGTAGGAGACAGCTATACTGGAGACAGGAGACAGGATAAATGGGTACTTAGAGGAGGTAGGAGTAAGAATTGTAAGAATGATTTTTCTGCCCAACTATGCGCCTAAAATACTAACTTTTTAAGTGTGAAGAGCTGAAAAACAGGCACTTTTGTTGAACAAAAAAAGGCTAAAACCTTTATCTGTAAATACTTTTAGATTTAATCAGCAAGCCCTAATTAGGAAAAATGATCGTGAATTTCAGGAATAGTTAATCCTCTTGAAGTATTTCCTACTCTAATATAAAATTCTAAACCTTTTTCGGTTTTAAGGAATGACTTTTTTAGCGATCTTTTGACATCAACAATACAAATTTCCTTGGTTTCTAAAGTTTCAATACGGACTTTAATATATTGAGGAAAACCAGCTCTAATGCGGTCATAAATAAAATTAGATAATGTTTGTTTAAATTTGTCTAGAGTTTCCAAGAAAGAAATATCTTTTTCTAAACCAAAAATATTACCATTCTCTTCAACTCCTATTAATAAAGTTCCTCCTTGAGAATTGAGAAAAATAACAATTGTTTTTAAAACATTAAATTTTAACTTTTCATTTTTGTGATATTTTTCAATATCCCATCGTAAAGTACTTTTAAATTCTAAAGTATCGCTTTCCCCTTGTTTAATCAATTCATCTATAGGTTTAAACTCGTCTATTTTACGAATAGTCGTTAAAAATCTTCTTAATTTTCGTTCCTCAATTTTTTGATTCAGTTCTTCTTCTGTATCTGCTACTTCTATGACTGTTTGATTAATAACTGCAATATATTTCCCCCAATATTGGTCTTCTAAGTGTTCTCTATTTTTTTCAATCCATCGGTCATTTTTAACGTTACCCCAACTATTAAAATCAGTAATTGCTTCTTTAATAGACTTGTCTAAAATTTCAAAAACATCGCCTTTCATATTCTTGGAAATATAATCCCAAGCACCTTTTTTAAAAGCATCGCGACAGTCAGTTACGCTATCATTTGCTGTTAAGATAATCACAAAAGAAGAAAGATTTCGAGATTGAACTTCCTCTAGGACAGCAAAACCACTATCATCTGCTTCCATACGCATATCAGCAACAATAATGTCAAAAGGATTTTGTAATTTTTCTGTTGCTTCTTTAGCGCTAACTGCTGTTTCAATATTTTGATAACCAAAGTCTTCTTTTAACAACTCTATTAATTCTTCGAGATAATTTGGGTTATCTTCAACTAATAGTAAATGAACGTTTTTTGTTTCCATAGTTAATCCTGTTATTTTTGAATTTTGATTTAACTTTTGTTAGCGATCACCATAAGTAATATACATTTCAAACATTACATCATTTTCTCTGGTTTCTTGAATATAACCTCCAATTTCATATAGAGTTCTACGAATAATATGCAATCCTAAACCACTACCTTGACATTTTTTGGAAGTAGTGATTAGGGGTTTAAATATCCATTATTTTTGATTTTCAGGAATAACTTTACCATTGTCAGAAAATTCTATTAATAAATATTTTTTTTCTCCAGGTATACTCTGACCTATGATACCTTTAGCTTTAATAATATCTTGAGATTTCATTTTGATAATTAAATGTTTTTGGTATTAATTATGTTTTATATCATGTTCCCCCTCCGGGGGAGCTACGAATTGCGGTTGAATACTTATAAATAACTATTGTGAGTTCTCAGGAGTCAACCCACCCCTCGCCCCTCCCCCTCCCAGGAGAGGAAGTCAGGAGTCAGGAGGGAAGAAAGGAGAAAAAGAGGAAATATTGGTATTGGGGGTATTGATAATTTCAGTATTTATTTGGTACTGTCGGTATTGTCAGTCCTTAAATTTTATTTATAACTGACCCGTCCGAACATAATATTAGAGAATTTTCCACCATTTCATTTAAAAAACTTTTGATTTTTTCTTCATCTCCATAAGATTCTGAGTCACCATTAATAATTGATCATTGAATTTATGTATTTTAAATTTTTGGATTAACTTGCCATTTTTCAAATATTTTTTTCACTAGAAAGTGTTGATTTTTAATAGCTATACCTTTATTTATTGCTTTCAAATCGCTCAAAGCAGCTTCAGTTAATTCTAGTTGAGTTCAAAGTTTTTTAAACTGGGAATAGTTTTGAGATTCACTACCAATTTTACGGATCACCCGACGAGTTTTTGACTTAATAACTGCTAATTCATTATTGAAAAAGTCAGAAATATCATGGGCAGTTTTAGAAATAACAGATAGGATTTCTTGGTAATGACCTTCAGTAATTTTGTATATTTTGTCTTGTTGTGTTTATCTCCGTTCGGCAATGTTTTCTACTAATTTTTCAATTTTTTCAATAATGTCATTTAAAATTAAATTTTTGTCTTGATAGTTCCTTAAAATACGGTAAGCAATACTTTTTAAAATAGCAATTTCGTTGCCTATTTTATGATACTATGATACATTTATTCGTTAAGCATTTTCGTATCTTCTAACTTAATTTTGGGATCAATTCTATCGAAATATTCTTCTGAGGTTAAGTTAAGAGTTAACATTTTTAAAGCATCAGCATAACGAGGTGAGTGTTGAGCAATTTCGTCTAGCTTTTCTATAGTTTTTTTGTGATCAGAGTTATTAGCTAAAATACTTCTGGCACTGTAGAGTAAAGTTTTTTCTTGATCGTCATAATTATCAACTGCTTCATCGAAATATTGACCGCCTTTTTTTGGTTGTTTAATAGAATAATATAGTCTTCCTAGTGTTAGTCGAATTACATTGGCATGGTATTGTAATAAATCAGTTAAATTAATTTTTTCTAGTTGTTCAGTTGCTGGTTGATATTGGCCTGATTCTTCTAGTGCTGTTGCATATTTGTATCGTATATAGTTATTATCTTCTAACTTTAAATGATTTCTCAAAAAATTTACAAGATTCTTCAAATTTGCCTAATTCTATTAAAGCAATAGCATAGCTAGTAAGAGTTTTAACATTATCAGGTTCCAATTTTAGAGCTTTTTCAAAATAAAGTTTAGCTTGAAGAAGGAGACAGGAGACAGGAGACAGGAGACAGGAGGAAAATTACATGGGGATTTCATCCCTGGGAATTTTGAACACCGTGTAGACGGTGGGGTATTAAACCCACAAAGAAAATGATAATTAACAATAATACCATGTCCGGTTGAACAGTTATAAATAAATGATGGAGAAGTCAGGAGTCAGGAGTTAGAAGTCAGGAAGGAAGAAAGGGGAAGAGAAGGAGAAAGTTTTTTTATCACTAATTATCCGGACATGATATAACATCAGTATTATCAGGTTCTAGTTCCAAAGCTTGTTCAAACCAAGGCAAAGATTCTTGGGTTTTTCCTAATTTTATCAAATAATTGGCATCGTCAATAATGCCTTGTAGAGATACTCTTAAAAAAGGAAAAGATTCTACACTTTTGCCTAATTTTATTAAACCATTAACGTAATTATTAATAGTTTTGACATTATCAGGCTCAAGTTGTAGAGATTTTTTAAATAAAGGTAAGGATTTTTCTATTCTGTCTGACTTTATTAAAGCACTAGCATAGTTAGTAATAGTTTTAACATTATTAGGCTCAAGTTGTAGAGATTTTTCAAATAAAGGTAAGGATTTTTCTATTCTGTCTGACTTTATTAAAGCACTAGCATAGTTAGTAACAGTTTTAACATTATCAGGTTCCAGTTGCAGAGATTTTTCAAATAAAGGTAAGGATTTTTCTATTCTGTCTGACTTTATTAAAGTATTAGCACATTTATTGATAACTTTAACATTATTCGGTTCTAATTGTGTTGCCTTTTCAAACCAAGGTAAAGAATCTTCAACTTTAGCAAAACTTAGAACATTCCTAAATTCTCAAACTCAACCATAGATGATTTTTTGCATTGGTGAATGCGTAATGCTTTTGTCTCAAATATCTATGAAAAAACTATAATTGTACCGTTCATAAATATTTAATGGCATTACCTAATCACCAACCCCTGATTTTTGTCTTTTGCCTTTTTACTTTTGCCTTCTCAAGACAACTCCCTTCCTTTAATTTCTGATAAAATAGTCTCATCCGGCACCTCCCCATCTGTATAATAACCCGCCGCTTTCTTCGCAGCAATTTCCACTTGCGCATCTTCCGGCACCAACTCATCAGGAATAGGTACGCGCTCAACTATTTTAATCCCAGAATTAACAATAGCATTATACTTCATATCGCTCATCGACACGAAACGGTCAATTTTCGTAATGCCCAACCAGTGTAAAACATCTGGCATCATTTCCTGAAACCGCATATCTTGGACTCCCGCAACACATTCCGTTCGAGCAAAATAAGCATCCGCGCGATCGCCACCTTCCTGTCTTTTCCGAGCATTGTAAACCAAAAACTTAGTCACCTCTCCCAACGCTCTCCCCTCTTTACGGAAATAAACAATGACACCGACACCTCCCTCCTGCGCTGTCTGAATACAAACCTCAATGCCATGCACCAAATAGGGGCGACAAGTACAAATATCAGAACCGAAGACATCCGAACCGTTACACTCATCGTGAACTCTGACTGCAAGTTTCTTCGTGGGGTCAGCAACATCAGCAACATTTCCCACTATATATACAGTCGTACCACCAATAGGAGGTAAAAACAAATGTAAATCTGGGCGCGTTACCAACTCCGGAAACATTCCACCCATTTGTTGAAACAACACCCGACGCAAGTCACTTTCTTCCACATTCAGTCGTTTAGCTACCCCAGACAAATACCAAACTGGGTCGATCGCTGCTTTCGTTACCACCAAGTTGCCATTATCTTTAACAATATTGCCATCAACTTTCAATACACCTCTAGCAACAGCATCCTGTAATTCTGGCATATTAATATTTGCCTTCGTGACTGCAATAGTAGGTCGGATATCGTATCCTTGTTCATAGTAAGATGCAAATACTTCTTCCACCACTGCCCCTAATGGATCGAGACAGACAATTTTATCGGGGTCATACCAGCTTGGATAGGGGCCAATATGTGCTGCCGGAGAAGTATTTGTTAAATCAGCACGGTGATTTGATTGTAGTTTACCAGAGGCGATCGCCAGGGCACGATAAACAGCATAAGAACCGGAGTGAGTACCAATGACATTACGATGGTTAGGGTTACTCAAAGACCCAATCGCAGGTCCTCGCTCTATGGGGTTTTGAGCACCCCACTGCACGGGAATTGGTTTTTTGTCGGCAGGACCAGGATGAGATGTTAATACAATATGTTTATGCTTTGCCATTTTTTCTTAACTTTGAGATAATAATTACGCCATTAATTTTAATAAAATCAAGCATAGCATAATGTAACAAAGAACAACTTCAAGACCTTTTAATGAAAATCAAACAACATGAATTTCTATTGCCATAGTGTTCTATAATTAAGTGAGTATTTATCCAATAATACAGCACTTTTAATTTAAGAAGTGTGAGGCACAGTTTAATCCCTGTTCCCTATTCTCTGGTGACTTTGGTCAACTAAATAACTCTAGTAAAATATTAAGTTAAATAGATTCTGATGAATTATATTAATCGTCGTCAATTTATTCAGTATAGTAGCCTCGCTATTAGTACCAGCATATTAACAAGTTGTGCTACTCCTAATAACTCCAACTCTACTGCTAAAAATAATAAAAATCTTGACACAGTAACCTATGGAACTAATTGGTATGCTCAAGCCGAACATGGAGGTTTTTATCAAGCAATTGCTACAGGAATTTATGAAGATTATGGTTTAGAAGTTACTATTAGAATGGGAAATGCTCAAGTAAATGGAACTCAGCTATTAGTAGGGGGAGGAATTGACTTTTTTATGGGGTCTAGTCTAGAAGCAATTCGCTCTGTAGAAATAGGAATTCCTACTATTACAGTTGCAGCTATTTTCCAAAAAGACCCCCAAGTATTAATTGCTCATCCAGGAGTAGGAAATGACTCTTTAGAACAACTAAAAGGCAAGCCAATTTTAGTATCATCTTTAGCTGAAAAAGGCTATTGGCAATTTCTCAAAACTAAGTTTGGTTATCAAGATGACCAGAGACGTCCTTATAATTCTAGTGTAGTTCCGTTTTTAGTAGATAAAAATGTAATTCAGCAAGGTTATCTGACATCTGAACCTTTCACAATCCAGCAAAAAGGAGGCTTTGAACCAGTAGTTATGTTATTAGCAGATGCTGGCTATAAACCTTATGCTACTACTATAGAAACAACAAAAGAAATGGTAGAAAAAAATCCTGATTTAGTCCAGAGATTTGTCGATGCTTCAATTAAAGGTTGGTATAGTTATTTAGAAAATCCTGAACCGGCAAATCAATTAATTAAAAAAGATAACCCAGAAATGAAAGATGATTTATTAGCTTATAGTTTAGAAAAAATGAAAAAATATGGTATTATTATTTCTGGAGATGCTTCCACAAAAGGTATCGGTGCTATGACAGACGAACGCTGGAAATTATTCTTTGATAGTGTAGTAGAGGCAGGATTAATTGAGCCAGATACTAATTATAAAGAAGCTTTTACTTTACAATTTGTTAATCAGGGAGTAGAAGCATATAAGTAATTAAAAAGCAATCAGCAATCAGCAATCAGCAGTCAGCAGTCAGCAGTAAATGTGTGCGTTTGCGGAGCATTCCGGAACAGAAAGAGGATTTCAACCCCTAGCTCTAAAAGCTGAATCCTGTTTGCGGAGCATTCCGGTACGGAAATACTAAAAGCTAATAGCTAGTTAATAATTAATAATTAATAATTAATCATCACCAATCCTGACAGTTATAGGATTGGTGAATAGAGTTTTTTTTGATTAATTTATTCTTTAAAACAGAGGCTTTAAACCTTAATTATCCGGTCAAAAATACTGGATAATTAATATTATATCAACAAATTAACATCGCACAACCCAAAATAGTTAAAGACTGAGTTTATAACCTAATATACTAATTTTTATCAATAGTATTTACTGTATAATATAAATGAGCAAATAAGATTACGCAAGAGGTAAATTATGTCTATTAATCTCAGCAAAGGTGAAAGAGTAAATCTTTCCAAAGAATCTCCCAATTTGAAGCAAGCAGGTATTGGCTTGGGATGGGATATAAATACTACAGACACAGGGTCAGCATTTGACTTAGATGCTTCTGTATTTATGTTAGGAGCTAATGGAAAAATTCCAGCAGAAAAATACTTTGTTTTCTACAATAATCTCATCTCACCAGATAGTTCTGTTAAACATTCAGGAGATAGTAGAACAGGAGAAGGTTCGGGAGATGATGAACTAATAGAAATTGATTTAACAAAAGTAGACCAAGCTATTCAAGAAATAGTATTTGTAGTGACTATCCATGAAGCAGATGCCAGGAGACAAAACTTTGGACAAGTTAGAAATTCTTTTATTAGAATCTACGATATTACCACCGAAGAAGAAGTAGCTAAATATGAATTAGAAGAAGATTTTTCACGAGAAACAGCTCTAGAATTTGGCAGACTTTATCGCAAAGATAATGATTGGAGATTCCAAGCTGTCGGACAAGGTTATAATTCAGGTTTACAGGGATTTGTTGATAAGTATGCATCTTAGCCTAAATTGTATACAAAATCAGGTAAAAGTAGCCCACTAAGTTTTTCTTAAGTATTAACGAGATAGTTTTAGTTAGTGTAAAATTTAAGTCTAATTGATACTTGAAAAAATCTAATTTCAATGAGAGTAAAATTTGAGGGATAATCTTACCTCATAAGGAAATACAAAGCGTCAAAGCAATACGGGACACCTTTAGTTCTTTACAATTTCAGCCAAATTGGCCGTCAAAATGCTAAACTTCGGCAACATCTGCCTCTAAATTTCAGAATACTCTATACTCTAGAAGGCAAATAGTAATTTAACTATCTGCCACAAGTTAGCTCAATCTAAGATGTGATGCCGATTTTATTTATCTGGTAAAATAAAGTATTCGCCTTTCTTAAATCTGCTAAATCTAGGCAGTTAAGATAGGCAATTCTCACCCTAAATCTCATAGTAAAGACTCTTGAGATAATTACCAGAATTGCCCCAATCTTAGCGTTTATTTGTTGATTGAATAAAAAGTAAAAAAATAATGACAGAACTTGATTTTGAAATCCGAATCCCAGAAGAGATTAAGAACTTAATCATTCAGGAATAATTCTTTTGGTTAAGCCAAAATCGAAAGGACAGTTGAAGATTAATCTATCTTCCCTATTTACTAAAGCAATCAAACTTTGTACCTCACTAACTCTAAAACTGCTATAATCAGAGTTTTATCAATTTTGCTCTTCACAATGATCGGGTTGATGTGGTATATAAATCTGGAACGATCAAGTCAATTTGTTCTGATGGAAAAGTGAACAACTTTTTCGTAATTAACTTATGGAAACAAGAAACAGATATGCAGAAAGTGGATTTTGAGATAGAACTACCAGAAATTGAAAGTGTTCGCAATTTATCGATCCATGAGGAATACTTTTGGTTAAAGCAAAATGGAACTCAACGCAAACTGCGCTTACACGACTATGTTGAGATATACCAAGTTCCCTATCTCTATGAGCATCTGATGGAAAAGCTGGAATCTAAATCTCACACTGTTGTGACTTCTTTATTGGTTGAACAATTTACTCAAGCAGGTGGTAAAGTTGAAGATATGGTAGTTCTTGATATTGGCGCAGGAACTGGTTGGGTTGGCAAAACCCTAGCTGACTTAGGAGTGAAATCAATTGTGGGCATCGTATGCAACGTGTTCTCATAGAGATACTAGCTGATGAATATTCTAAATTCCTCAGTATTGATAAAGTAACAATGTACTTCTTGTTTCGTGGATGTGGTTTACCAACACCTGAGATTCGGGCAATTTATAAATCTCATCGTCCAAGTGCTATACTTAATATTTCTCATCGACAAGACCTTGAAGATTATCTGAGGGAACCAGAATCGTTACCTATTTACTTTAAGCAATCTTCAGGTTCCTATGGTCATGGTAATGTTTTAGCCCAACGCTTAGATGGTGACATCCTCCACCTGGGTACAGGTTCTTCACAACCACTTAAAGATTTTTGTAACTCTTTGGATGAGAAAATAAAACTGGGGTGGATTTTACAGCAACCCCTCACTGCCCATCCTAAAATTGCTGAGATTTCTGGTACTGAAAAGATCTCAGGTGTCAGAATACATACATTATTATTAGACTCCGGTCCGCAAATAATCCGTGCAATTTTTAAGATCAACTTAGGTAATTTGGACTCTGACAACTTTGAGCATGGTGTAAGTGGAAATCTTTTAGCCTCTGTAGACATTGAAACTGGTAAACTTACCCGTGTTATCTCTGGTATTGGTCTATCCCAAGTTCAAAATCCTGTACATCCAAAGACAAAGCGGGATTTAGTTGGGTTCCAACTTCCTTACTGGAGTGAGATAGTTGAACTTGTACTTGAAGCACATTTAGCATTTCCTGGTTATCTTTGTCCTGGTTGGGATATTGCTATTTGTGAATCTGGACCGACAATACTTGAACTTACATACTTTGGTGATATTGATCTTTCTCAACATTCCTATCGACGCGGGTTCCTTGATTCAAAATTTATGACATTTATGCGCGATCGGGATCTTGAGAAAATGCTCTATATGAAGCGAAAAAGACGGCAAGAACTTTTGACATCATATGGTTCAGAGATCAAGGGTCATCTTGGCATGACAAGACATCATTGGCAATGGTAATTGAAGTCGAAAATCAAGCTGTTTTTCAGATTCCTGACAGGAAACATTGTTCCAGCAGGTAACAATTACTAACTAACAGCAAATTCAGTTAAACTGCGTTTATAGGGGGCATGAAATCCTAAGACAATATCTTTTTTAGGAACCCCAGCAGTTATTAATTGATTAGCAATTCCGATTTCTGTTCCATCTCTTTGAATCCAAATTTTATTATCTCTTAAGTCAACATGAATAATCACACCATAGATTCTTTTTTGTTCTTTCCAGCCAATATTTAAGACTTGGTAATGATGGCGTTTTGTGTCAAATAGAAGTTGAATTTCTGTGTTACTTTTTCCATCATTAACTGAATGTTCGGTGAGAATATCTTGGATAAGTTGAGAGTAATCTATTCTTTCCATAACACGACTTCCTGTTTGATAGAATCAAAAATTAAAAGTTTAATTTGATATTCTGCCACAGAATCTTGAATAAATTGACGAGAAAAGAAATCTTCATAAGTATCTTGAGGAATCGCTAAATAGAGAATCCTTTCAGAATATTCCTGTTTTAAAGCTAACCTATAATTAAGGATTTGTCCTAATGCAAGATGAAATTCTGTGACTTCTGATGCCCCTAAGAAAGATTTAATTTCTATGGCGATTTTTTGACCTGCTTTTTCCGCAGCAATTAACCTTTCTTTTACTTTCAGATAAAGAGGGTCATGGGTAATGTTCCAGCCATCCTTTTCTATAGCCATACAAACGGATTGATGAAATATATCTTTAGCTGCCACAAATAACATTAATTAGGGTTTGCGCTTCACTAGTCTTTTAGTAGGGATAGGAGACAGCTATACTGGAGACAGGAGAAATGGGAATGAGCGAGGAGGTAGGAGTAACAATTGTAAGAATGATTTTTCTGCCCAACTATGCGCCTAAAATACTAATTTTTTGAGCGTTTTAGACGTGATACCAGGCACTTTTGAAAGGCCCCAAAAAGGAACTTCTCTTTAGATGTCAATGCTTTTATATTTAATCAGCAAGCCCTAATTAACAAGATAAAAACGGTCATTTATACATCTAGGAGTAAGCTTTTCATCGACCTAAAATTTGAAATATTTATCTTCAATTTCAGCTTCCTTCTACAGATATTTTCTAATCGCCAATTAATACATAATTCCTCGCCCTTTTTCATTAAACTCTTTAAAAGTTTGCTCTGATAACTCCTGGGTAGTAATTGCTTGTAAAACAGAAAATGGTAATGTCAGATGATTAGCACCTGCCAGTAAAGTGGCCACAGCTTCATCAGGAGATTTTATACTTGCTGCTAAAATTTCTGTACCGCTACCCTGCACTACCTCAGCCATTTTCCGTACCAACTTTAAACCATCTCCCAATAGTCTTGTTGCCCGGTTAACATAAGCGATCGCGTATTTAGCACCCGCCTCTACAGCTACTACTGCTTGAGCAGGATGATATATTCCTGTCACAGAACAATTAATTTCTCCAGACAGATGAGATAGAGCTTGAAAACCAGTGGCAGTTGCCGGAATTTTCAGAACTATTTTATGACCAATTAATTTTGATGCAGTTTTCGCTTCTGCCATCATGTCATCAAAATTAGTAGCAGTAAGTTGGTAATATAATTCTCCAGAAACAATTTCTGAAAGTTCCTTTAATGTAGCTTCTGGAGACAAATCGCTTTTTACTAACAAAGTAGGGTTAGTTGTCACACCAGATATCCAACCAAATTTACTGGCAACTCTAGCTTCTGTTACTATTGCGGAATCAAGATAAAGAACCATTTTTTTTCTCCTACAAAAATTGGCGTTGCTGAAGCACGTGTATGATATTAATTTTAATTACGGGGTTGCACATTATGGAATGATATTGCCAAAAATTGCTTTATATTTTGACTAAGAAAAACCTAATATTAATCATTCTAGCAATTGATTAATCCACAATCCAATTAATCAAAAATATCAAATCATTCGTCACTGTGCAACACCTTAATTACAAAGAAGTCAGTCCTCAGTCCTCAGGAGGGAAGAAAGGAAGATATATATTTTTTAATTTCTTCCCCCTCTCCCCACATTCCCCTCCTGGGAGGGGGAGGGGCGAGGGGTAGCCCCCCCCAATGCAAAAATGTAGCAAACATTGATCGCGCTTGGTATAACCTACAACCTACTACCTACCACTAATTCCCTCAAAAGGTCCTAAAAAAGTAGGGCGAGGGCGAGTAATATGAACTTCTAACAATGCTTTTAAGACTGCCAAAAGTTCGCGGAGAGAATAACGTCTCATAGAATCATTTCTAAACTTTCCCCAATCTGGTGTACCTAAACCTGTAGCATCTACTCCCAGTTGACGACAGGTATAAACCGCACGAGGTAAATGATAACTTTGAGTTACTAAAACTGCTTGGGTAATGCCAAATATTTCTTTAGCACGATAACAACTTTCATAAGTACTGAAACCAGCATAATCTAAAGTAATATCATCAACAAATACACCACGGGAAATTGCATATTCTTGCATTGCTTTCACTTCATTATAATCAGGAGTACCATTGTCACCAGTCATCAAAATTTTTTTAACACTACCAGTTTTGTACAAGTTAACAGCTCCTTGTACTCGGTCAGCTAACATTGGTGTGGGAGTACCATCTTCCCATACTCCTGCCCCAAAAACTATAGCAATAGGTTGCTCTGGCACATCTTCCGGGTTTTTGTATCGATATTTGCTTGTCGCTATTTTGACATAAACGTTTAAAGCTAGAGGAATTAGTAGCATTATTAATACTAAAGCTAGAAAAATTAAGCGTTGATTTAGTAAAAATAATTTAGGTAACATAGGCAATAATTAATTAAAAAATAAATAGTATTTATTGAGAGATATTTCGAGTCACCTTGACAGGGAGGTTCTATAAAACATCCCTTCATTCGTTTTCGCAGCCATATTTCATTAATTGATAATGGATAATGAATAATGGATAATTACCTCTGGTTAAAACCGTTACGGAATTGAATATGAGGAAATCTGATTTCTTCTCTTGGTCGATTGGAGGACAGCGAGGAGACCCGTTCTTGCAGACCCGCTCCGAAGATCGCCATCCCACCCTTCGGGAAGCTACGCTAACGACCGCTTTTTTATCCTTAAAAGGAGAGGCTTTAAACCTCTGGGGATTAATTATCAATTATCAATTATCAATTATCAATTATCCTATTAATTTTGACTTTTGACTTTTGACTTTTGATTTACTTCTGATGTGCCAAACCAATTGCTTCAGAAATAGAATTTAATCCTCTTTCATCTAACTTTTGCAGTAATCCTTGGAGAATTTGTTTGACCATTCCCGGTCCTTGATAGACCCATCCTGTGTAAACTTGAATTAGACTTGCCCCCGCAGTAATTTTATCCCAAGCATCTTCTACAGTAAATATACCCCCTACACCAATAATTGGTAATTTTCCTTGAGTTTCTTGCCAGATAAATTTAATGATTTCTGTTGCTCTTTGAGTTAATGGTGCGCCACTAATTCCACCTGCTTCTTCAGTGACAAGTTTACCAGTTTTGGCAATAATTTTAGTTTTTAATTCATCACGGGAAATAGTTGTATTGGTGGCAATAATTCCAGATATTTGATATTGTTTAATCAGGTCTAGTATTGAGGCGATCGCTTCTTTTTCTAAATCTGGTGCAATCTTAACTAAAATTGGCTTCACACCTTGATTTTCTGCTTGTAAATCTGTTAAAATGCTACTTAAATTTTCAACATTTTGCAGGGAACGTAGCCCTGGAGTATTAGGAGAAGAAACATTGACTACAAAATAATCACCCCAATCTTTTAACAACTTAAAACTACCTAAATAATCTGTTGCTGCTGCCTCTAAAGAGGTTATCTTGGATTTACCAATATTTATACCATAAGGGAAAAAATTCGGATAAAAAGAATAATTATTCTCCTGTAATCTGAGGGCCTCTGGAATATTTTTTCCTTGAGATTGTAATCTCATAGCTAAAGCAGCAGCACCTTGATTATTAAATCCCATTCTATTCAAAGCAGCTCGATCCATTGGCAAACGAAACAATCTTGGCTGAGGATTTCCCGGTTGTTGATGAAGAGTAACTGTACCAAGTTCAGCAAACCCAAAACCTAATTGAGGCCAGGCATTAATGGCCACACCATCTTTATCATATCCTGCAGCTAAACCCACAGGATTTTTAAAGTTTAATCCCCACAAAGTTTGTTCTAGGCGAATATCCTCAAAACATAAAGATTTTTGCATTATTGTCTGCAAGCTACTTATTAGTTTACTGGAGGAGTTAGTATCCATAAAACTGAGAATATTTAGAAGTTGATGATGTACCCATTCTGGATCAGCTTTTAATCCAGAAAATAGAGTCGGAAATATGACAGAACGATAAATATTTAACACTTGATTCTAAATAGTAGTTGAAAATTAAAAACTAAAAATTAAAACTCAAATTTTTATCAGGTATAATCTTGGAATGACAAGACTCTTTTTGATCAAAGCACACTAATTAATTCTCGATCATCAATATATCATTTAGATCGAGTTAGCTGGAATACTACTGATAAATAAGGGAAACAGCAGTAAGAGTATAGATATGCAAGGTCTCAACAGGAGAATTTCATACAATCTCTCTTTCTCATCAGCAAAAACAAGATATTTTATTGATAACGGCTTATCTAAAGTTGATATTAAATCGTATTTACAGATTTAGCGGACAAAAAATTAATACTGATTAGTCAAAAATATTGAGAAGATGATGTCCAGTTGAATGCTGATAAATAAACAGTAATAGGGGGTGCCGAATATGGGTTATAAAGGCAGAAATAAAGCAAGAGACCATAGGAATAGAAAGTTTTTGACCACTAGCTAACTAATTAAGCTGACATACTATAATTTATTTCTTTTATTCTCAAAATAACTATTAAATAATCAGGATAATCCATCGATGTTAAAAAAAAATGAAGCAGAAAAAAATCATAATAATCTGATTGCTTTAGAAAGCATAATTAGAGCAATTAGAGAAGAAGAAGATTTAGATTTTCTCATGAAAAAAGTCATAAATTATCTTCAGTCAGAATTTGATTATTGTTTGATTTGGGTCTGTTTGTACGATCGATTAGCAAATAAAATAGTAGGCAAAGGCGGAATTACTCCCAATGGTGAAATTTCTGCTCTCAAACAAAAATTCACCATAAGTCATGGAGATATATTAGAACAAGTATTAATGAAAAGAAAAGCAATTAAAGTCGCTGACTTAAGGGCAGAAAAGCAAGTTGGAGAATGGGTAAAAATAACACAAACATATCATATTAAAGGTACAATTTTCTTTCCCATACATTACAAAGAAAAATGTTTTGGTATTGCCTTAATGGGTTCACAAGAGTGGGGAATATCTTTAGAATCAGAAGAAAAAGCACTACTATCTTTAATCTGGGGTGAACTAGGACAAACATTACAAAAAATAGAAAAAGAATGGCAAGATCAACAAGCAAAACGACCTGATGAACCAATACTCTCATTACTATCTCAATTAGGAAAATTAACGACTTTAGATCAACGCCTCGAAACAGTTGTAGAAATAACTCATCAATTTTTACAGCCATCCCGCACAAATATTTACTGGTATTATCCCAATGGACGCTATTTTTGGCGTCGTGCGAGTAATCATCAAGTAATAGTAGAATGGAGCGACTTTAAACGTCCTGCTTCTGGCATTACATTGCAAGATTTAGGTAAATTCTATCATGTACTATTAGCAGGAAAAATTGTTTGCATTGGAGAATATTACACTTCTGTAGACAGCGATATTATTCGCAGATTAATCCGACAAATTAGAGCTGCTTCTGTATTAGCAGCACCAATTATCTTAGAAGACGAACTATTAGGATTTATTGCTGTAGAAGAACAACGCAACCGTCCATGGCAAGATGATGAAAAAAACTATTTGCAAGGGGTAGGTCAACTGCTAGCTTTAACTTCTCCCCTCTCAGAAATGGAGGACAAAATTCGTCAAGCTAAACTAGACCAGACTTTAACTGCAGGCATCACTCGCGCTATTTACGGTGATGATGATTGGCAGAAAACCCTAAAAACAACGGCAGAAAAAATATCTCAGCGCTTAGGTGCTAAATATTTTATGTTGGCAATCCGCAACAGAGGGCAGTTTGAAGTTGTTTATCAAAATCATTCTACTCAAAGTCGAACAGTCAAAACTTCTCTACCCACCCTCAGCAAGGAGGATATGACCTTGCTAGGACGAAACACTGAAGTAGTAGGAATTGAAAATTGGTCAGAAAGTCATATATTGAATGCTTGGCAGGAAGATTTTGAGAAACTTGGAGTACGTTCTCTTCTGTTGTGCAGCACAATAGGAGCTGGGAAAAAGGAACAAGAAGAATTTATTACAAAGAATCAAGGCGATCGATATAACCAACCCGAAGGACTCGTAATTATTGGTTATGAAACCCCTCGCACCTGGAATCGCAATGAACGAGAATTAGTCCAAATTGCCAGTCAACAGTTAGGTTTTCTCCTGCATCAAAGACATATTAATCAGATAATCAACAAGCAGCAGCAATATACAGAATATCTTCAGTCTGGTTTTACTACTTTGCAACCAACTACAATAGTTGCAAATCCAACAAAAGTATTGATTAACTCTTCCAACTCCTTATTATCGCAAGAAGTGAACAATTTTGAACTAGTTGGAGAACTGAGTGTATTAGGAAATTTATCCCTAGACTGTCTAGAAGGAAACTTTCTCGAATTTATTGCTCAAGCAATTGTGGCAATAGCACAGATCAACCCGCAAACTATTCCCCTAGTTGCTTTAATTACCTGGTATCCATTATCACAAACAGGTAGAGTTATGAGCTATAGTTATCCTGAGTGTCATATTACTAGCACTGACAAAATTTCGATTCCAGTTCGTACTGATTCTTGGATTCAACAAATAATTTCTACAAATGGTTGGTTGCATCTGAGTGTGAGTGATGTACCAGCAAAAACTTTACGGTGGCTCAATATTCTTGATAGCGGTCAGGTCGTAGCAACTGCTTTGCGTACTGCTATTGAACATCAACCGACGGGTATATTGTTAATTGCAGACCCTCACAAAATTTTATGGCAAAAAACAGAACTGCCGCAACCACATTCTCCTACTGAAACTCTGAAAAATTTATTGACTCATTTGGTTTCTCAGTTTGCATGGTCGCGTCGCTATTTAATAGTAAAGACTGCTTTAGAATCTCAGCGAGAAGAACTAGAGTGGTTGAATTGGTATAAACAAAAGCGTTTAGAAGAACTTTACCGTACTGTTGGTTCTGGTTTTAAGCAGTTAAGTGAATTGCATTATACTCCATCAGAAAATCCTGCCCAACAAAAAAATGTATTGACAAATCTACGTTATCAGCAATTACTAAGGCAAATTGGGAATGTGTTATCGTCTACTACTTCATTATTTACACAAGAAAAATGGCGTTTACAAGCAAATTTTGATGTTGTCTCTGTAGCTAATTTGTTGAGGCGATCGCTCATTCGCATTGATTCCCAAGTAAAAAAAAGACAACTGCAATTAGAAGTTCATCGGGAAGGAAATTTGAATATTTATGGAGATCTTATTAAATTAGAATTAGTTGTTTACGAGCTTTTGATTAGTGCCTGTAGTCGTTCTCAAACAGGAGGAAAAATCGATATTAAATGCCAAACTTTAGATGAAGAATGGCTTGAAATTTCTATTATTGATGCAGGTAAGATTAGCTCAAAATTAATTGCAGAATTTAACTCCGTTTCTATCCCAGATGTATTAGAACCTTCTCTCTTGGTTTCACCTCCAGGCAAGCATTTAATTATCTGTCGGCGACTAATTCAACAAATGGGAGGAGAGCTAGAGTTAAATTTACAAGAAAGTGGTTTAGTAGAAAGTAAGTTACTTTTACCCTTAGCTCACCTTTGATTTCTACAAATTTTTCCTCCCTTCTCTACAAAATTTGATATTTATATCATGTCCGTTTAATAGGGTGATAAAAAACTTTCTTTTCCTCTTCCTTCTTCTTCCCTCCTGACACCTGAGACCTGACACCTGACACCTTCATCATTATTTATAAGTATTTAACCAGACATGATATTATACCAAGCGTGAAAAAAGAATGTTACGAATAATAAGAGGAATAAAAAGACAAATGCAGGATATGTCCTTTGACAAAAAGAATGATTTTCGACCTGAAAAATGGTATTGAAGCTATTCATTCTGACTTGGTCTTCCTGACTCCTGACTTCTAAAAAATATCCTAGCTATTTGTAGCAAATATTTATTAATTTGGTATTACTTATAATCCTGACAAGTGTTAAAATGAATTAAAATTAAAACTAATTCCCATAATTGAAAAAGATCAATTCAGACTCTTTGGCCTATTAGTAAAAATTAAAAATCTTAGCTATGACTGACAAATACCAAGCAAAAAATGTAGCTCAACTTATTTATACTACAGCTATTAGTGTAATTGAATACTGTACCAGTAAAATTTTTTATAATCTTTTAGATTCTCATATTATTCAGTTTCAAAGCAATTCAAATCTTCTGAATGCCACAGAGAGCCAACAACTAAAAGCAGCAATTGAACAGTTATATAGTAATTATAAAATACAGCCAATATTACCATTACACATTGCCAATATAGATTTTATTATTGGTCGAGAAGAGTATGCTAATCATCAAATAGAGCAAGCATTAAATAAGTTTAAAAATAGCCTATTAATCTGGGAAAAAAGTACAAAAAATTTACCAGGGGAAGCAGTCACTCAACAAATTAATGAAAGATTAGAAAAAATAGGAATTGTCCTCTTTTATATCGGATTATGTTACGAGCATCAAGGCAATTTAAACATTCCAGTAGAACAAAAAAATAATTATTGGCAACAAGCACAAAATAATTTTCAGCAAAGCCTAGATTTATTTGCTCAAATAGACCGACAAGAATTAGTAGCTAAATTTATCATTCAGCAAGGTGAAGTTCTGAAAAAATTAGAAGCATGGAGCGATTTATACAAGCTTGCTAAACGCGCTTTAGAACTACATTTAACTTACGGTACAGAAGAGCAAATTGCTCAAGATTACGGATTTTTGGCTGAGGCAGCAATGCACGAGTCAAAATGGGACCATGCTAGTCAATTAGCAGAATTAGCAGTTGCCATTCAAAATCAATCTATGGGAAATCCTGTAGAAATTGCACAATATGAGAATTCTTATTTCTCAATTTTAAGTGAATCTCAAAGTAATTTAGAAGAGTGGCAAGCTACTGTTAATCAACTAGAAAAAGCGCGACAACAAACAAGCCCCCATCATAATTTACACTCTTATATTTCCATACTAAAAGCATTAAAAAAACTTTATTTTGACCAAGACAAATATGGAAAATCTGCCAGAATCAAAGAAGAAAAATTACGACTTGAGCATCAATATGGATTAAAGGCTTTTATAGGAATAAATCCATTACAACCACAACAAAAATCTGATAATAGTCCGATAATTCCTAGAGAAATTAAAATTTCCGGTCGTCTAGAAGATGTGAATAATTTAGTGGCAAGAATCAAAAGCCAGAACCATAAACTAATAATTATACATGGTGTCTCTGGTGTGGGTAAAAGTTCTTTAATTAATTCTGGGTTAATACCTACTCTACTCGCAGAAAATTCAGAAGATAATCAAGCAATTTCACTCATACCACTACGAGTCTATACAGATTGGATGAGAAATTCTGACTCTGCAACTTGGAATCTAGAATATGTACTAGAAACATTGCGTAAAAAACATCAAAAAAATAATTTAAAAGTATTAATTTTAGACCAGTTTGAAGAGTTATTTACTGTCTGTCCCAAACTAGCTCAAAGACTACCACTTTATAAATTTTTATATGACTGTTTAAGCTTGAATTTTGTCAAAGTAGTTTTATCTATCCAAACAGATTACTTACATTACTTATTAGAATGCGACCGCCTGACAAACTTAGAAGCAGTAATTAACTATCAAATTTTATCTAAGGAAATTCTTTACTACATAAGTAATTTTGAGCCAAATCATAGTCAAGAAATTATCAAAAACTTAATTGAACCTGCTCAATTAAATTGGGAGCCAGATTTAATTTCTCAAGTAGTAAAAGATTTAAGTTCAGCAGATAATACAGTAAGTCCGATAGAATTGCAAGTAGTAGGCACTGAACTTCAAGAAGAAGCAATTACAACTGTTGAAGCATATCATAAACTAGGAGATAATCCTATCAAAAAACTCACAATAAATTTTTTAGATGGAGTAATAAAAGATTGTGGCTTTCTGAACGGACGAACAGCAATATCTGTCTTATACTTATTAACAAATGAACATGGTACTCGCCCTCTAAAAACTCGTGCTGAATTAGCATCAGAGTTATTAATGCAACGCCATAAACTAGATTTAGTTTTAGATGTATTAGTTGCTCGAGGATTAGTTTTACTGCTGCCAGATTTACCGCAAGATAGCTATCAATTAGCTCATAATTATTTAATTCCTTTAGTTCGAGCACAGAAACAGGAAGGAGAAAAATCAATTTCTGAATTTGAATTTGAAAGAGATATGATGTAATATCAAGTCCGGTAATATCGGTATAAAATATTTTTGAAGTCAGTCCTCAGGAGTCAGGAGAGAAAAAATAGGAAGAGAAGGAGAAAGTTTTCTATCACTAATTATCTGGACATAATCTCAGGATAGACAACAGTTATAAAGATTAGGTAATGGTGAAGAAGGAGAATGTTTTTATCGCTAATTAAATCGATTTGATATTATTTGACAAAAGACAAAAATAACAAATAAATTTTTAGATAAAGCTATTACTTTTATATTTAGTTTATATTTAGATAGATGCAAGTTTATTAAATAAATAACTTTCAAAAAGTGTAATACCAGTTTGATAAATCTTTGCTACAAATATTTAGGTTACCGCTTAGGAGTCAACCCACCCCTCGCCCCTCCCCCTCCCAGGAGGGGAATACAGGAAGACCGAGTCGTATGGGAATAGGTTTGATACCATTTTTTATTTAGTAATTTATCTTTTTCGTCCAATAGATACTTCCTATAAATTACTTTAATACTGCTTACTATTTGTAACATTCTTTTTTCAAAATGGTATAATACCAATTGGAAAAAAATAAGATTACCTAGTAATTAAGGTTTAAAGCCTCTTCTTTGAAGAAGAAATAAAGATCAAAAATACTTTTCACTAATCCTATCCATTTTCAGGAGAAGTAATTGTCAATTATTAATTGTTGAACATTTATTTATAAGTATTCAAATTGACATAATCTAATTATAGCAATCCTAAATAGGTCATGACAAATAAAAAAGTAAATAAAAAAACTGAAACTCTTACCAGTTAAGTGTTCCCAGTTAAGTGTTCCCTAAAAAGCAGTAAGATTTTTGACACGAATAAAATAGGATTGCTATATTTATCTTAACTTAATTTTTAACTCAGTTTAATTTAAGGTATATACACCATTCTTAAAATTGAAAATATTGTAATTTGACAAAATAAAGTAAGGTAAAAAATCCTGATAATTCTCCAGAAAATATTCAAATTCTAGTATCAATAAACGAACCTATTAAAAATATTATAGCAGTCGCTATTACTGTATTTGACATATAAAAAGCTTAAAACTCAGACAATGCAAAATTTTTCCTTCTTATATCATGTCCGGTAGCATCGTTTGTGTATAGAATCAAGTCAAAATTGGAATAAACCTTTCTGTCTTCCTTCCACCAAAGTATAAGTATTCAAGCGGACAATATTACTTCTTACTTCTTCCTTCTTACTTCTTCTTCCTTCTTCCTTCCTTATTGAATTATGAAAAAAGTAGCTAAAATAATTCTCAATACTGCTTTATTTGCTAGCTTGGGTTTGAGTTCTATAGTCTTACAAGCAGGTAGCTGGAATAACTTTAAACTTCGCTATTTTAATCTCACACAATATCTCAATAATCAAGATAGAGAACTCCAAGATATTCAAGCACAAAATCTCGACCCTCAGAAATATAGTCGAATTAATTTAGCTGAACTGTTGAACGGCGGACCGCAAAAAGATGGTATCCCTTCTATTGATAATCCGAAATTTGATACGGCGACAACAACACCTTTTCCCACTAATGAAACAGTAATTGGTATAGAAATAAACGGTGAAGCTGTTGCTTATCCTTTTGGCATTATGAATTGGCATGAAATTGTTAATGATACAGTAGGAGCAATGAATATTACTGTTTCTTATTGCCCTCTTTGTGACACTATAATTGCATTTGAACGTGGCAATACAACTTATGGAGTTTCTGGCAAACTTTATCAAAGTTGTTTAGTTATGTATGACCGCTCTAATAGTACTCTTTATTCTCAACCTTGGGCTATTGGTATTCTTGGTCAGAATGTTAACAGTAATTTGAATAGAATTTCTGCTATTAAAACTACTCTAAAAAATTGGTTAGCAGTGTATCCTAATAGTAAAATTTTATCTACAAAAACAGGTTATAAACGTGACTATTTTAACTATCCTTATGGCAGTTACTATACCGATAAAATGTTGATTTTTCCAGTCAGAAATCAAGACCAAATTAACCAACATCCCAAAGCTATTATTAGTTATGTTTGGGAAGCAGACCGAGAAACACCTGAAAATTATTTCTCAGGTAGTAGTGTTCAGTTTTTACATTCAGAAATTAAGCAACTAAAAGAAAAAATTGTAGAATTTAATGGGCGAAAAATTCGTGCCAAATGGGACAGTCAAATGCAAACCGTTATTGTTGAAGAATTCGATGGTACAACTATCCCTAGTTCCACCGCTTTTGCTTTTGTTTATCCAGCATTTTTTCCACAAGTCCAGTAGGGTGTGTTAGCGACAGCGTAACGCACCGTCAATAGTCCAGTAGTGGACTGTTTCACTAAAATAGTGCATTAGCCTTTTTCGTAATCATCCCATCATATCAAATCCGGTTAAACAGCCATAGAATAGTTAAGTTAGGAGGAGTCAGTCCTCAGTCCTCAGTCCTCAGGAGGAGAAAGAATTACAAAGATAAACGTAGTTATGGCGATTGAAGATTTTTTTTATGTCCAATTAAACGGATTTGATATCACCCCCTCACCTCATTCCCCCACTCCCCCCATTTTCTATTGCACCATTTTAGATGTGTCGGTCCAGTATGGTGTATTAGCGGTAGCGTTAGGGGGGGGTTCCCTCCCTGTAGGGACGTTGCATACAACGTCCCTACTACTCAATAAAATGTAGAAAAGTTTTTGAGAAATGATATCAGTAGAGAATACTAAACCCTAAGCTGCAAAAAGTCACGGAAACCCCAATGATACAAACTATAACAAATTTCTCCCCCAATTTCTTGCCAATGTAAAAATTCTAGCCAAGTTTCCAACACTTCTTCCACATCATATTCGTCAGTGTCTATGGATTTGGCGATCGCCTCCACAGAAACTGCTTCTTCTTGCTCGACTAATACTCTCAGCACTCCCAACTCAATTTCCGACAAACCCTCACCTGCCATTTTTTGCCACAAACCCTGATAATATTCCTCTAAACCTGCCATAGGAACATCCCAAGGGCGAATGCCATTCCCCCCCTCTTCCCCCTCTTCCCCCTCTCCACCCTCTCCCCCCTCTTCCCCCTCTCCACCCTCTCCACATCCTTCTGGGGTTTATCCTCCATTCCCATCCGCACCCAATGTTGTTGATAATAATCTTGCAAACCATCAGGCAATTCCTTCAAACTCAAATCTGGATACTTATCCTTAGCAATATCCGGTAACACATAACGCAGATACATGAAATTATTTTCACTCTTGTCTGCTATCTGCTCGATAAAATCTTCCTTTTTAATATCCCGCTCTTGCACCCACATTTGCAACTTAACCCCATAGTCTGGGTCTTTATTCAACATAAAACCGATATATTCTTTCACATCATCCCGACTAAAACCCCGATATTGACTCGCCCTCAAATCTAATTCTGTCATCCCCACCCCTGGAGAAACATTCAAAGGTTTATTCTCTCGTTCATAAGGTCGCCTAGTCAACAAAAAATAAACCCCATCCGGCAACGTCGTCGGAAAATCCAGAATATTACCGCCTCCAGTTTGCTCCACCTCATCCAAAGCATCAACCACAATAACCAACTTTTGCCCCCGAAGATTTTCACTAACCTTTTGCAGCAAAGCAGACAAATTAACCTTATCCGTATTTCCCAACTCGTAGCGTCTAGTTAATTGTTTGCGGATACTCTCCAGAAAAAGTTCAGGTCTATTACGACCATCAGCACGAACATTAAAATGACAGGGAGACTTATGGTCATAAACATATTTAGCAGCAATAGCACTTTTCCCCATCCCTGCATCCCCAACCACAGTAAAATAACCATTAGAATTTTGATTGAGAAAATTCCCAAATTCCTTAAACACAAATTCCCGACCACAAAAACCCTTAATTTTTTCCATAATTAAAGACTTAAATTCTGCCGGATATTCGTCAAAATTCCAATCTGGATAAGGGCGAAATTCTGGAGATTTAGTCCGCTTCGCCACATCAATAAAAGCTATACCAAATTTTTCTAATTCTCACCGAACATTAATCTGAGATTCTTTTATTTCATCCCCCAAAGCATAAGATTGAATAAAGTCATCAACCTTATTCCAGAAACTAATAGGAGAATTAGTAGAATAGGCACTCCAAAAAGCATTTTTTATTTCTTTCTCCCGAAAAAGCTTCAAAATTGGCTCATCCTTACCCACGCCATATTCCACCAAAGCATAAACATAAACTCCATCAACATCTTTCGGAGGTTGTGTGGGGTCAAGCTTTAATTTTTTTAAAGTATTAACAACAAGTTCATTTCGTTGAGCTGCATCGATCGCTTGAGGAACAGCAGATTTAGCAGCATTAATAATCGTTTTAACAATATTATCTAACATAAATTAAACCTCAAATTAGGAATAGCAAATCAAGCGCAGAGGGGTTTTTTTACGATTTTTCAATTAGACCTAGAGCAAAGTTTAAGAGTTCCACCCGTTTTTCTTCCGAAAGGAAATTAATCAGAGCAGTAACTTTATCCGTTGTAGTTAACCATTGCTTAGTTTGAGCTTGCCAAACAACCATAAATTCATTATTACTTAGACTACATAAAGCTAAAGTTTCTCCTTGTTCATTAGAAAATTCAACTTCATATTTTCCATCATTATAACATTCAACAATTGTGCCTTGATTGCCTATAAATTGTTGCTCTGAAGGTAAATTAACTAATAATTCAACAACATCAAATAATTCAGGTTTAATCATTATCTTTTCCTCACATATAGAGTAATTAATCTAGCAGTATTTATCTCTAGTTCAACTATCCATCCCGTACAAACAATCTCTTTTTGTCCTTCTTGTGTACCGATAATTTCTAAATCTACTTGGTAGCGATCGCCATGTTCATCCCTAGATTTAAAAATAGCTTCGGCCTCTAAAACTTGAGTGGAAATTTGTTCTAATAGTAGTTCATAATTATCTTTTGTGAAACCCAAATGACGCTCAAACATGAGAGCTTTATTAGCACCTTTCGGATTATCAGGATTGAGAGCATATTCTGTTAGTTTACGAGGATTAATCGTGATTTGGTTGATAATTTATCTCAATTTCATATTATATGCTTTTCTTTGAAAATAAGCTTTTTCCTCTGGCTCACCAAGGATTTCAATCCTTGGCTAATAGCTTAAGTAATCTAAAGATGATTAAATTATTTATACCATCTTTTTGTATTGTGATTAATTAGGGCTTGCTGATTAAATCTAAAAGTATTTACAGATAAAGGTTTTCGCCTTTTTGGGGTCGAAAAAAGTGCCTGGTTTTCAGCTCTTCATGCTCAAAAAGGAGCTTATTTTAGGCGCATAGTTGGGCAGAAAAATCAAAGGACAATTCTTACTGCTACCTTCTCGTTCATTCCCTTTTCTCCTGTCTCCTGTCTCCTGTCTCCTACCCTCACCCATAAGACTTTTTCAGCAAACCCTAATTAATAAACCTGATATAAATCATATAAATCCCATTTTTGTTTCGGTATAGTGGTTTTCAGGTAGGTGGAATAGAACTCACATAAGAATAGTTAAGTATTTTCTGATCTACCGTCACTATAGAAAAATTAGATAATCTTGCCGTTGCGACAATTATTCTATCTGCTGGATCTTTGTGAAAATTACCTGGCAGTGATTGAGCATCAACCGCAATTTCAGGAGTAATAGAAATAAGAATAACTCCTTCTTGTGCTAATGCAATTTTCAACCATTCTTGAATAGTTAAAGGAAGAATAATTCTTCCTGCTTTAACAAGTCTTGCTATCTCAATAAGACTGATAGTACAAATTCCTAATCCATCTGGTCTTTCTCTCTTAATTATCTCACGATGGTAACTGGTTAATTTAGGGTCGTTCTGGTTCCACCAAACAAAAATATGAGTGTCTAGAACAATCATAAAACCTCTTTATAACTATTCTCCATATCCCAGTCTTCTACAGAAATAGCTGGTTCTTCGGGATCGGCATAGTAAAAATAGGGCTGCTTATTTGCCAATGGATTAGAAGGATATTCCTTTTTATTTTCACTAATATTAACAACTCCAACCAGCTTATTTTGAATAGCTTCATTTAATATTTCTGAAGCGAGTTCTTCTACAGATACTTGTTTTTTAGCTGCTGCTTTTTTCAAAAGCTCTTGAGCCTCTGGAGTAATATTAACATTAGTTTTAATCATAATCTTTTCCTCACATATAGAGTAATTAATCTATTTGTATATTAATATCAAGCCTAATTAATTAGCCCTAATAAATCAGCTATTTTCAGTCATCTCAAGATGACTAAATTATTTATATCGTCTTTTTTTATTCTTGATTAGCTAACCAGTTTTCCAAATCTACTATAGTTGCCAAATCAAAAATTTCTTCCCCTAAAATATCTAATTTTTCCAGAGATAACTGCTCTATCTGAATTTGAACTTCTGGAGCTATTTCTCCAAACTTTCGGCGAATTTGACGTAAGATTTGTTTCGCTACTTGCTCTCTTCCTTCTTCCCGTCCAATTTCTCTTCCTTCCCTTTTGGCTAGACTAATTTGTCCTTTCTTATCTCTAATCAACCTTTCCTGTTTTTCTAATTCCTCTAATTCTTCATTCTTTAAATTCGCCTTATTCGCCATATTTAATGCCGCTTCTATTTCTGGTACTTCTCCTAATGAAGAGGGTATTACTTCTAATGTTGGTGCCGATCTAATAAAATATGTCCATTTATCACTGAGGGTTTCTAATTCTGATAATTCTTTAGTGAATTTAGGTAACTCTAGAAACATTAAAGTGAATTCATCTTGATAATTAAAATTTTCTGCTTCTTCTTTCAATCTAAACTTAGTAATAATTTTATCCGTGTTTTCAAATAAAATAAAATCGGTAATTGTTAAAGCTATAAAAGGTTTTAACATCATATAACCTTCCCCCACATCTAATTGATTTCCATAAGCTTTAGCTAGGTTATATATTACTCGTTTTTCAAAATATTCTACATTCAATACTTGCATTTCAATGATGACTGTAGAACCATTATCTAAAACTGCCTTTACATCTAAATAAGTCTCCTTAAGACTGTTAGTAGCTCCAGGATTATAAGGGTTAATTATTTTTAGGGATTGAATAATATTTTGGTTCTCATAAACTATGGCATTGAGAAAACTAATTAGGATATTTTGACTGTGAATAGAACCAAAGATTTTTTTAAAAGCAAAGTCAGTTTTAGGGCTAATAAATTTCATTTGATATACCTTCCTGAATATTAACTATTGCTTAGTTTGAGCTTGCCAAACAACCATAAATTCATTGGCTAATAGCTTAAATCTATCGTAAGCATTCTGTATTGTTAGCTATAGTAATCCTAAATATGTCGTAACAAATCAAAAAGTAAATAAAAAAACTGAAACTCCCACCTGTTGCCTGTTGCCTGTTGCCTGTTGCCTGTTGCCTGTTGCCTAAAAAGCAGTAAGATTTTTGACACGAATAAAATAGGATTGCTATATCAGCTATCAGTTTCATTTAACCGTTAACTGATAAGTGATAACTTAAATTACCAATATTTTTGAGAGCTGCTAAAACTTGCTCCAATTCATTTTCTTTCTCAGTAGATAAAGCATAAGAACGACTATATATAGGAACATTTGCTTTTTGCAGTTTAACAAAAACAAACTCTCTACCATTAAGCAAAAAAGCAAACGTTGGCCGATCGTGTTGGGAGTTTTTCAACATATAAACTAAAGCTTGAGGTAGAGCTGCCATCACATCAAATTTAGTCCTTTTCGATTCAATAACCAATATCCAAAATCTCTGTTGTAGAACTAAAACATCTATTCTACCTCTAATAATTAAATCATTATCTTCATCAGAAATTTCTACAGAAGTTTCAGTTGTTATGGAAAAGGGAGATTGAAAAAATCCAGCTAAATCTAGTAAAGGTGCTAAAATAACCAATTTGACTCCCTCTTCCAATAAAGGGCGACGATTAACTAAATTAAAATAGTTACTTCTAACTCTTTCTAAACTGCGTTTTTCTTCATCAGTTAAAGAAGGTAAATCATCTTGCCATTCTCGAAAAAATTGACTATCAGTTGTTAGTTGTAATCCAAAGTTTTCTTGTAATTCTTCTAGAGTAATATCCTGAGCTTGAACAGTTTAAACCATAATAAATCATTGCTTTTAGGAAACAGGGAATAGGGAATAGGGAATAGGAAATAGGGACATAGAATAGAAATAAAGAGATAGTAACTGGTTAGTTTAGGGTCATTCTAATTCCACCAAACAAAAATATGAGTGTCCAAAACAATCATAAAACCTCTTCACAACAATTCTCCATATCCCAGTCTTCTATAGGAATAGCTGATTCTTGGGGAGCAGCATAGTGTAGATATGACTGCTTATTTGTCTAATGGATTAGAAAGATATTCTTGTTTAAATTCACTAATACTAACAAATCCAGCCAGCTTATTTTGAATAACTTCATTCTCCTGACTCCTGACTCCTGACTCCTGACTCCTTTCTTACAAAACTCCCTTAGAACTAGGAATTTCCCCAACTCGCCTGGGGTCAATTTCCGTAGCCATCCGTAGAGAACGAGCAAAAGCTTTAAACCCTGCCTCAATAATATGATGAGAATTAATTCCAGCCAACTGTCGAATATGCAAAGTCATCAAACTATTATTAGCCACAGCCACAAAAAATTCCCGCACTAACTGAGTATCATAAGTACCAACCCGTTGAGTAGGCATTTCCAAACCATAACTCAAATGTGGACGACCAGAAAAATCCAAGGCCACCTGAACCAAAGCCTCATCCAAAGGAGCCAAAAAATGACCAAAACGCACAATACCCTTGCGATCGCCCAATGCCTGCTTCAAAGCCTGGCCCAAAGTAATCCCCACATCTTCATTAGTATGATGGTCATCAATTTCAATATCCCCCACCGCATGAATTTCCAAATCAATTAGTCCATGAGAAGAAATTTGATGCAACATATGGTCTAAAAAAGGAATCCCAGTACTAGCCTTACAATTGCCCACACCATCAAGATTAAGAGTAACAGTTACATCAGTTTCCCCAGTCGTCCGTTTCACCGAAGCAACTCTGGCAGGCAAATTCAGTTTTGCTGGAGTAGATGAAGAATGGCGATCGCTTATCTGCATAATAAAAATATCAATATAAATTTTGAATTTTAATTTTTCACAGGTAGGTTGAGAATGATGAAAAATATCAAATGACAGTCCAGTAGGGTGCGTTAGGCGCTTACCACAAACTACCATTGAACTGTCAAATATTACGTTGCGCCGTAACGCACCGTTGAGCAGTCTAGTCCAGTAGTGGAACGACATACCTAAAATGGTGCGTGACGACGGGTTACTGAATCCCTTTCATAGTCTAAATTTAAGCCGTCTAACGCACCCTACCAATTTGGCTATCCTTAACTTTTGACTTTTGAATTTTGAATTTTGACTTAAAACTCACATTCCCATAATTTCATAACCAGCATCCACATAAATAACCTGACCAGTAATGCCACTTGCCAGATCGCTACATAAAAAAGCAGCAGTATTACCAACTTCAATTTGAGTCACAGTCCGACGTAATGGAGCTATCTGTTCCACATGATGAATCATATCTTTAATACCACCCACTGCCGAAGAAGCCAAAGTTTTAATTGGACCAGCAGAAATAGCATTGACCCGAATATTTTTCTGACCAAGTTCCGCTGCCAAATAACGAACATTCATTTCCAAAGCAGACTTAGCAATGCCCATCACATTATAATTAGGAACTACCCGCACGCCCCCTAAATAAGTGAGAGTGACAATACTTCCTCCTTCAGTCATCAGTTCCTTCGCCTCAGAACTCAAATCAATCAGAGAATAAGAACTAATTTCCAAAGCACGAGTAAAACCTTCACGAGTAGTATTACTAAAATCCCCAGATAATTCCTCCTTACCAGCAAAGGCCAAGCAATGAATCAAAATATCCAACTTACCCCACTTTTCTCCGACTGCAGCAAAAGTAGCCTTAACCTGTTCGTCGTCCTGAACATTACAAGGTAAATATAAAGAAGGACTCAAAGGTTCTACCAACTCCCAAACCTTCTTTTCAAATCTACCCTTATCATCTGGCAGAAAAGTAACCCCCAAATTTGCCCCAGCTTTGTGAAGTTGTTGAGCAATTCCCCACGCAATAGAACGATTATTCGCAATACCTGTTACTAGAGCATTTTTTCCTGTTAAATCTAACATAATACCTTGATTTATGGAGAAACTATAGTAAAATTTTCAATCAAATAATAAAGTCTAAAATTTAATTTCATACTTAGAAGCTATAATACATAGCATCTTTGACATTAGGCAAATTTATAGATAATATTAGCACCTATGGCCATAATGAGAAATTGAATTTCTCGGTTTCACTGCCCTAATATATATGAATATAAAAGTAAAGTAAGTATTAAATATATTAAATATATATATAGCAATATGTAGAAACTTAATAGTATATTTCAGCAACTGAGCTATTAAGGTTAAGAGATGTTTAGTTAGTTATTAGAGAGTAAGGAAATTGGTCGTGACGCATGATAGACCGCTAGCAGCAGTGTTCCGTAATATATCTGGTGGGTCATATCCGCCAGTTGTAGAAACTTTTGAACGGGGCAAGACAATATTTTTTCCAGGAGACCCTGCAGAGCGCGTCTACGTTCTAATTAAAGGCGCAGTGAAGCTATCGAGGGTGTATGAAGCAGGAGATGAAATTACAGTGGCCTTACTCCGGGAAAATAGTGTATTTGGAGTATTGTCTCTAATTACAGGCCATAAGTCTGACCGTTTCTACCATGCAGTGGCTTTTACCCCTGTAGAATTAATATCTGTGCCAATTGACCAAGTGGAGAAAGCTCTCAGAGAAGATCCAGATTTGTCAGTTGTTTTATTGCGTGGACTTTCATCTCGAATCTTACAGACAGAGATGATGATTGAAACTTTGGCACACCGGGATATGGGGTCTAGACTGGTTAGCTTTTTGTTAATCCTTTGTCGAGATTTTGGAGTTCCTAGCAAAGATGGGATTACCATAGACCTGAAATTATCTCACCAAGCAATTGCAGAAGCAATTGGGTCAACAAGGGTGACAGTTACTCGTCTGCTTGGAGACCTTCGGCAAGATGGAATGATATCTATTCACAAGAAGAAAATTACAGTACATAACCCAGTGGCTTTAAGTCAACAATTTACCTGATTTAGAGACACAAATATCTGTAAAAATCAAGATGAAATAACTGCTGAGGGTAAACTGAAATAATTGTATAATGGCAATCTGAGGAGATCATATTATTTTCTCTTCAAATATTAATTAAGTAACAAAGATTGCCTTATAAAAACCATAAAATATAATATTTATTAGCCAAATAAATAATTACTGTCTATAATAATTACTGTCTATAATTTTTGATATTAGGCATATAGTCTGAGACAATAAACTAAAGGCAACCTCATAATTAAACTACTACCAGCAGCCATTAATGACCGCCGGTATTATCTTAGTATTAGCAATTCTGGTGTTAGGCGGTGTCATCGCTACTATTAGCGATCGCCTGGGGACAAAGGTAGGTAAAGCAAGACTACGACTTTTTAATCTTAGGCCGCGGGATACTGCCGCATTGGTTACTATGCTCACTGGCAGTATTCTTTCAGCTTTAACTTTAGCTATCCTATTTGCAACTAGCAAACCATTAAGAAAAGGTGTTTTCAGAATAGATGAAATCCAAACCAAACTTAATGAAACTCGCAAGGAAGTGACAAAAGCTGAATTTGAAACCACCCGAATCAAAAATGAATTACAAAAAGCAAGAGCTGATTTAGAATTAGCTCTAACTCAATTGAATCAAGTTAATCAGTCTTTGGACAAGGCTTTAGTCCAAAAAACAGAAACAGAATTCCAACTCAAAATAACCAAAGAGCAATTAAATCAAGTTCAAGCAGTAAAAATCCGTACTCAAGAAGAACTTAGGCAAGTTCAAAAAGCAAAAGCTAGAACTGAAGCTGAACTTAATTTAACTCAAAACCAACTCAATAGTATAGTACAACAAAAAGAAACCCTGAGACAAGAAATTGAACAAATGCAAATAGAGCGTCAAAAAATATTAAAAGATTAAAAATATAGCATTTTATAGCAGAAGGAACAAGGAAGAATAAAGAAGCGGTGCGACCCCGCGTCGGCGACAGACGCAAGGGGTAATACCCAGCGGCGACAGTCCTAAGGGAATGCTGACCAAGAGAGGAAGAAGGAAAAGTATTACATTGTCTGAGTTTTAAACTTTTGAACTGTCCTAACCTTTCCTTCGACTGCTATACCTTACCTTTTATCTACTCCCTAAAATTACATTTTTTTTTACCGAACTAATGAATAATATCATGTCCGGTTGAATACTTACAAATAAATGACGGAGCAGTCAGTCCTCAGGAGTCAGGAGGGAAGAAAGAAGAAGAAAGAATAAAGAGGAAAAAAAATCTTTTTTTGATAACTAATTATTTGGACATGATATAATTAAAGTTTAAAGCATTTTTTTTATAGAATAAATAATATTAAATCCGGTTACCATACCACCCTGATTTTAGTAGACAAAATTTTTTATATAATATGGAATTGAGTGAACTATCATAAAGGGGTTGTGGTAATCAGGTTTACTATAAAAAAAACTGTTCGCCAATCCGATAATTTTCAGGAGAAGTAATTATTAATTATTAATTATTAATTATTAATTGCTTAAATTATGCAACTGAGAAAAGTTATACCATTTCTCCATGAAGTTGCACTTAATATAAAGATTAGAATAGTCAGGTTAATCAGGTATGAGCAACAATTATTAAGCGCATTGTTATAGAGAAATGATATTACAACAAAAAGTAAAATCTTAAGAAAAAAGATTAATATAGTCAGCAAATAAAGATCTCCAAACATGATTTTAGGATTTGACCCAGGTAGCCAAAAGTGTGGTATTGCAATTATGGATAGAGAAAAACAACTACACTACCACCAAGTTATAGAATCTCTAGAAGTTGTCAAAAAAATCAAAAACTTACATCAAAAATTTGACATTGATTTAATAGTGATTGGCGACCAAACCCACTCAAAAACTTGGAAGCAAAGCCTCACAAAAATAATTTCAAAAACAGTACCAATCATCAAAATAGATGAACGTTATTCTAGCTTAGAAGCTCGCGATCGCTATTGGCAAATGTATCCTCCTCAAGGTATTTTTCGTCTAATTCCTCTAGGAATGAGAATTCCGCCTAAACCAGTAGATGATATTGTCGCTATAATTTTGATAGAAAGATACTTAAAAAATGACTCTCTCTATAGAGTATAATTAATTTTATCGTATTCATATAATTAACCTATTTCTAAAATTAATAAAGCTATAATAAAATATTAAGTAAAGATTTAATAAATAATTAATTATCAGAAAATATAGAGCCATGAAAGAACAAGAACTGATCCAGCGATACGAACAAGGAGAAAGAAACTTTAGTGGCCTGAATTTAGCTGGAGCTGACTTGAGAGGAGCAATTCTGATTGGCATTAATCTCTCCAAAGCTAATTTAACAGGAGAAAATCTAAGTAGAGCATTCCTCACAAAAACTCAACTCAATCAGCCATGATTACACAGAGCTAACCTCAGCTTTGCCAAAATGGGTGAAACTAAAATGGCCGATGCTGATCTGACAAAAGCTAATCTCAGTGGAGCTTTTTTAATAAAATCAAAACTTCCTAGAGCTAATCTGACAGGTGCTAATTTATGGAGTGCCAACCTATGTAGTGCTACTTTAGAATCCACTAATCTACGAGAATCTAATCTCACGGGTGTTAACCTTAATTGGGCTAATATCTACGAAGCAAAATTAATGGCAACTAGACTATTTGGCGCTCAACTTAACAGGAGTTAACTTTAGAAAAGCTTGGTTGAACGGAATAGATTTGAGTGGATCAGACTTGAATGGAGTGAACTTTAGTGAAGCTAAGTTAAATGGGGCCAACTTAGAAGGAGCAAATTTAATAACACCCAACTTCAGCAATGCTCTAATGCGTAGTATTAAATTAAATAGTGCAGATTTAACAAAAGCAAATTTAACACAAGCTTATTTAGTCAGAGCAAATTTGAATTGGAGTAAACTGTATGACGCTAATTTCAGTGAAGCTAATTTGGATGAAGCAACATTTATCGGAGCAAATCTAGAAAAAGTAAAGTTTGTAAATACAACATTACCAGAATCAACAAGGTTATATTTTAGTTTTGCCACTGCCAGATAATTCAGCTTTTAATTAATCTCAATTTTTCTTTAGTTGAAAGATTAACTGACAAGATAGATATACAGATTAATATAGTTAAAGATATAGTTATAACTACAAGCAATTACGGCGTTGTTTTAGTAAATTTATTTATCTAGATGAAACTAAGTAAATTGCCAAATCTTTCAATAGAAGTAAAAGTGCCTTGCTTCAACAATTAGTAATTAACAATTACCTCTCCTTGAAAAGAAGAGGATTTACTAATAATGAAATTTTTTTTTGTTTCTCCTTTAAAGGAGAGGCTTTAAACCTTAATTATTTGGTAAATATACAGCGTATTTCATATTAGTAAGGTACACCAGTCGCGGGCAAGATGCCCGCACTACAACTATTTTACCATTCATATTTGTACTTAATTTACCTGTAATCTGCTGTATTTTCAGTTCCTTTACCTTCTAATTTAAAATGAGAGGTATATTCAGAAAGATTTCTATAATATCATGTCCGGATAATTAGTTATAAAAAAACTTTCTCCTTCAACTCCAGTTCTTCCTCTTCCTTCTTTCTTTTTTCTTCCCTCCTGACTCCTGACTTCCCCTCCCAGGAGGGGAGGGGTTAGGGGTGGGTTGACTCCTGAGGACTCCGTAGTTATTTATTTATCACTGTTCAACCGGACATAATATAACTTATTGATTAAGACAGATTTAGAGAAGTTTGAAATTCTAGAATCAAAATTGAAAGAATTACATTTTGATGAAATACCAGAAATAATTGCTTTACCAATCGGATCTGGTTATGGTCTTTACCGAAAAATCGAGGTACTGATAACTGATAACTGATAACTGAAATGACATACAGTTGATGAGTAAAAAGATAAACAGTTGATTTGAGTTAATTGAACAATATTCCTACTTATTTCCCCAGACTTGATATTACGATCAGAACAATGATCCTCTCATAATTATTCAAACAAATATAATATTTATATATTTTTGATTTTTAATTTTAAAAAAATCGACAAAAATCGTAATCTGCTGAAAAATCAGAAAATAATGATATAGTTATTCTATAAGGGTAATTACGCCTATATACTTGACTTTTTATTCAATATAAATACACCAACTAGGTCAACCCAAACCAAAAGTTTTAAGCATGACAATAGATTCTACGGATTTTAGAGTCACTTAACTGTACTACCTAAGTATTAGTAGGTAGACAAAAAGTATATATAAAAATGAATCAAAACCGCATCCAAGCCTATATAAATCTAATTCAACAACTATTAAATAGTCCCACAGAAAGAAAAGAGAAAATCCTAGCAACTAACCAAAAATTACTAGATAAAGGATTACTCCAAACAATAATAATGATGGCACAGACATCAGCAGAAAAAGGGAACCAGGAAGCTCAAGAACTATTACTCACCTTTGCAGTAGAACTATCAGAAAAATTAGACATTTCAATTACAGAAAATACCTCAGCAACAGCAACCCCTTTAGAATATTTAGAATTCTTAACCCAGGTATTACAAGCAACCCACGAAAGCAAAAACAATCCTCAAATTATTCACCCTATTTTACAAGAAAACCTCAACAAACTAGACCAAGGTTTAGTAGAAACCTTACAAACTTGGGCTACCTCAACCTTAGTAGAAATTAAACCAGAAGAAGCTTATAGTATTGCTGTAGATATAGTTAACTTCAGTAACCAGATACAAGAGTTTATTCTTGGGGATAAAGCAAATAATTTAGAAATAGCAATTACAGGATATAAAACAGCATTAACTGTATACAATAATAGTTCAAAAACTCATCATTGGGTAAGCATTATTAACAATCTTGGCACTGCTTATATCAACAGAATTTATGGAGATAAATCTGTAAATATTGAGAAAGCAATAGAAATTTATCAATCAGCATTAAAATTAATAGATAGAAAAGATAGTCCCCAAGATTGGGCAATAATTCAAAGTAACTTAGGCAATGCTTATAGTCATAGAATTGAAGGAGATAAAGCCAAAAATATTGAACAATCAATAGTCGCTTATCAAAGAGCATTGGAAATTATTACCAAAGAAAAATTTCCCCAACAATGGGCAACTATTCAAAATAATTTAGCTAATACCTACTTAACGCGAATTACAGGAAAAGTCGGCGATAATATTGAATTAGCAATAGATGCTTACCAAAAAGCATTACAAATTATCGATCGGGAAGAAAATTCTCTAGACTGGGCAGTAACTCAAAGCAATCTTGGTAATGCCTATCTAAATAGAATGACAGAAAATGTAGAGAAAAATATTGAGCAAGCAATTGCAACTTATCAGCAAGCATTAAAAATTATTAATAGGGAAAATCAACCTTACCAGTGGGCAAATATTCAAAAAAATCTAGGCACTGCTTACTTAAATAGATTCATAGGAAAAAAAAGCAAAAATATTGAATTAGCTATTACAGCTTATCAACAAGCATTAACAGAAATTACTCCTATTGATTCTCTATTAGATTGGGTAATAATTTCCATAAATCTTGGCACTGCTTACCTCCACCGAGACACAGCAGAAAGAGTGGAAAATATTGAACTATCAATTGCAGTTTATCAACAAGTGCTGCAAGTTATTAATCCAGAAAAATTTGCTTTATGGTGGGGAATTATTCAAAAAAATCTTGGTGATGCTTATAGTTATAAAGTCAGAGAAAATATAGAAAATATTGCTGATTTTTATCAAAATATTGAATTAGCAATTACAGCATATCAACAAGCATTAAATATTTTTACTGTAGAAAGTTTTCCACTTGAATGTCTAGAAATTTATCGTAAATTAGGCGATTTAGGATTTCAAAAGGAAAATTGGCAACTTGCTATTGAAAGTTATCAAGTAGCAATTAAGTTGCTAGAAATAACTCAAAGTTTGGCAAATACCGAAATATCTTACAAAGAGATGTTAGCTGAATCAATTTATATGTATGGCAACATAGTAGAATGTTATGTCAAAATTGAGGAATATGAACAAGCATTAGAATATGTAGAAGCTTCTCGCTCTCGTCGTTTAGTAGAGTTAATGATGATCGACAACATTGATAAAAATGAGGAAAAGCCAGCAGAAGTAGAAGAATATTATGATTTACAACAACAAATTAATCAGCTCAGTTTTGATACTACTAGAATTAATAAACCAATTACAGTGGGAAGTAGGTTTAGCATCAAAGAAATTAAATCAGAGAATCAAGAAAAGATTTCTTTATTAAAAGAAAGACAGCAAAAAATTTGGCAAAAAATTTGGAATAGCGATCGCGTACTAGCGGAACAGTTACAAGTTACATATCTGAGTTTTTCAGATATTCAGCAGTTAGTAAAGGATGGAAAAACTGCCATTATAGATTTTTATTCTACCAAAAATAATACCTATATATTTCTTCTGACTCAGCAGCAACTTACTGTTCATATTTGTCAAGGGGAGGGAATTGATAAATTACAAACTTGGATACATGATAATTGGTTGAAACTCCATGCAGAAAATAGCAGTGAATGGCAGAGTAAAATGGAGGCTTTTCTTTCAGAATTATCAGAAAAATTAGAATTAAATCAATTAATAAAACAACTGAATGAGATAAAAGAATTAATTATTATTCCCCATTTATATCTACATCAAATACCTTACGCTGCTTTACCAGTTACCAGAGAAAAAGAAACAAAGTATTTGTGTGATTATTTCCGTTTAATAATTTTACCTAGTTGTCAAATTCTCAATTATTGCTCAGAGCGCTCGCTCATTAATAATCCCCGCAAAATAGGAATTGTGGAAACTCCTATAACAAATAAATTTTATACAAGATATGAATGTGAAACTCTAGCAAATATGTACTTAATTTCTCCCCAAAAACGTCTGCAATATAGTCAGGCAAAAATTAATAATTACCAAAGTTTTATTCAACAAGTACAAGTGCTGCATTCCAGTCACATTTCTCAAGTAAATCTTGTAAATCCCTTAGCATCAAAACTAAATTTATTTGATGGAGATATAGTTCTTAGCAAAGTTTTTACCTGGCGTTTACCAGAATTATTTGATGTATTTCTTTCCAGTTGCGAAATTAATATCAATCAAACTAAAATTTCTGACGAAATTCTCACATTTGCTAGTGCTTTTATTAGTGCAGGTGCCCGTCATGTAATTAGTTCACTATGGTTAGTAGAAGATTTAGCCGCAGCATTATTTTGCATTTTATACTATCAACATCGCCAAAAACATAACCGTTCGGAAGCATTCAAAAAAGCACAAAATCAACTTCGTTATTTAACAGGAACTCAGCTTAGTAGTTATAAAAAGCAACTAGAAGGATATTTAGAAGAATACAAGAAACATGAAAACTCTGAAAAAATACAACAAAAAAAAGAACTCTTATCATGGTTTTGTCAACAGAGTCTTCCATTTACTCATCCTTATTACTGGGCAGGTTTTATTTCCCAAGGTATTTCTTGAAGAAGGCACTTATGCAGAAGGCACTTATACAGAAGGAAAAATTACTGATGGATAGTCTCCGAGCGGCCACTCAGTGTCTTATACCAATTTGAAAAAAGAATGCTATATTTAAGTGAAATTTCAATTATTAAGTAATTAACAATAACTAGCTAATAATTTTTTTGATAATTATTAGCCAGTTATTGTTAATTATTCTTGTTTTTACCTCTCCCCTACTCCCCCGCTCAAGAAAATGTAGCAAATATTTATCAAACTGGTATTATATCCCCAAACAATTTTCAGCACTCCTGTTGACGGTAGGGTATTAAACCCCCCACAGATAAAGATAAAATAGAATTATTTATAGTAGAAATATTTAGTAAAAATATCTCTAGTTATATCAAGATCGGCAGTCGTCAATTTCTATTATGAATTTCTGTGGAAATTGAAAATACTCCTAGCTCCCCATCTCTTTTTCAATAGATATTGTTACTTGACAGGTCTGTCTGAAAAATTACCGAAAAATTGTCGTTTAAAGCCTCCTCTTTAAAGGGTATAAAAAGAAAAATTTTCCTTTGAGTCAATACTCTTCTTTTAAAGGAGAGGTAATTATTAATTATTAATTATTAATTATTAATTATTAATTATTAATTGTTGAAGCCTATCTAAAATTAGGTTGTTATCTGTTGATAAAGAATAGCCTTACCTTGTCTTTTTCCAGAATCTTTCCACCCTCTTTGTTCTAAATCACCTAATCTATTAAGAGTAGTTATATACGCAGGAGAACAACCTAGAACTTTCCCTAGTTCCCTTGCCGTTTTTAATTCTTGAACATCATTATTCAATCCGCTTTTTGTCATTTCTTTTTGATCGATAATTGTTGTCATTGATGATTGTTCATATTCATATCGATCTTTGAATACAAGGTCTACTTTTTCTATACTGTGTAATTTCTTATTTTCTTTAGGAGTTACTAAATCTTCAGCATCATCTATTTCTTTAACTTCTTGAATCAATTTTTTTTCTATATATTTGTCTATATAACTATCCAGTTTATTCCCAATATACTTTCCTATTGCCACATTAATTTTAGTTTCCAAACTAAGTGATAAAATACTTTGATTGCCATCTATTTCTTCTCCTAAATAAAGATCGATAAACAAATTTAAAACTTCAAAAGCTGTAGCATCATTATCCTTACATTTTACTTGGAAGCGTTGCCATTTACCACGAGTTAATTTCAGATTGATCTGAACTTTATCTTCTCTATCATTGCTATACATATTAACTAAATATCTAGATTCTGAACTTTATCTTCTCTATCATTGCTATACATATTAACTAAATACCTAGATAAGGGACGAAATTAAAGCATAAATTACGCTTGAAAGCCTAAAGCTATTTATCTACCACTTATGGTATTGTCTATAATTATATACAAAAAATCAAATGATTTTGGCAATTTTATTGATTGATAAAAATTTAATTCATCTTGACAAAATAATTGATAATTATCATCAATAATTCACTATGATTTACTTAATCTGGAAGTTTAAGATTGTAAATAGGAATACAGGATACTAATCAATATTTAGTGATTTTATGCTTATTTTTTAGAAAAAATTATTGAGGAAATTTATTATTAAACTTATTCAAGAAACAAAATAATTGAAAAACAGCTAAAATATGAACGTCCTCTAATTTAAAAATACACTTCCAGTTTCTTCAATTAATAAACTAGATTTATCCAAATTAAAATTATTAGTCTCAGTCATATTTAATTTCAAAAGACTATTTTCAACAATAAACTGAGGTTTTATCAATAAAAAACCTCCCTTATCCCGATAAAAAGTAATATTGACAGGAACTTTTAATTCCCTTAAAATCACTTCTGACTTTCCTGACAACTGGCGTTGTGTAGTATCTCCAATTATCTCATAAGAAATTGTAGCAGCAGTATTATTTGCAAGTTTGATATTGACCAAACCATTTACAGGTTGAATAATGCCAATAGGCAATTGTCTTGTTCCAGGTAAAGGAGCTGTAGAGTCATTAACAATTAATTGTTTTGGGGGTTGACTAGGCTGAGTTTGAACAGTATTTGATGGTGATACAGTAGAAGACGGTTTCTCTGGTGAAGGTTGTTTTGGGGGTTGACTAGGCTGAGTTTGAACAGTATTTGATGGTGATACAGTAGAAGACGGTTTTTCTGGTGAAGGTTGTTTTAAAGGTTGAGAATCAAAACGAGGCAACTGTGCTAGGCTAAGATTAGGTAAAGTTATACTTGATAGCAATATAATTATCAGCCCACAAATTTGCTTCTTTAGTCTAGTATTTATGCTGAATAACTGATTCAAAAACTGCATAATTATTTGCCTAAATAATCTAATTAGTTAAATACCTATTATGATATCAGGAAAATGTTAGAGTAAATAGTTTATGAAAAGTTACGATTGGATTGTAGTTGGTGGCGGAATAACAGGAGCAGCTCTCAGTTATGAATTGGCAAAAAAAGGTTTTACCGTACTCCTGTTGGAAAAATACCCTACTTTAAAAGGTGCAACCCGTTATAGTTATGCTATTTTATCCTACTGGTCTGGTACTACAGATTGGACTAATCAACTTTTTCAGGAAGCAAAAGAACGTCATCATTATCTATCTGAAGAATTAGAAGCAGATACCCAATTTCAAGAGTTAGATTTATTGCTAACCATCGCCACCGAATATGACCCAAAAAAAATAGCTACTAATTTCTCTCAGTGTAATATTGTACCTCGCCTAATTAGTGTCCAAGAAGCCTGTGAAATGGAACCCTTACTAAATCAAGAGGCGATCGCAGGAGCTTTAACTGTTCCTAGCGGTCATGTTTCCCCAGAAGCAACAACTTTAGCCTACTGTCAAGCATTTACCAAAATAGGAGGTCAAACTGAAATTGCAGAGGTAACGGGGTTAGTCAAAACAGGCGATCATATAACTGGAGTCCACACAACTACTCAAACTTATCACGCTGCCAATGTAGTAATTTGTGCTGGTGGAATTTCTCGTCATTTCCTAAAATCAGCAGGCATCCCCACCCGTGTTTACTTCACCCATGCCGAGATGTTAGAAATTCCTCCTGTGGAATTGCAACTAAATACTAGCGTTTTAACAGCAGTACAAAAACGTTTTCAATGTGAAGCTGCTACAAGTAAAGTTGAGTTTGAGCAAATGTGGGATGAACCTGGTCACGAATTTGTGCCATTTAGCTTAGATGCTGGTGCAATTCAATTTAAAAACGGTAGCATCAGAATAGGTCAAATTTCCCGCGTACTCACGGACCCCTACACTAAAGTCGATCCTACTCAAAGTGAAGTTGCTATGCGAGCAGAGATCGGAAAAGTTTTACCTGCATTAGAAAATTTACCTGCAACCTGGCATCACTGCTTAGTAGCATACAGTGCTGACGACTTACCCCTCATAGGAGCTATTCCTCATCTAGAAGGGATACATATTTTTTCTGGGTTCAGTAGTCCCTTTGCATTTGTACCTCCCCTAGCTAAAAGATTCGCTAATTATGTAGTCGGAGAAAATGATGAAATTATCAAGCAATTATCTCCTCATCGCTTTGTCTAACTAATAGACATCTGGCGAAAAATAATTAACTTTTTGCAGAAGTAGGCAACAGCGGTGCGACCCCGCGTCGGCGTCAGACGCAAGCGGTCAGACCCCGCGACGACGCCAGTCGCAAGGGAATGCTGACCAAGAGAGGGAATGCGCACCAAGAGAGGCAACAGGCAACAGGCAACAGGGAAGAAAATTTCTGAAAAAAAACACAAAAAATGATCCATAAGTATAATTTCCACTCCTATGTCTAATTAGTCCTCTTCATAGTTATATCCTTACCTACATAATGGGCACAAAATTATGCTCGGTTTAATCGAGATGTAATGATGGCTCGTTTTAAGCGAATTGTTGAAAAGCATTTAGTGGGAGGTAAACCAACAAAACCACTATTAGATGTGAACTGTCATCACAATTATGCCGAAAAAGAAGTACATTTTGGCGAGGAAGTTTATGTAACTCGTAAAGGTGCTGTGCGAGCGCAGGAAGAAGATTATGGAATTATTCCTGGTTCAATGGGAGCAAAATCTTTTATTGTCAAAGGAAAAGGAAACCATGAAAGTTATTGTAGCTGTAGTCATGGTGCTGGCCGAATGATGTCTCGCACTCAAGCTAAAAAACGTTTTTCTGTTGATGATTTAGTGAAGCAAACTGAGGGAGTAGAGTGTCGAAAAGATGGTGGTGTGATTGATGAAATTCCTGGTGCTTATAAATCTATTGAGGAAGTGATGAATCAGCAAACTGATTTAGTAGAAGTTGTGGCAACTCTTAAACAAGTTGTCTGTGTAAAAGGGTAAAGATAAAATCGGCATTGGTAAATTAGGGTATGATATTAATCTTAATTACTTAGGAGCCAGGAGTCAGAACTCAGGAGTCAGGAGGGAAGAAAGAAGAAGAAATAAGGAATAGAAGGAGAAAGTTTTTTGTTTGCGCTCTTATCCGGACAATATATCATACCTCAAATCACCAACGCCGAAAAATCAAAAAGCCTGTTTCTCAGATTTCTCAGATTTCGGAAACAGGCTTTAATTAATAATAATCCTGGCATCAAAATATTTTCAGGTTGTTGTGCAAAACCAGGGATAAAGATATCAATACACTACCTAAAACAACAAAGCATCTTTCTAATATATGGGAAAGATGCTTTATTAAATATTACCCTGGCATCGAGCTATTTTCACATGGGGCTACCCCCAAAGTATCTTCGCCAGCACTACGTTTCACTACCGAGTTCGAGATGGAGTCGGAGTGGGTCCATAGCCTCATAGACACCAGGAATACAGAAATCAAAGAAACACAGAAGGCTGCATAGTCAGTAAGAAGTGAAAAGTGAAATGAGGTCAAGTCCTCGGTCTGTTAGTGTGTCTAGGCTGCATACATTACTGCATTTCCACCGGACACCTATTAACGGGTAGTCTTCCCGTGACCTTACCTACTTAAAGTAGTGAGAGCACTCATCTTGAGGTGGGCTTCCCACTTAGATGCTTTCAGCGGTTATCCGCTCCGCACTTGGCTACCCTGCGTTAAATTTAAACAATTTTTACTAAAAATTTATGCTCTGATTACTACTAGAAAACGACTGGTATTTTAGATAGTATATGTCCCCAAAAACTATGAACTAGAATCGAACCTACTCAAATTAGAAGATACACTACATATAGCTTACCTGCGTAAGTCCTGATAAATAACGACGGAGGAGTCAGGAGTCAGTCATCAGGAGTCAGGAGTCATATCATTTCCGGTAGCATCGGAGCGTGTATAAAATTAAGGTGAGAATAGGAGAAAACCTTCTGCCTCCAGCATAGCTGCTTTCTGCCTTCCTTCCACCAAAGTCTAATTATTCAACCGGACATGATATCAGGAGGGAATAAAGAAGAAGGAAGAAGAAGAACAGGATAAGAAGAAAAAAGTTTTTTGATCACGCTCTTATCCGGACATGATATAAAAACTTGAGAAATATCTACTTTTCCTTCTTGAAAATTTTCTTCTCTCTTCCTTCTTCCTTACCGGTACTTTGGCAAAAAATATGTTAATAACAGCATCAAACCCTTATATAGTCTAGGTTTTAAATTTGACCAACCTTTTTCCTGATATATCTAGGTTTTCCTGCGGAATGATACGCAAAGAGCCATTTTTAGCCAGAGCAACGTATTTCCCTTACCCCTACTAGCTTTGAAGGCATTTTCGCTGTAAAAAATATCAAAGTACCGTTACTGTATTTGTCACAAACAGTTATCAAATTGGTATCACACTATGTGTGCTGCGAGAGTGAAAAAACAGATCAAAAAAAGAGGTTACTCAAACACCTATGTCTGAAATTGTGCGATCAAAAGTATTTTTTTCAAACTATCCTACACAAAAAGCTCATAGTTGCCCAACTATTAATATCTAGAGCATAATCATCAGTTGATAACCCACTTGATTGAACAGCTGATTGACTAGCACTTTGTAAGTCTCGTAATACTGCTTGTGCTACATTCAAAGGATTTAATACTTCTTGAATTACTCCATCGTTTCTAGCTTGACGTACCTCTCCATTAAGAGCTGCTATTGTTTCCTTGAATGGTTGATAGCTACAGATAATTAGGCTTTCTGCCAACCCTTCAGGACCGATTAGTTTCCACCCAAAAGATTCTGTATCTCTAGGAAAATTACTAATCACAGGAGGCATATTTACGCTATCTTCTGGAGAAATAGCAAACCCGGTTTCTGAAGACTCGTTATTATTGAGAGATTGATTAGATGCAGCAGGATCGAGAACAAGAATGCACCCACTACTGTCTAAACTGAATAACATAAAATAAACTGGGCGATCGCCGTCATTATACAATCGACATTGAATTCGACTACCAATTGGTAATGTGAGTAATCCATTAGAAACTCCAAAGCTGCCTACACCTTCTATGTTCGTTTTAAATTTCGCCTCATTACTTACCCCTAAAGTTTCCCTACGCATAACTATCTTTGCTTCTGGAGTAATAGTAGCGAAATTGGTTCTGACTTTAATTTGAGTCGAACTTTCATTTCTCGTTAAGCGTAGTATTTTAGCTGCGAGTAAAGTTTTTAATTGGGAACTTAACCTTTGTACTGCTACTTTTACTGCTTCTCCTCCTTCCCCTACTTCTCCTACACTACTGGGTATAAGCACCTCGCCTAGAGAAAATAGAGCATAACGACCTTGGTACATCGAAGGTAGAGGAGCAGAGAGACTTTGAGCAATAGTTGTTTCTGGTACTCGACTAAATATATAATCTGCTGCTTGAATATTGTTTACTACTGTAACTTGGGACTCTGCGGAGAATCCACTGGTAGCATCTACCCGCTCAATTCTTGACAGTTCCCGATCGAGAGCAATAGTCAATTCAGTAGGTTTCGGCAAAATACGAATTTTTTCTCGCACCATTTCTCCTGCCAAAAGTTGAGGATTAGGAGAAGATGTTTGAGTATTTTTTTGTGTTTGGTTGTTTAGATTTTCTCCATTTTCAAACTTCTGTTTTTCCTGCTCTGACAACTCTTGTGAATTATTAGTTTCAATAATTATAGAAGCTTTAGCTGTTAAACCAGTACGACTGCGAATTTGTAATTGAAATTGGTAGTTGTTTGAGTTTAAATCCGAAGAAGGTACAGTTGTGAATAGGGAATTAGATGTAACTGCATCAAGAACATTAATTGGCAGTCCTCCTAGCCAAAGGTTTGCTATTTTGCCGTTATCTTCTACTGAGGTGACTACACCACTAGCAGGGGGTGATAGGGAGGTTAAGAGATTTTGATAAGGCGTAGCTACTGGAGTTATAGTAGCTTCTTCTGTAAATTGAGCTATATTTTGTTTTGCTGCTTCTTTGAGTTCCGGTTGTTGATAAGTTCCAGCTAGTTGTTCGACGAAGCTAGTTGCTTGTGCAAAACTAATCTGTAATTTTGTTGCCGGAGTTGTATGCCATAAATTTTGGGTAAGAGCATAAGTAAATAGACCTGAGCTAAAACCATTCCAGTCAGTTTCGGTAGCAAATTGGCTATCTCGACTAGCATTCAAGATCAATCCTGGTAATTGGCTTTGATTAATTAGCTGTCTTCTTGCCAAATTTTGATGATCGCGTAGCAGTGTTTGTATTGCTTTCTCTTTTTTATTAATTTCCTCTGTAGTCGAACTAGGTCGAGAGCGAACTCTGAGAAAACCTTGCAAACTTTGACCGGGATATACATAGCTAGTGTCTAGTACAGTCACTACTTTTGTTGTCTCAAGCGATTGCACTAATAACCATAGAGTTTCTTCTAGTACGTCATTTATTGCTCTACCTTCATTGTTAAGTGATACAGCGTCTATTGGCACTAGAGTATTTTGAAATGTTAATTTTGAGGAACTGGACTCATTTTGTTCATTCTCATTTATCATTTTGCTGACACGACTACCATAACCACTAAAGTGAAAGAGAACTAGGTCATCAGGTCTAGCTTGATTAGTGAGATGATCAATAAAAGCTGTTTCTATATTTTCTCTAGTTGCTTGTTTATTTGTGAGAGTGAGAATATCAGTAGGTAAAAAACCAAACTTATGAACTAGCAATTCCTGCTGCATCTCCACATCTGTAATACACCCAGATAGAGGTGCATCCGGATATTCATTAATACCTATGAGAAGTGCTAATTTACGTCCAGTAGTTTGAGCTAGAGCAGTTGAGTAACGACTTTGGAGTCGCCACCACCATGCTTCACTTATTCCCAATGCTCCCAGGGCCAAGCTAGCCCTTTGCAGAAATTCACGCCGCTTTAATCCCATGCTTTTTCCTTAAAGTCTTCACCTGAACTGAGTCAATTAGGACTTTTTATAACAACATTATTATTAATTTTCTACATAATTGAAGCATTCTGCAGTTAACCGATAGGGGCGATCGTAGCTAACTTTAAACACTTGCGAGTTTAATTTACTACATCTTTCAGGTCAGCTCCTAAGCAGCCATCCAGTTAAAGCAAATTTAATATAGATAACTTGACCCAATTCTTAGGGGAGGTTGAAAAGCTTACTTTTTGTATAGCTTTTTCAACCCACCTCCAAATTCTGGTACAATTATGCCTCATCATTAAGGAGTTTACCAGAAAAATTTCTGCTAATATCAGCTAGATGCTTTCATTGCCTTAGCCAACTCTTCTGCGACCTCTGGTCGTGAAAATTCTGGTGGTGGTAACTCACCCCGACGTAACATTTCTCGTACTTTTGTTCCTGATAGATGAATTCGTTCTTCTGGCAAACTTGGACTTGTTTTACTTGTGGCCATACCTTTAGTACGAGTACAGTAGAAAGCGTGTTCAAACTTCATTGGAACAATATCTAACTCTCCGGGTTCAAACTCATCAAAGATATATTGAGCATCATAAGTACCATAATAATCCCCTACCCCGGCATGATCTCGACCAACGATGAAATGGGTACAACCATAGTTTTTCCGCACTAAAGCATGAAAAATTGCTTCCCTTGGGCCAGCATAACGCATGGCTGAGGGATTAATGGCCATAATTACTCGGTTTTGAGGAAAGTATTTCTCAAACATAATCTCGTAGCAACGCATCCTGACATCAGCAGGAATGTCATCGGATTTTGTCGCACCTACTAAAGGATGTAGAAATAAACCATCTACTACTTCTAAAGCACACTTTTGAATATATTCATGGGCACGGTGGATGGGGTTACGAGTTTGGAAACCTACTACTGTTTTCCAATCTCTTTCTAGAAATAGTTTTCTGGACTCGGCCGGATCGATTTGATATTTGGGAAATAATGGGTGAGGATGACGTTCTAATAACCATACTGGACCTGCCAAGTTAACGGGGCCAGCATCATAGAGAACTTTTACTCCTGGATGTTTGATTTCGTCTGTACGATAAACATTAATTGCTTCATGGGCTTTATTGTAGCGAAACTTTTGAGTTAATTCTAAAACTCCTACAAATTCTCCATCGGGAGAATCAAGACGCACCCAACTTCCTTCTTTGATTGAATCTGCTACTTCTTCTGAGACTGGTAGAGTGACTGGTATACTCCAAGGTAGACCATTTTGAAGACGCATATCAGTAACTACGGTTTCATAGTCTGCCGCTTCCATAAAGCCATTTAGAGGACTAAAACCTCCTATAGCTATCATCACTAAGTCTGAAAGTGCTCGTTTATCTAGTTGTACTCGTGGTAAGCTTTCGGCTTTTTCCATGAACTCTTGTCGTTCTGCTGGTGTGGCAATCCGATTAATCAGATGGCCACCGTGTGCTGGTATACCATTGGGATGCTGACTCAAAGCAATTCCTCTCTTTGTTAACTACAGTAGTTGATCAAAATTAGGTTTTCTCATCTCGATCTTACATCTTTGAGGCACTTCTATCTTCAAATTTAGTTGTTAGAAGTTGACTGAGGTTAAGGTAACTATCAAAGATGCTTTCTTTTTTCTAACTTCTTTAGTTGTAATTATATGGCCGGACTTAATCAAAATTATATCTAAGGCCCAGGGTGGTAAAAAAATTGTGTCGCTATCTATATAAAAACTCTAAATATTTATAAATCACAATTTACTAATATAGCATTTCTATTTAATTAAGCTGTGAGAATATTTTTGAGGAATAAAGTAACTGGGAATTAAATTAGGAATATTTGTTTGATCGTTACAGTCATAAAATCTTACTACATTCGTAACAAAATCTAAATTAATTATAGATAATCAGGTCTGACATTATTATCAGTATTTTCTTCTCTCTAATTTTCAGAGATTTTCTACACAATCTAATGTAGATATAAAAAAAGTAAAAATCAGATAATGTAAAGTTATGTAAATAAAATGTTGTCTTGAATGTAAATAATTTGACAAAAACTGATTTGACAAATTAGTATTATCTAAATAAGAAGTTGATAAAACTACAAAATTTAACTAGATAAACTATTAGCAATCTTTGATAATAAGTGCTAAAAATACGCCATTATATTTTGAGGACAAATTAAAGAATAAAGTCAAGGTTTTGCATCTGATTAATAATTAATTAGAGGTCAAAAAATTAGCACTCACCTTGAAAGACTGCTAACTTGAATGTATCTAAAATATAGTTATAATATCAAAAATAATTAGAGAGGAAACACAGAAATGCAGTATACTTTTGAACTTTTAGGTATTTCTCCAATCTTACATTTTTTTAATCACCAACAAAAACTGCAAGTAGAAAAAAACTTAACTGTAGAATATCTCGGAAACCATGAATGTTCTCTAGATGTGTTTATAAAATCTGTTGAAAATGTTTCTACTAATCGTGGTTGGAGAGTAGATAAAGTTGTCGAAACAGTGATTAATTTTTGGATGAATAACCCTGATAGTATTCAGTATTGGAATTCTCGCTTAAAAGATGCTGGGGAGGAAAACCTTTTAGTGGCAAGAGTGGGAGATATTAAATCTTTAAGGCAATCCTTTGAATTATTATTGAATAATTAGGTGGTATTGATGTGGGTCTGGAGATATTTCATTCGCCAATGTAATGTCTACATAAAGACGGGCAATAAAAGTAATATTTGCAGACTTTTTATCTTAAAAATTGAAATTTGGAATTTTCTTAATTCAGATAAGTTAGCTATATTGCATAAGTTATGTAAACTCGTGATTTTTTGATCTAATATTATGTCCGGATAATAGCGTGACAAAAAAACTTTCTACACTTTAAAACTTCCTCTTCTTCCCTGCTGAGAGAATCACTTTGATGAGCATAGTTATGACGATTGGAGATTTTTTTTATGTCCAATCAAATGGATTTGATATGATTTATGTCATGTCCGGTAGCATCGGTATTGTCAGCGTGAAGGTAAGGAATAAGCAAGAAGCAAGAGGGAAGAAGGCTTAAAAGCTTGAAACAAGGTAAATTTCCTGTAGATATTCATCTTTGGTTTGACACAAACGCGCCCCAGCGGACATGATATTATGCAAGAGGTCTAATTAAAAAAAATTGGTATAGCAGTCGCAGGAAAGGGCGCGGACATATCAAAAACTGAAAACTCAGACAAAGCTAGATTTTTCCTTCTTCCTTCTTCCTTGTTCTTTCTTTCTTCTTCCTTCTTATTCACAAATCACAACTTGAGGTGCTAATAATAAATTTTCCTCGGATTTGATTAACTGCCCAATACCCAGAAATACACCTTCAATATTATATACCCGTAAAGGATTTTCAGTTTTTTCGTCTTCTATTTCCCATTTTTTTTGATAAGGTAAACGTTGACCTTGACACCATCTTTTGGCATCCTCAATAACTAAAACTATTGCTTGTAAATGTGCCAATGCTACCTCCGGTGATAAGAGACTAAAAGTTTTTTGTTGCAGTTGAGTTTCCATCTCCTCAAAAGTAAGACTATCTTTCAAAGAAAAGCCACTACTTTCTGTTCGAGTTAAAGTAGCTAAAGTCCCTCCAGTATTTAAAACAGCACCTAGATCGCGAGCGATCGCCCGAATATAAGTTCCGGCACCACAAGCGATCGCTAAATCCAGCTCAGGAAAATCTCCACTCCGCCATTCAAGAACTTCTAAACTAGACACTTCTACAACCCGAGTAGGAATTTCAACAGTTTTTCCCTGACGAGCTAAATCATAAAGTCGCTTTCCTTCCACCTGTATTGCACTGTAACTAGGAGGCAGTTGTTCAATTTTTCCTAAGAAATTTGGCAGCACCGCTTCTATATCAGACAATGTTAACTGTGACGCTAGTGTAGATTTAACAATTTCTCCCTCTAAATCATCAGTGGTCGTAATTACACCAAATTTGACTGTGCCACAATAAGCTTTTTCTGAGCGTAGAAACTGTAATAATCTAGTTGCTTTTCCCACGGCAATAGGTAAGACACCAGTAGCAGCAGGATCGAGAGTTCCTCCATGGCCAACACGCTTGAGACGTAGTAACTTTCTTACTTTTGCTACACAGTCATGGGAAGTCATGCCAGATGGTTTGTTGAGATTGAGAAAGCCTTGCATTATATGGGTTTGCACATTATGGAATGATATTGCCAAAAATTAGTTTAGACTTTGAGTAAAAAACCTAATATTAATTATTTTAGCAATTGATTAATCCAAAATCCTGTTCATCAAAAATCTAAAATCATTTGTCACTGTGTAACGCCAGTTTTTCAATTTTACCTTCAGCTAATAGACATCTCCAAGAATCAAAAATCAATATCTATATCCCAAAGAAATTATCAATTCTTTACCCCTACTGCCTACTCCCTACTGCCTACTCCCTATGGGTGGAGGAGATGTCTAATTATCATTACATTTAAGCAACGCCCATTATATTGTTATTCCACCCATAATTTTTCGTTATAGCGCTGTGCGCAGGCAACAGGGGGAATAAATTGCGGATAATATAAGACTTTTAGCTATTTGGCCTCTCCTGCAATTTGTAAATATACCAGCGCTCATTGCTATATTCTTTGATTTTATATCAGGTCTCATTAATTAGACGTAAATATTAATGATCTTCATCAATTATCTTGAGAATCTATCAAATTTCCCCCTAATCCCTAATCCCTACTCCCTACTCCCTACTCCCTAATCAATGTTATTTGTGGGTATTTAAAGAGACATGATATTAGATAATAGTAAAGTCAAGATCGCCTTCTACAACATTCAGCACTATTGCCAGATAATCTTCTTCATCATCCCTCAACCTAATAGCTACACCGTTTTCTCCACCTACAACTGTTGTCTCAAATTCTATGTCACTACGCTCCAAACCATTAATTAATCCAATTTGATCGTCTTCTTCAGGGTTGTAGTCTGTAATAATATCTGCATCTGATGGACTGAGACCACCTGTATTTTCACTAATAGCAAATAAATCTTCTCCTGTTCCTCCAGTTAAAGTATCAGAGTCGCGATCGCCGACTAGAGTATCATCACCTTCACCTCCATCTAGAGAATCATCTTCTTTACCTCCCAAGAGGCTATCATCTTCTAAACCTCCAAAAAGACGGTCATTCCCTTTATTACCATAGAGTGTATCTTCATTTTCTTCACCAAATAGAGAGTCATTATTCCTACCACCCCACAATGTGTCGCTACCATCACCCCCTAGAATAGAATCCTGTTGTTGACCACCGAGTAGAGAATCATTACCTTCACCTCCGAGCAAAGTATCATTATCTCCCTCTCCAAAAATTCTATCTCCTCCGCCTCTACCTTCTATAGAATCTCGACCTCCCATTCCCATAATGAGGTCTGCTCCTGCTGTACCATTGATACTCTCATCCTCTTGTGTGCCGAGAATTTCATTGAATTGATTTCCAGAACTCCCACTTCCATCGGTGCTTGTGCTATTACCACTCCCATCGCCATTACCACCTCCATTGGTATCGTTACCCACTCCTGGCATTGATTCATCAATAATCGAAGGCCTAAAAAAACTAAACAGATCGATTACACCGTTAAAAAGGTCTTCTTGTGTTGCCGTGACCATAAAACTTTACCGAATAACTTCTTTGTGAATAATATTTATATTTATAGTAATAGTATAGATTGGTTAAGACATAAAGTGATACAGTATCCGGATAATTAGTTATCGTATAATTCAGGAGTCAGGAGTCAGGAGTCAAGATTCAGGAGTCAGGAGTCAGGAGTCAGGAGAAAGTAGTGAGAAAGTAGTGAGAAAGTAGTGAGAAAGTCAGGATGAGAGTGGGAAAAATCTTGGGATATTCCGGCATTTTATGTCTGTATTTAATGGAAGTAGAAAGTGAGATAACTGTATAACCGGATTTCATATGATAATGATTTTTAGACAGGAAAATGTTTTTCCTACTGTTTCTAGAGCCAGGGAAACGGAGTTTAGATCGCAAATCTAGAGAGAGCCTTAAAGATTAACACTATATATAGTGTCCTTACGTAAGTCCTGTTTTTAGATGATTTTGCCACTGAATATGGTCTGGGAAAGAATAAAAGAGTTCTACTGGTCATCGATCAAGCCGGTTGGCATACCAGTCATAGTTTGAAGATACCAGAGGGTTTAAATTTAATCTATTTACCTGCCAAGTCACCAGAACGACAACCAGCAGAACGTTTGTGGCCTTTAACTAATGAAGTTGTGGCCAATAGCTCTCCCCTTTCTTTAGATGAACTTGAAGAACTATTAGTCTTTCGGTGTCAACAACTAATGATATCATGTCCGGTAGCATCGGTATTGTATAGCAAGGGTAGGGAACACCGGAGCTGGGAACAGGGAACAGTCAGGAATACCTAAGAGCAAGAAAAAAACTTAAATTTCCTGTAGATATTCACCTTTGGGTTTACACAAACGCGCCCCAGCGGACATGATATGAAACAGCATGATTTAATACAAGGACTAACTTGCTTCCATTGGTGGCCTCAAACTAGGGCTGTTCAATTATAAGCGATCGTTCGAACTTGACATCCTCCCGACGTTGCGCTTACGCGACAACGCGGGATTCCCCAACATCACTGATAGGGGCTTTCTGCTTCCTCTTGACAGAGGAGCTGCGCTAACATAGCACCTGCCTCCAAGGCCGAACCTCTTTTCGGTCTTACGGTCGCTCCACAGACTGACACTGCTAGCCCAGCAGCCTTATGATCTTTACTATAGCATACTATTGTTAGAACTGCAAAATTGATTGGTTTTCCCATACGACGCTCCCCTACGGGAGAGCGCGGGTCTTCAACCAACGTTGAGATAAAGGTAGTTTGTGTTGGCGGAGCAAGTGCGGCAGCTATATCGTCATCTTTTTGGCCATAAAGTTTGAATACTGCTACTGTAATGATTCTGGCTTTATTATAAGTGATCATCCGAACATGATATTAGACTGTTATGAAATCACTGGAGGTAATGTCATTTGCTATTACCCCTTCAAGTACAGTTAAAACTTCATTAGTGAGGGTGACCTTAACTTCAGTGCTTGTACCTGCATTTTCAATCGTTAATTCGCTGAAAGTTAAACCGTTAGATAATCCAAGTTTATCGTTATTAACTTCAAAGTCTGTAATAATGTCAGTTCCATCTCCTTGACTATAGATAAATACATCATTACCACCACCACCAGTTAGGGTGTCATCACCAAGACCACCTGTAAGTTGGTTGGCAGAATTATCACCTATAAGTTCATCATCACCATCAGAAGCAATCAAGTTCTCAATATTTGTTAAAGTATCTTGAGCGACAACCGTATTGAGCATAGCATCTTCCCAAGTTACAGCTATCTTATCGTAACCACTAGGTATTAGATGAAAACCATCGCTAGTGAAATCACTAGACTCTAAAGGTGTATTAAAAATATCTACGAAATGTACATTATGTCCACTAGATTTTCTGGGTTCAACTATTTCACTAGGTATTCGCTCGTTAAACTCCTCAGTTCTCGCTTCTCTGTCCGAGTTACTAAAGTTTGGCAAAATAGATGCAACTAAAATTTGTGATTCTGGTAGTGCTGTGATCATTCGATCTACCAGAACACCAAGGTCTGCAAGAGCAGTATCTGGACTATCCCCTCCATTAATATCATTTGTACCTGCCATCAATAAAACCATATCAGGTTCATAAGTGGCTAAGGTATCTTCAATATTTGTGTATCTTGCCACTGATGGGTGATTTTTACCTCGAGCATTATTGACGTTATCTGTAAGTTGATTAATAGTGAATCTACCACGACCTTCGTGGTCTTGATCAATATCAGAAGGACCACTGTATGCTGTACCAACAAAATCTATATTGTAGCCAGCACCATTTAAAGACCTCCATAATTCATTACGATAGCCACCAATGCTGGCATCACTAGGATATCCGCGAGTGTTAGAGTCGCCTAGAGGTAAAATTTTAAAGTCTTCAGACCAAGTTTCAAACTTACGGCTGACTTCACCAGTCTCAAGGTTAGCAATAAGTCCACTGGTCTTGTTGCTAGCATAGCTGACTGTATCTTCACCCTCATCGCCATCGTAGCTGTTGTTACCAGAGCTACTGACGAAATTATCATCACCAGGACCACCGTTAAAAGTATTATCTCCACCTAAACCATTATCTGGAGAAGAAGCATCATTGTCTACAACTGTTAACACCGCTGTCTCCTCAGTGCCGAGGGTTGCTCCTCCTGTAGGGGAGGATAAAGTTAGATTAATTGTTTCGTCATTCTCTTGCTCACTGTCATCAACAATAGAGATATTAATTGTTTTCTCTGTTTCTCCATCTGCAAAATCAACTGTTATGGGAGTGCTGTCATAATCATTATCTGCTGTGGCTGTACCGTTAGAGGGGGTAACTGTCACACTGACTGCTCCATCACTGCCACTGCTACGAGTAACTATGACGGCACCTTGAGTAGTACCATCTTCATTTATGCTGTAAGTGGTGTCGCTAAAGGATAATGTTCCTGGTGCTGGCTCTGGTGCTGGTGCTGGTGCTGGTGCTAGCCCTGGTGCTGGTGCTAGCCCTGGTGCTGGTGCTGGTGCTGGTGCTGGTGCTGGCGCTGGTGCTGGTGCTGGTGCTGGCGCTGGCGCTGCAACAGGGATAAATTCAATGTAATCAAATCTTGCCCTCTCCCCTGCCTCTTTTTCACCGTTAAGGGTGATGTTTTCTCCATTATTAATCTGTAGACTTGTAGCAATAGTCCGCTCTACAAAATTTTTACTACTCACCGAGCTACTACCCAAATTTTGGTCAAATACCCAGGAATCAATGGTCTCATTACCAATTTCTACTGAAACAGAAGATTGACCATCTTTTTCATCATAGTAACCTACTACTACATTGTATGTACCTGTATCTCCTGTAAACTGAGTTGTGGCACTACCTTCTGTGTAGCCTGAGTTCGAGATAGAGACTACTGCATCACCTGAAGCTACACTTCTGGATTCAGATTTGTAGCCACTTAGAGTCATGTCTTCTGCTTCTATACGCAATGGTGAACCACTATTACCATTATCTGGAGAAGAAGCATCATTGTCTACAACTGTTAACACCGCTGTCTCCTCAGTGCCGAGGGTTGCTCCTCCTGTAGGGGAGGATAAAGTTAGATTAATTGTTTCGTCATCCTCTTGCTCACTGTCATCAACAATAGAGATATTAATTGTTTTCTCTGTTTCTCCATCTGCAAAATCAACTGTTATGGGAGTGCTGTCATAATCATTATCTGCTGTTGCTGTACCGTTAGAGGGGGTAACTGTCACACTGACTGCTCCATCACTGCCACTGCTACGAGTAACTATGACGGCACCTTGAGTAGTACCATCTTCATTTATGCTGTAAGTGGTGTCGCTGAAGGATAATGTTCCTGGTGCTGGTGCTGGTGCTGGTGCTGGTGCTGGTGCTGGTGCTGGTGCTGGTGCTGGTGCTGGTGCTGGTGCTGGTGCTGGTGCTGGTGCTGGTGCTGGTGCTGGCCCTGGTGCTGCAACAGGGATAAATTCAATGTAGTCAAATCTTGCCCTCTCCCCTGCCTCTTTTTCACCGTTAAGGGTGATGTTTTCTCCATTATTAATCTGTAGACTTGTAGCGATAGTCCGCTCTACAAAATTTTTACTACTCACCGAGCTACTACGCAGATTTTGGTCAAATTCCCAGGAATCAATGGTCTCATTACCAATTTCTACTGAAACAGAAGATTGACCATCTTTTTCATCATAGTAACCTACTACTACATTGTATGTACCTGTATCTCCTGTAAACTGAGTTGTGGCACTACCTTCTGTGTAGCCTGAGTTCGAGATAGAGACTACTGCATCACCTGAAGCTACACTTCTGGATTCAGATTTGTAGCCACTTAGAGTCATGTCTTCTGCTTCTATACG